>CAYMLL010000126.1:0-14087 GCA_964390645.1 uncultured Planctomycetia bacterium | reverse complement strand
GGGCGCGCCCGGGGTGGGGGGGGTGCGCGCCCCCCCCCCGGGGGGCGGCGGGGGGGGCGCCCCCCCCCCCCCACGACCTGCCCGCCGCTCTGAAGCACCGGGAGGTCGGGCCTCCGGTCTGCGACCAACGCGCGAAAGTCTCCCCGAGTCCGTATTTACGGGTGGAGCGTCGTCACAGACCTACCACGACGGCCTTCGTCTCCGTGTAGAGCTCGAGGACCTCGTGGCCCATCTCGCGTCCCCATCCGGACTGCTTGTAGCCGCCGAAGGGAAGGGCCGCGTCGAAGATGTTGTAGCAGTTGATCCAGACCGTGCCCGCGCGCAGGCGCTCCGCGGCAAGGTGCGCTTTCTTGATGTCTTGCGTCCAGATGCCGGCGGCGAGGCCGTATTCGCTGTCGTTGGCGACCGGTACCAGCTCCTCGATGTCGTCGAAGGGTTCCGCTACGACTACCGGTCCGAAGATTTCTTCCCGGACGACCTTCATCTGCGGACTCGTCTTCGTGATCACGGTCGGCTCGACAAAGTAACCCTTGTCACCGACCCTGCAGCCGCCGGTGACCGTCTCCGCGCCCGCCTCGACGCCGCTCGCGAGGAAGCCGCAGACTCGCTCGAGCTGCTCCTCCGAGACGAGCGGGCCCATTTCGGTCTCGGCATCGAGCCCTGAACCGAGCCGGATGTTCCTTGCGTGCTCCGACAGACCCTCGACGACGCGGTCGAAGACGCCGCGTTCGACGTAGAGACGCGAGCCGGCGCAGCAGCACTGTCCGTGGTTGAAGAAGATTGCGGACGCCGCGCCGCCGATCGCGGCATCGAGGTCCTCGACGTCGTTGAAGAGGATGTTCGGGGACTTGCCACCGAGTTCGAGGCTGACCTTCTTGAGGTTACCCGCTGCCGCCTGCACGATCAGCTTTCCGACCTCCGTAGAGCCCGTGAACGCGACCTTGTCGACGCCGCTGTGCGCGGCCAGCGCCGCCCCCGCGGTCTCGCCTTGGCCCGGAACGATGTTGACGACGCCCGGCGGAACCCCGGCCTCCAGGATCAGCTCGCCGAGTCGAAGCGCGCTGAGCGGTGTCTGCTCGGCCGGCTTCAGGACCACGCAGTTGCCGGTGGTGAGCGCGGGGCCCAGTTTCCAGGCCGCCATCAACAGGGGGAAGTTCCAGGGGATGATCTGACCTACCACGCCAACCGGCTCGCGCAGCGTGTAGGCGTGGAACTTCGCGCCGGGCGCGTACGGCACGGAGATCGGTATCGTCGTTCCTTCGATCTTCGTCGCCCAGCCGGCCATGTACTGGAAGATGTCGGCGCTCAGCGGAATGTCGGCGACCCGTGCCACGCCCATCGGCTTGCCGTTGTCGACGGATTCGAGTTCGGCGAGCTCGTCGGCGTTCTCGAGAATCAGCTCTCCGAGCTTCCAGACGATGCGTCCGCGCTCCGACGGTGTCAACTTTCGCCACGGGCCGTCCTCGAACGCGTTCCGAGCGGCAGTCACCGCACGCTCGATGTCCTCGCGATCGCCCTCGGCCACGTGGGCGACGGTCTCACCGCTGGACGGATCGAAGACCGGAAACGTCTTTCCCGAGGAGGAGTTCACCCAGTCGCCACCGATGAGCATCTTTCTGGGGGATGAGAGGAAATCGCGGACGGTTTGTGACAGCCTCTTCTCGGTCGTGGTTTCCATGACTTACCTCTGTTGGGGATCGGGAGCGGAACGGGAATGCGGCGTCGTGGACTGCAGCGGACAAGTATACGCAGAATCAGCGGCTGACGATCTCGACCGGTGCGACTGCGACGACCCGGTCGCCCTTGCGCAGCGGACGACCGCGGATGGTGACGGCCCGTGTCAACCGGGCGGTCGCTTGCACGGCGAGGGGTGTGTTGAACGGCCCGGCGTTCTCCGCGAAACGAATGCGAAGAACGGCCTCATGCTGTGATGGAGAAAGCTCGATCGGCGTGGTCTCGACTCCCCGGATATGCCTCGCCGTCACGAGCTCGACGTGTACCGGCATCGGGAGGCGGGGGTCGCGGCGGACGCGTACTCGCAGCTCGACCGCGTCAAGGCCCGGCGAGGCGGTGAGCGCCGGCCGATCGGTCTCGACGCTTAGCGGCCCCGCGTTCGGCTGCATCATGACCTGGGCGGTCGTCGCGACCGATGTGTACGCGACGGTATGCGTGCCGCCGTAACCGTCCTCGACGTCAGCAAAGGCCATGAGCACCGTGCGGCTCGTCAGTCCGACCTCCGTCCACGTCGAGATCGCCAGAGGGTAGTCGAACTCGTCGACGCCTGCCGGTACGGTGATCGTCGGACCCGTAGTTCCCTGTTGGTGGCGAATCTGACGATCAGCGAGCCGGAAGCGGATCGGTCCCTCGTGGCCGCCACGGTCGATTTTCAGTCGTCGGTAATGAACCGTACCCTGAAGAGCGAAGGGGAGCTCGTACTCGCCGTTGAACTTGAACGGAGTCGGCAGGGTGACGACGAGGAGGACGCTGTCGAATCGGCTGCGACCGGCGTCCATGGAGCGAGTGGCGATGAGCGTTACTCGCCGCAGTCCGATGTTGAAAGACCCGCGCACTCTCAGTCTTGACCCACCGACGCGAGCTTCGGGCGTTGCGGTGAGCTTGATCTTGGCGGAGGCTTTTCCTGCGGGGATCCTCGTCGGCAGCGCGGTGACGCCTTCCGGCAGGCCGTCCACGTGGAGCTCGATGTCTCCCGTCAGCCCCCCGAATCGCCTCGTGTTCACCGTCAGCTCCGTGGAGCCGCCTCTGACGATCGCGCATTCGAGCTGGCCTGGCTCCAGCGTGAAGCCGGGCGGCTGCCACACCGCACCATGAGACACCTCGAGTCGGTAGACGAATCGCGGACCTCCTCGCCCACCGAAGAGGTCCTCGATGCGGAGGTGATAGACACCGTCCGCCGGCACCTTGAACTCGCTGCGTGTGCGTCCCTCGTGGAGTTGCTGGCCGCCGGCGTCGAGCACGACGACCCGTGGAACGAGCGGCAAGCCCGAACGCAGGGCGCGGAACTGGAGGAGGAGCGTCTCGTCCTTGCGCGCCTCGATCGTCCAGGTGTCCACGTCCTTCGGCGAACCGATGCGCCCGTTGACCGTTGCGGGTACTCCGAGCGAGTTACCGTGGGTGGTCGCGTCGTTTGGTTCGGACTCTAGCAGCTCGGGGAGCTCCCCGATATCCAGTAGAACCTCATTCAGCGGGGTGCCGTCGATGTGCAGCCGCGGAGCGAAGTCCCTCGTTGTCCCCGCTTCCCCGGGCTCAGCGGGAAGAGCGATCGTCACCGGCATGGACGGGAGCGCCTGGCCGACGAGCTCGAAGCTCGACTCCGCGCCGCGGCGGCCGCCGAGAGGATAGATGGTGTCCGCCCAGGGGCCGGCGGTCAAGGTCAGACGGTACACTGCGCTCGGAAGTCCGCCGAAGCGGATGTCGTGGATGTGGATGAAGTAGTCCCCGTCCCGAGGTGCAGTGAATCGCAGGAGGGAGTCCGAGCCGAAGTGGTCGACGTTTTCCGCGATGAGTAGCCCTCTTTCGTCGCGGACCTCCAGACGAGAATCGAGAGTCGACCCGATGCGCGACGCGTTGACCTCGCAAGTGATCGACTGGCCCTTCCTGGCCTCGAGCTTCCAGACGTCGACGTCCTCCCGCGGGTAGATGCGCCCGTTGATCGTCAGCGGCAGCTCGACCGGTGTCGGGATCGGGTCGCCGGAGATCTCGTCCTCGATGATCTCGCGCAGGTCGCCGATGACGAAGGGGCGCGGCGACGTGATCCCCTGTGCGGTCCAGACCCGCCATCGGCAGGTCGTTGCGGTCGCGTTCGCGGCGATGCGGACGCTGCCCGCGTAGTCGGAGGGGATCAGCAGCTCCTGTGGAAACTCCGTCTGCGGACGGACCTCCTGATCGAAGCGAGTCGTTGCGGTGCGCTCGATGCGGTCGCAGGGCTCGACACCGGAGGTCGCGGCCGATTCCATCTCGAAGGCGCAGCCGTCGTGGAGGTAGAGTCCTCCAACGTTGAAGTTCACCGTCGTTCCACGCTGACCGCCCGCCGGGAATATGTAGAGCGCCTCCGGGCCGATGGCGTCCGCCGGGACGAACTTCAGGAGCACGCAGCCGACGACAAGGAGTAGTGGTAGTGGTGTCCTCCGGGGGCTCACTGGCGATCTCTCAGAGAAGCTCTCGTATGATCCGCCCCTCGTCGAGGAGGTGCATCGGCCGTCCATCGAGGGCATGAACCACTCTGCGGGGGTCCAGTCCCAGGATGTGGAACATCGTTGCGGCGAAGTCGAGAGGACGAACCGGATCCTTTGTCGGGGCGTTCGTCCACTTGTCCGACTCGCCATGGATGCGACCTCCCTGTACGCCACCGCCGGCGAGTGCCACGGTGAAGCAGTTTCCCCAGTGGTCCCGACCGGCGTTCTTGTTGATCTTCGGGGTGCGGCCGAACTCGCCGGTGATGACCACCAGGGTGCTGTCGAGCAGACCGCGATCTTCGAGATCTCCCAGGAGCGCTGATACTCCCTGGTCGAGCTGTGGCAGCAGATTCGTCTTCAGGTCTCCGAAGTTGTTCTCGTGCGTGTCCCAGTTGTTGTGGGTGATCATCGTGTAGCGCACGCCCGCCTGGACAAGCCGGCGCGCAAGAAGGCACGATTGCCCGAGGGTATGGCTGCCGTAGGCTGTTCGCACCGACTCGGTTTCCGCCTGGATGTCGAAGGCACTCTTCGCTTCGGATGACGTCATCAGCCGAAATGCGCGCTCGCGAAACTTCGCGAAAGACGCGGCCTGGCTTCTGCGGTCGACGTGTCGATGAAGGCGATCCACCTGGTGCAGCAGTCGCGTGCGATCGGCAAGCCGCGTGCTGTCGACTTCGAGAGGGGGAATCAGGTCCGGCACGGCAAACCCCGGGTCGCTCGGGTCCGCGTCGATGAAGAAAGGGGCGGGCGTCGAGCCGAGAAACGCCGGTCCCGCAGCGGGGTGCATGCGCGGGAAGACCACGTACGGAGGGACGTTGCGTCCACCGGGCTGTGCGTGCCCGGCCTCCGAGATGATGGACCCGAACGACGGGCGCTCCTCGCGCAGATATCCGGTGAGCATGTACTTGTCGGCTTCACCGTGCCCGTTGTTCCCGTGGACGAAGGAGCGGATCAGCGACAGTTTCGTGGCGTGACGAGCGAGACGAGGCAAGTGCTCGCAGTACCGGATTCCCGGAACCGTGGTCGAGATTGAGTCGAACTCGCCACGGACCTCGGTGGGCGCGTCCGGCTTCATGTCGAAGGTGTCGATCGTGCTGAGACCGCCGGCGAGGAAGAGATAGATGACCGACACCTCACGTCTCGGGCCCGGCAGCTTCGCATCGGCGTGGGCCGTCTCGAGGGAGAGCATCTGCGGCAGGTTCAGGCCGAATCCGAAGGCGCCTAGAGAGCCGACTCGCAGCACGTCCCGCCGTCGGAGCGCGTCGTGGTATCGTCGCTCGTTACTCATGGGGGCGTTTCCGTTGATGTCGTGAGGGAGGCACCTTCTAGCGTCGAAACACGAACTCGATGGAGCAGAGCATGCTCCAGGCGAGGTCTTCCGCGGCCGATCGGCGGTCCGCGGCCTCTCGCAAGTACTCGCAGCAGAATTGTCGCTCCGCGTCGTTCGGCAGGCGACTGAAGAAGGTCAGGTACAGGTCGTCGACCAGCTCGACGTCGTTCTGTGTTCGGGCCACGGCGCGGGCGACGTTGCCACCGTCGTGCGCCAGCTTCGCGTGAATCCGGGGAGAGTTCATCAGGTGGAGCGCCTGTGCGACGCTGGTGTCCGGGTTTCTCTCGCAAACGCACGCTGACTTGCGAAGTGGCCGACCGAAGACACGCAGGAAGTAGTGTGGCAGGCTGCTGTCCCAGAGCTCTATGGCGCGGGTTCCCGCCGGCACCCCCTCGAACTTCTCCGGTACACCGGCCGCCTGACAGACGGCGTCGAGAAGCACCTCGGCCTCGAGAGGCTTCAGGTAGGCGTGCGAGTAGCTCTGTTCGTCGCTCCGGTTGGTCTCGTTGGGAGACGAGGAGAGCTGATAGGTGCTCGATGCGGTGATCGTACGGATCAGTTTCTTGATGTCGAATCCACCGGCCACGAGATGGCCCGCGAGGGCGTTGAGGAGCTCCGGATTCGTCGGCGGGTTCGTGGAGCTGAGGTCGTCGACCGGTTCGACCAGACCGCGACCCGTGAAGTGCGCCCAGATCCGGTTGACGATGTTCTTCGCGAACCAGGGGTTCTCTCCACTGACGAGCCAGTCGGCGAGTCGCGCACGGCGGTCTCCCGAGGGGGCATGATCCGGCATGACCGTTCCGAGGGCATGGGGGTAGACGACTTCGCCGCTGCGTGGGTGCCTGGTCTGCGGGTTGCCGCCTGTCACGATCGCCTCGCCCCGCGAGGTGCTCTCGAACTTCACCTGTGTGAAGAACGCCTGCATCCCGTAGTAGCTCTGCTGGCCCCAGACGTCGACCGGATGGTGATGGCACTTGGCGCAGGCGATGCGCAGCCCGAGGAAGGTCTGCGAAAGCTCGCTCGCGACGTTTCCGGCGTCGCCGACGACCTTGTAGTAGTAACCTTGTGGGACGTCGGAGAGCACTCCGCGGGCGGTGAGGATTCTCCGGACGAAGCGGTCGTAGGGCATGTTGGCGGCGAGGCTCTCGCGCAGCCATCTCGTGAACGCGTACGCCGGTTTGTGACCGAGCGCAGTGCGGTCGACACGGAGGACATCGGCCCACTTGAGCGCCCAGTAGTGCTCGTACTCCGGCCGCTCGAGCAGCTCGTCGACGATTCGCGCGCGGCGGTCGGGTCGTCGATCGGCCAGGAATCGTCGGACCTCGTCGGGCGTTGGGAGCGTGCCCAGAATGTCGATGAAGACGCGGCGCAGGAACCCGCTGTCGTCGCAGATCACGGACGGTTCGATGCCGAGATCTCGCAGCCGCCCATGGACGAGCCGATCGATGAAGTTTGTCTCCTTCCACGGTTCACGAGGCGCCGTGGCCTCGTCGGCGTTCGATCGTGGGCGCGGCACGATGGCCTGAAAGACCGCGAAGTGGCTGAGGAATCTTGCGGTGATCGCGACGTTTCCCAGACGGTCCTTCACCCGGACAAGGCCGTTCGGGGAGACGGACGCGAGCGACTCGCCGTTCGAGCGGTAGAGCGCCACGCCCGTGACGTTCCGAGAGCTGCCGTCGCTGAATCGAGCATTGACCCGTAGCTGCTGCTCTCCGCCGACCGCGACGACGCTCGCCTTCGGCTCGATCTCGATGCCGGTGACTTCAGGTTCGCCGGTCGGGGCGAACGGCGCTCCCGCGGCGATCCAGCGGTGCACGGTCCGGTACGCGTCGGAGTCCCGGTCGAAGCGCTTGCCACCTCCGTGAGGCACTCGAGCCGTTGCCTTCCGGAGCACCAGGCTGTGTTCGGGGGACGCCGGGAAGATACGCCTGCCGCGTGCTCGCTGCACGACCTGGGCCCAGTCCGAGCGAGGGGCCGAGCTGAAGACGGAGAGCTTGAAGCCACCTCGGCCGTCTGCCTTGCCGTGGCAGCTCGCGTTGCTGCAGCCGAAACGATCGAGCAGCGGCAGAACGTCGGTCGTGAAACCGGGAGGCCGCTCGACAGCGTCGACCTCGCGGCTCGATCCGGCGAGCACCGTGACGAGGGCGGCGATCAGGTAGGCGGAGCGGGAGATCATGACCGTCCGTGGGCTCTGGCTTCATCGATTCACACGCCGAGCAGGTTGATTGTCGGTCGGTGGAGTCGCGACGTCAAGAGCTTGGGGGCAGCGGCCCGGATTCTCGTGGCTCTCGACCGAGTCCGTGGGGGCCTTCGACTCGGTGCACAGTCGCGCCAGGGCGGCGGGCTGCAGAGTGACGATCCTGTACGGATCGACTTCGGTGCGCTGGAACAGCGCTCGCTCGAAAGGAGGCCCGGCGTGTCGAGCGTGGCACCGGCGAAGCGCGTCGTCGTCAGCCGTCCCGCTGTCCGGGTCCGAGAGCCCGGGGAGGGAGGCTGGAGTCGTGCGCCGGCTCCGGGGTCAGGCTCCGGAGGCCTCGTCGGGGAGCGGTGGCGGCTCACGGCCGCGGACGGCGATCGTGGCCTCGAGGGCGTCGTCGGGGGCGGTGGGCTCGAGGTGTGGGCGCAAGCAGCTCGGCGGCGATGATCAGAACGTTGCGCAGAGCCCTCGGAGCGATCGTGCGCGATGCGGAACGGGGAGTTACCGCCGCGGTGTTTCACGCAGGGGACTCCCCGGAACACGGTGGACATCTCGACCGGCGATCCGTGTCGCCAGAATCCAACAGCGTTCGCTGTCTTGTGGAGGATTCTGGCGACGTGGTCTCCAGCGAGATGTCATTTCTGTTCGGGAGCGGGAGGTGGGAGGTCCGGACCGTCGACTACGGGCAGTGCTCTCCTTCTGCGCATCCCAGAGCTGACGGGATGGTACCGCCGTCCGGAATCACGACTCCCGGCGTGCCCGTCGGTGCGGGGATCGTGTACAGAGAAGGTCGGAACATCCCGTACGCCAAGGTGATCACGTCGACGATGTTTTGCGAGCTGTCGTCGTTGACGTCGAGTGCTGCCTCGCAGTCGAATGTCAAGGGGAAGCCCGTGAACAGGATCTGGACCAGCTCGATCAGATCCGTGATGTTGATAGTGTGCGAGCTGCGAGCGTTGACGTTGCCACGGAGGAATGAACGATCGGTGACGGTGAAGTCGATGTTGCAGGTCGTGCTGTTGCTCGACAAGTCCGTGACCGTTACCGAGACCACGTGGGTTCCCGGGCCGAGGATCGTGGCTGCGGCAGGGGTCTGAACGATCACCAGATCTTCCGCGGGAGTGCAGTTGTCCGATACCGTCAAGCCTGACACGAAGTCCGGAACGGACGCCTGACAGGAAGCGTCCGTGAACGCCGTGGTGGTCGCCGGCGGGCAGCTGACGGTGGGCGCTGTCAGGTCCAGGAGGCAGAGATCCACGCTGGGACCACTCGTGTCGATGGTGGTCGTCGCTTCGATATCGACGGTCGCGCCGACGTTGATCACGTAGTGGTTCTGTGGGAAGGCCGACAGTTGCTGAGGGGTCGTTGGAGCCGTTGAGCTGAAGCTGAAGTTCACCGGTGTCGCGCTCGCGTCGAGACGAGAGAACGTCAGGTTGACGACCTCGGCGTGCGTCGGAGTCGACATCGATGCAGCGTTCAAGGTGATGTCCGTCACGACCACGTCGATGGCGCCGGCCGCGGCAGAGTCAGCGTACACGAGGCTCCAGCTCGCCGGCACTGCGTCGCCCAGCTCGACGTTGCTGACACTGACGCGGGCCGAGTCGTACTGCAGACGGGCACCGACCGCCGCGATCGTGGAGTGATCGCTGGTCAGGGCCACGGAGACGGTGATCGGGTCGGTGACACGGGCGACGTCCGGGATCGAGTAGGTCAGAGTGGATCCACCGTGAGCACTGTTGAGTACGAGGGTCGCAAGGGCAGTCATCGCGACAAGCCGGAACGGTCGAATTCGGGAACTGGTTGTGGCGGTGAGAGCGTGGATCTTCATTGGCAGATCTCTCCTTCGTTACAGCTGAGAATAGAGGGTATGTCGCCGCCGTCCGGCACGACCAGTGACGGTACGGAAGACGGCTCCGGGATTTCGTAGGTTGTCGATTGAAACATGCTCTGCGCAAGTGCCAGGACATCGGCGATGGCGTGAACGCCGTCGTCGTTGACGTCCAGCGCAGCCTCGCAGTCGAAGGCCAACGTGCGGCCGCCGAATAACAGATGGATGAGCTCCACCAGGTCCATGACGTCGAGCCGGTGAGCCCGGCGGTCATTGACGTTGCCCCGCAGGAAGGCGCGGTCCTCCACCGAACATGCGACGGTGCAGGACGAGCTGTTGCCGGACGAGTCGACTGCCGTCAGCGTGATGTCGTACCGTCCCGGAACCAGGGCCGTGCCGGGTGCGGGATCCTGGGTGATCGTCAGGTTCGAGGTCTCGGTGCAGTTGTCGGTGACGGTGACGGTCTGGTCGACGCGGAGATCCGGCGCGGTCGCCTGGCAGGTCGTGTCGACGACGGCGACCCGGTCCGCGGCGCAGGCGATCGATGGTGGGGTCGAGTCGACCGTGCAAGGAGCCGGCAACGGGACCAGGCCGTGCGTGCGCAGGTTCACCGTGTGCTCCAGCGGGTCGAGGAAGTAGGACACCCGTTTCGCGGCGGTAACGCCCGTGGAGAGACTCCCGGCGGTGACGAGGTGACCCGAAGGCAGAAACTCCCGCACCCTCGTTCCCTCGTCACGGACCCAGCCGAGCAGATCGCCGTTCGCTGTGTAGACGAAGGTGTCGGACAGCCACGTCTTGCGGCCAGAGATGAACGGGTAGACGTAATTGTCAGGGTACGTCATCCGTGAGAGACGACCGGTCGTCGGATCGTACTCGCGGCTCTCGTTGGCAAGCGTGAAGGAAGTGACGAACGCCGGCGCCGAGAAGTAGGTGCCATCGTGAACGAAGAGCCCGACCACCACGAGGTTCGAGGTGCGGCCCGATTCGGCGACGGTCGCCTCCGGGTGGTAGTCGATCTGGATCTCGGCTTCCTCGCCGTTGTCTCCACGCGGGATGATTCTGAGCTTGGAGGCGTCACCTCGCAGGATGCGCCAGTGGTAGGAGAGCGAGCTTCCGTCGACGTCGTGGCTGTCAGCGGCAGTGACCACCAGGTGCTTGGTGTACTCGCGGCCTCGGAATATACGGCAGATGGACATCGGTTCGGTGTAGTGCGCTTCGTCGGCGGCTCCGTCGAAGTAGTCGATTACGCGCTCGGAGTCGTACCCGTCCTCGAGGACCCGGAGCCTCGCCAGCGGAGGCAGGTCATCGGCCGACATCTGGGCGGCCATCGACTCCATCGCCTGGGTATTGTGGGCGTCGCCGAACGCGCTCGGGTGCGCCCGGGCGGTGAGGTACTCCTCGTCTGAACTGACACGCGTGCGCCTGGCGAGCAGCTGTATCGTCGGCATCAGCAGCCCGGTCGCGACAAGTCGAGACTTCACATCCTGGGGAAAAGCGGCCAACGTATAGAACCACTTGCGCACCTCGTCGATTTCCGAGCCCGACGATCCTTCCGAGATATTCACAGCCGGGGACATCGCGTGGAACTCGTCCCTGGTGCTGAGGTCGCGGTGTGCGGGGTACCAGTAGGCGTTGTTGCTGGTGTACTGTTGTGCGGTGCCTCGCGCTCCGGACGCCTGCATCAGTGATATGCGGGCCATGCTCCCCCAGAGCGAGCCGTTGTAGCTGAGGGATGCGTTCCCCACGATGACGCGTTCTTGCTGTACCCGGAGTTGAGCGCCGTAGCCCGAGGACATGGCGTTTGCGCCCGGATGAGCGTCGAGGTACATCTGCGTGTGGCCACCGTCGCGATTGTCGTACCAGTCGCCGCTGTTGTCCGAGCGCACCTGAGGAGTCGTGCTCAGGGCGAGGGCGAGGGCGCAGCGAAGGGTCGCGCCCGAAGACATGGCAGGTGAGAAACGGCGCATGAGCAGCATGGTCCGGCACGGTGGCCGAACAGGGGCGAGGGTCTGTGGCTGGCGAGAAGGCCCGGTGAACGACCGGGGTTCTCGGTAAGCTCTCGGCGGGGTCCCGCGCGCCGCCTCATGAGAATGAGTGCGGGTGAGACGCCGTCGAGGTCCTTCTGGCGGACGAGACGAGAACAGGAATGCGGGTCCGCTGTCCGGAGCGGTCCACTTGCGAAATGGCGGCTGGTCAACTGCCCGTCGAGCTGCCGCGCTCGTACTCTTCGTCGGGCCGCACGGGCGGCCTTTGTAGGCGGGACGCGCCGTCGTGGTGCGTCCTCCGCCTCAACGTTCTTCTCCGGTGCCGACAGTTGGGAACTCGTCGGCAAATCCGGGGTGAATTTCTCAGGTGAGCCCCCATTCTACCACGGAGCCTGCACACGTAACCCAGAATCTCGAAGCACGGAATCACGTGCTGGGCAGGTTCTCCAAGTCGCCGAGCTACAACAGGTAACGATGGTGGACGATGCCGCTGACAGGGCATCTGACGGGCCGGGACATCGAAGGTGATTCGATTTGTTGGTTGCAAAGTCCTCTTGTCGCCGAGGGATACCGATACCCCCGTCCGGTTCGTCACATGGCTGCTGACTAGGTGCCAACGGTTCGTCATTGACCGGCCCCCCAACGACCGAGCCCGGGTTCCTCGATAGAATCCGGCCCACGCAAAAGGGGGAGCACGATGCCCGGGAAGAAGCACAAGCCCGATGAGATCATCCGGAAGCTGTGCCAAGCAGAAGTGGAGCTGTCAAGTGGCCTGGCGATGATGCACGTCTGCCGCAAGATCGGCGTCACCGAGCAGATCTGCCTGTCGTTGGCGCAAGGAGTACGGTGGCGTGCGCAGCGATCAGGCGAAGCGTCCGGAGGAGCTCGAGAGGGAGAACGCTCGTCCGAAGAAGCTCGTCGCCGAGGCCTAGCTCGACAAGGCCATCCTCGAGGCGGCAGCCAGTCGGCTGGTACCGCGGGAACAGCGCGGACACGCCCCATCCTGCCGGCCGCAAGGCGGCCAAGCGGTTCGGTCTGTACGACACGCACGGGAATGTCTCCGATTGGTGCGAGGATAAGCGGTCTCCGGGTCCCGGGTTGACCGGGGCGGCAGCTCCACCATCTCCTCCGGGCACTGCGGCTCGACCTTTCGCTGCAGGCTCCACCCCGCTGTCCGCGACGACGTCGTCGGTTTTCGCCCCTCGATGCCGTTGCGGTGACCGGCACCCGGGAAAAGGTGTCAGGAGCCTTTTTCAGCGTTCCTCACGGAGGAGCTCGATGACTCGATCCTCGGCGATGCTCATCGGGTGGGAGAGGGCCTCCTTCCAGAGATCCTTCAGGCGCTTCGTCGCATCGTCGCTGTCCAGCGTCCATTCCTTGACGAAGGAACCACCCTTGATGTCCTCGACGAAGTTTTTCCGCGCCCGCTCCCGCATCGAGTCGCTGATGATCTCCTTCGCGCGTGTGAGAGTACCGTACTGGCTCGTCGTCGAATGGTATCGCATCTGCTTGAAGAACCCGTGGCGCGCGGTGAGCCCCATGATTTCGGCGGCCTCTCCCGAGGCGTAGAGCGCCATGATCACCGATTCCGGGGCGCAGCCTTCCGCGACGGCGAGCTCGAAGCACTCGACAATCCACGCCGTCAGTCCGGGCCAGACGACCTGCTCGGTGAAGAGGTTGAGGTGAGCTTCCTGGAGAAACGAGGATTCGTACACACCCACGCGTGTCAGCCCCATGCCCTTGCAGAGCGCCAGGACCGTTTCCCGCGCCCGTCCGGTCGCATCGCGGTCGACCGCGAATTGACCAACGACGCCGGTGCCGCGCTCGAACAGCGTTCGCACCATGTTGCCCGGCATCATCGGCGCGATCAGGACCGCGTCGGTGTCGGTCGGGGGCTTGATGAGACCGTAGCCGACGTTGTATCCGCTTCCCCAGCAGAGCGTATTGCCGGCTTCGATGCCGGGTAGGACCTGATCGTCCCAGATCAGCGGCATGCACTCATCGGTCGTCAGAACAAGCAAGATATCCCCACAGGCCGCTGCCTCGGGAATCGTCGTCGGCTCCCATCCCTCCTCGATGGCGAGGTCACGATACTCGTCCTCGCGGTTGCCCACGACGACGTCGACGCCGTTGTCCCGGAGGTTCAGAGCCTGGGCGCGTCCCTGATTGCCGTAGCCGAGCACGGCAACCGTCCTGCCTGCCAGTGGTGTCAGCGACGCGTCGGATTCACGGAGAAGCTCCATGAGACCGGTCTCCTCGGGTCTTCCTTCAGGGTCGACTGCCCATGCCAGGGCATTGCCAACGGCAACACGACCTCCATATAACAGTAGACTCCACGACAGTTCAACCGAGCCGCGAGCCGACCTGCTGCATGACGCTTCTCGACTGGTGCATCATCGTCGCCCTCAACGGAGCGATCGTCGTCTACGGCCTCCTGCGTGGCCGAGAAACGCACACTGCCACGGACTGGTTCCTGGCCGGCAGGAGTCTTCCCTGGTGGATCGTCGGCCTCTCGCTCTGGGGGACGGCTATCGACTCCAGCGACCTGGTCGCC
>CAYMLL010000125.1:11495-20081 GCA_964390645.1 uncultured Planctomycetia bacterium | reverse complement strand
GCGTGTCCTCGTACCACTCGTTGAAGGAGGTCACCATCACGATCCGTTCCGCCCGCTCGTCGGCGAGCGGCACGGCGACCTGGCGGATCATCTCGCGAAAGACGTCTCCCTCCGTCGACTTCTTCCTGTCCGTCAGGTAGCGTGCGCGGCCGACGTGTCCCCTGCGGACCGCTCTGTCGTTGAAGCCGGGGCTGATCGCGGGGATGAACGCGGCACCGGCGAGCCGGGCGACCTTCTTCGCGTTGGTGTAATTCTCCAGGAGCGTGTCGAGGCCCTTCTGCGTACCTCCGTGCTTGCGGAGGGATTGACCGTAGACGTCGTAGGCGGTGACCGCATCCCAGAGCTTTGCGTCATGCTC
The DNA here is from genome assembly GCA_964390645.1 of uncultured Planctomycetia bacterium. Taxonomy (GTDB): domain Bacteria; phylum Planctomycetota; class UBA8108; order UBA8108; family UBA8108; genus CAYMLL01. The sequence continues at coordinate 19,723 of CAYMLL010000125.1, read as the reverse complement.
GCGGTACTGCGGTCCGAAGACCTCGTCACCCACGAGGTAGAGCCTCGGGAGTTCCCGCCGCAGCTTCTTCAGCGCGTCGCCTCCACGTCCGCGAAAGTAGACGCGAGTCAGGTAGATGAAGACGACCGGCTTCCCGTCGATTCGCAGGTACCTCGGATGTTTGAAACAGGTCTTCGCGAGGTACGTGAAGTCGGGAACGAGATTCGTGTAGTCGGGCTTGTCGAAGCTGCCGAGGCGTCCGGTCGATTCGTAGAGGATCGCGTACCGGAGCTTCCCGGCGTCGGGGTGTTCGAGGATGTGATCGCGAATCGTCATGTCGGTGAAGCTGCCCGGCCCCCACCAGCTGAGAGACCAGAAGTCGATCGCCCCGCGTCGACTCTGGGCGATGTGTCCGGCGATCACGCGCGAGTCACGGCTGTCGTAGACTCCGAGCTTCGGCAGCTGTCGCGGCTCGAGCCTGCCGCGAAGAGCCTGCGACATCCAGCCGAGCTCCGATCCTTGCGGCTTGCGGTACCAGGGATAGTAGTACGCGCCGAAGCACAGCTGTTGCCCGTCCTTCTTTCCGGTGGCGCTCTCGCTCGGGATGCGTGCGAGCGTGCGTTTCAGGCGACGACGCATCTCCTCTTCCCGCCAGGCGAGGAACGCCTGCTCGGCCCGGTCCCTCTGCGCCCTCTTCGGCACGACCGGCGGGGGAATCGTGATGTCGCCAAAGGTGACGGCGACCTCGCGACGGTCGACGGCGGCGATCCGTTCGTCGTCGACGATGAGAGTCACACCGACGTTCGCCTCGATCACCGGCACCCCGTTCTCCTTCGCTCGGCTCAGCACTGCTTCGTCCTGTGCTTGCGATCGCGAGCCGAACGCGGGAATGACGAGGTAGCGGGCTCCGTCGAGCACGGGAATGCGGGCCAGACTCGGATTCCAGCGATCGTTGCAGATCAGGATTCCGCAACGCCCGTAGGGCGTGTCGAACGCGCGGCTGCGCTCTCCGAGCCGGTTGAACCACCAGGACGGGTCATAGCCCTCCGCCAGCTGCATCTTGTGGTACTTGCCGCACACGCTGCCACGGTTGTCGATGAAGACCGCGGAGTTGAACACGTCGTCACCGATCCGTTCGGCGAAGCCGAAGACGAGGCAAAGGTCGAGCTCCTTTGCGAGGGCGCGAAACCGCAAGATGACTGCATCGTCGACGGCCAGAGCGACGTCGTTCATCGTCTTCGCAGGGATTTCTCCGGCGATGATCTGGTTGACGATGTAGCCGTCAAGAGCACCCTCCGGCCCGACGGCGATCCGGGCGCCGCCCGCTGCTGCGGTGCGAAACGCCCTCTCGAGGCGGGTCACGTTTCCAGCGAGGTCCAGCTTGCGCGGCACCAGGGAAATCGCCGCGACGCGAATCGTCTCGCCGGAGATCTCGGATGCCGAGGGCTCCTGCGCCATGATGGAAGTCAGCCACACCGTCAGGACAGGTGCGAGCGACGATACTCGAGGATTCATGAGCTTCTTGGTCGCCTTTCCCGGTGCAGCGGCCGTCGACTCGTACGACAGCTCGCGTTCCCGCTCGGGTGAGTGGATTCTACGCCAGTCACCGGACGAGGTCGATGAGTGGACGTGGCGTCGGAGTGAAGCCGGTGGCGGCCGGCGGGTGCTGTCGTTATGCTGTCAACCTTTCCCGACGAGACAGCCGAGAACACCACAGCGCCCCGCCTTTTCTTTCCGGGAGGTCTTACCGGTCCATGAAAGCGATGCTCGCTTCACTTGTCTGCTACTTGCCGGCGATCGCGGTAGCTGCGGACGGCTCCCTGCTCACGGTCGCGGAGACGAGCGAGTTTCGCGCCACGGCGACCCACGCCGAGGTCGTGAAGCTGTGCGAGGGGCTGGCGCGAGCATCCGACCGGATCATTCTCGATGAGCTCGGAACGAGCCACGAGGGACGCTCCTTGCCACTTCTCCTCGTCGCCGATCCCCCCGTCGCGGATGCCGAACAGGCGCGGCAGGGCGGGAAGCTGATCGTCTTTCTTTTCGGAAACATCCATGCCGGCGAGGTCTGCGGCAAGGAGGCGTTGCTGATGCTCGCGCGCGAGCTTGCTACGCAGGAGGAGCCGGGGCTGCTCGACGACCTCGTCATCGCCATCGCGCCGATCTTCAACGCGGACGGTAACGAGCGATTCGCGAAGGACAACCGTCCCGGCCAGGTCGGCCCTCGGAACGGGATGGGCGTTCGGCACAACGCCCAGGGCCTTGACCTCAATCGGGACTGGGTGAAGCTCCAGTCGCCGGAGGCACGGGCGCTCGTCGGGTTCCTCGGCCGGTGGGACCCGGCGATGATTATCGACACGCATACGACGAACGGGTCGCGCCACCGCTATGTCCTCACCTATCAGGGCCCGAAGCACCCCGGCGGGGACGACAGGATCATCGAATTCGTGCGCGACCGTATGCTTCCTGCCGTCAGCGAGAATCTGCGGGACGCTTCCGGAATCGCGACGTTTTTCTACGGCAACTTCCGTGACAAGAACAGTCGGTGGGAGACCTATCCTTGCCTGGCGCGTTACGGTACGCCGTACCGTGGACTGCGAAACCGTCTGGCCATCCTCTCCGAGGCCTACTCCTACGCGACGTACCGTCAGCGAGTCGAGGGGACACTCGCTTTCGTCAAGGGCTGCCTCGACTATGCGCGGCAGCACCGGCGCGAGATCGAGGAGATGATCGCCAGGGTCGACGCCGACACCATCGCAGCCGGTCGGGCTCCTGCGGAAGATGACCTCGTCGCCATCCGATCGCGAGTCGAGCCCTTCGAGAAGAGCGTGACGGTGCTCGGTTACGAGCCTCCGGTTCCCGGGCGCGACAGCGAAGCGGCGCCGTCGCCGCGCGACTACACGGTGTCCTTCGTCAACGACTTTCTTGCGGCGGAGTCCGTGCGTCGACCCTTCGCCTATCTCGTGCCTGCTTCACAGCATGAGGTTCTGGGGAACCTGGGGGCGCACGGCGTCGAGCTCCAGATGCTCCGGGAGGATCGGAGACTCGACGTGGAGTCGTACGTGATTCGCAACGTCCGCCGGGCCGAGCGGAGCTTCCAGGGGCGCCGGCTCGTGAACGTCGAGGTCGAGTCGCGTTCCGGAGAGGTGGACGTGCCGGCCGGGACCGTCCTCGTACGCTCGGCGCAGCGGCTCGGATCCCTCCTTGTGACGCTCCTCGAACCGCGCTCCGAGGACGGGCTCGTGACCTGGGGCTTCTTCGACGGCTCGCTGCGGGTCGGTGAGACCTTTCCGGTCCGCCGTTTGAACGCTCCCGTCGAGCTCCTCACGTCGACGTACGGGATCGCGGCAAGCGCCAGAGTCGAGGAGAAGCGGCCGATCACCTACGCGGCGCTCTACGGTGGCGGTGAGCGCCCGGATCTCGAAGGATCGCCGCTGCGTGTACGAGGCTGGACGGCCGACGGCGAAGAGTACCTCTTTGCGAGGGACGGCAGGCTCAGATGCGTCGAGGCCGAGAGCGGCGTGGAGCGCGATTTTCACGACGTCGACAGAATGGCGGCGGCGCTGGCACGCATCCCCGTCATCGACGAGGAGACGGCGAAGAGGATCGCCACACGGACCTCCTTTCGCATGGACGCCGGACGGACCGGTGCGCTGATCGAGCACGAGCGAGATCTCTACTGGGCGCGCTTCGATGGATCCGTCGCGGTTCGATTGACCAGCACCCCGGAGCGAGAAGAGCTTGCGAAACCGAGTCCCGACGGCCGCTTCGTAGCGTTTGTCCGTGACAACGACCTCTGGGTCGTCGACGTCGCCACTCGAACCGAGCGCGCGATGACCACCGGCGGCTCCGACGTCCTTCGCAACGGCAAGGCCGACTGGGTCTATTTCGAGGAGGTCTTCGACCGTGACTGGAACGCCTACTGGTGGAGCCCGACGTCGCGTCACATCGTGTTCCTGCGCACCGACAGCTCGGACGTGCCGGACTTCACGATCGTCGACGACGTGCCCGAACCGCAGAACATCGAGACGGTCCGCTACCCCAAGGCGGGCGATCCCAATCCGCGCGTCGACATCGGCATCGTCTCGGTCGCCGGAGGCGCGGCCCGCTGGGTGGACCTGTCGGCCTACGACCCTGCGAGCTTCCTTGTCACGGGAGTCGGCTTCCGGCCAGACGGAGAAACCGTGTGCTTTTACGGCCAGAACCGGATCCAGACCTGGCTCGATGTCTGCGCGGTCTCGGTACGGGGCGGCAAACCGGACGTGTTGCTGCGGGAGACGACGAAGGCATGGGTGAAGATCCCGCCGGCGCCGCGTTTTCTCGCGGACGGCTCGTTTCTCCTGCAGAGCGAGCGAAGCGGCTGGCAGCACGTCTATCACTTCGAGAAGGACGGCAAGCTTCGAGGCGCGGTGACCAGCGGTAACTGGGAGGTGCGACGCGTTCACCAGGTCGACGAGACGGGCGGCTGGGTCTACGTCTCGGGAACGAAGGACAGCCCCGTAGCCGAGAACCTCTACCGCGCGAAGCTTGACGGTTCAGCGGTCGAGCGCCTGACTCCCGACGACGGCTCTCACTCGGTCACCGTCGCGCCGACCTCGTTCCGGTTCGTCGATTCCTGGTCACGACTCGATCGCCCGGTTCGAGTCGAGCTTCGTGGTCCGGAAGGCAAGCTGCTCCGTACGCTTGACACCAACCCCGTCGCCGACCTCGAGAAGTGGGAGGTCTTGATTCCCGAGTACCTGGAGATCGAGACCACTGACGGGTTCCATCTTCCCGCGACGCTGCTGAAACCGCCGGGTTTTGACCCGGGACGTGAGTATCCGGTCTGGTTCATGACCTACGCAGGGCCGCACGCTCCCACGGTGCGGGACAGCTGGTCGTCCGGCGGCGGACGCACCTGGGATCAGGCGCTCGCGAACGAGGGCATCGTGATCTTCCGCTGCGACCCGCGCAGCGCGAGCGGTCGCGGAGCGCAGTCGGCGTGGACGGCGTACCGTCGGTTAGGGATCCAGGAGCTCGAGGACATCACCGAGGCGATCCGGTGGCTGAAGAAGAAACCGTGGATTGACGGCGCGCGCATCGGCATGGGAGGCTACAGCTACGGCGGCTTCATGACCGCCTATGCCATGACGCACAGCGATCTCTTCGCCGCGGGGTTCTCCGGGGCTCCGGTCACGGACTGGAAGGACTACGACTCGATTTACACCGAGCGTTACATGTCGACGCCGCAGGATAATCCCGAGGGATACGCGAAGAGCTCGGTGGTAGCGGCCGCGGCGAATCTGCGAGGCAACCTGCTTCTCGTCCACGGCACGATGGACGACAACGTCCACGTGCAGAACACGATCCGCCTGGTCGCGGCCCTGCAACGAGCGAAGAAGAGCTTCCGGTTCATGATCTACCCGGGCTCGCGACACGGCATATGGGCGAGCCATCTCCGTGGCATGCGCTACGAGTTCATCCTCGAGAACCTGCGGCCTCGGAGGCTTCTCGAGGCCGAGCCGGCGGGGGCGCGGCGCACGTTCTGAGCAAGGCCATGGAGATCTTCATGATACGATGAGTACATGAAACCCGACGATCCTCTCTGCTACTGTTTTCACATCTCGAAGCGCAAGATCGTCAACTACGTCCGACGTGAGCGGCCCCCGCGCGCCTCGCAGATCTCCGAGTGCTTCGGCGCCGGGACGGGTTGCGGCTGGTGCATTCCTTTTCTGACCCGGATCCACCGGGAGATCGTTGCCGGGGACATCGTAGAGGCTGCCGACATTTCGGCGACCGATTACGAAGCGATGCGCGCTGCCTATCGACGCGAGGTCCGGGACGGCGAGCGCGAGCGCAATCGTCTTGCGGGCAAGAGCGACTCGGGCAGCCCCCCGCTCGACGACATCGCCGACCTGACGTCCTATTTCTCTCGGGGCGAGTCGTCGGAACCGCACCCGGACGAGCTCGACTGAGAGCGCTCGTCCCGTTTCTGGACACGCGCTCTGCCGGGCGCGATTTTCCCCCCGCTGCCCGGGACCGGGTGCCGGGGCCTCGGGTTCCATACACCGGGCGACGAGCGTTTTCGGAACGTCGTGAAGCGCCGGTTTGCCGGTCCTTCTCGGGCGTTCTATATTTACGGGACGAGAGTCTCGCGCACGTGGGTTGATCCGGGGCCGGGAACCCGGCCGGAGCGGTGGCTCCGGCGGCAGGCGGTGACCCCGGCAGCAGGCGGTGACTGCGGCGGCGGTCAGAGGGGATCACGTGACACGGACTGCTCCGGAAGTGGCAGACAGGAAGGGCCGCGCTGCTCGGAAAGCGGCAGGCGGGAAGGGCCGGGTCCGACAGGACGGAGGCGTCGTCCAGCACGACGGCCGCATGGACGTCGGCGCGACCCTTCGTAGCCGTGCCAGGACGGTCGAGTCGTCCGAGCTCGCCCGGCGCATGAAGAAGGTCCAGGTCCTCGACACGGCCACGATACGCGGGCTGATCAAGGACGCCGTCGTGGAGGTCGCCGGTCACCTCGAGACCGCTCTGGTCGAGGACGAGCGCCAGCGACTGCTCGAGGAGGCCGAGGAGAGCTTCAGGGAGCGTCTCGAAAGCTTCAAGGCGGAGAAAGCAGGGCTCGAGTCGCAAGCTGTTCGCCTGCGCGAGCAGCTCGAGACCGCGCAGGATCTTCTCGTCAACGAGCGCCAACGAATCGTCAGCTCCGATCAGTTCACTGTCTCGGACGCGGGGATCATCGAGATCGAGAAGCGCCTCGTGCGCACGCTCGACCGAGCGGTCGCCGGGGGCGAGGTCTCCGCGGAGCTGGAGACCCAGATGCGGGAGTCCGTCGAGAGATTGCTCGATGACGAGCGCGAGCTGATCAGCGACCGGGCGCGTGAGGCCCAGAACGATCGCGTCGAGCTGCTGGAAAGGAAGGTCTCGCGGCTTGCCTCGTCGCTCGAGAATACTCAGAAAGAGCGTGATCGTGAGCGGCGACGTGCGCAGGCGCTCGAGGACGCCGGCTTTCTGGGCCTCCAGAATACCGTCTCGGGAGGGATTGACGACGACGACCCGGCTCGGGATCGTCGGATCGAGCTCATGCGCGAGATCGTCGACGACAACAAGAGAACTTACGAGGAACTCGCGAAGCGGGGCGCCACGCCTCGGTCGTCAGTGCGCTCCAGCGCCGTGGACACGGCGGTTGCCAAGGACGCCGACCACGTCGAGGACGCCAAGGACGCCAAGGACGCCAAGGACGCCAAGGACGCCAAGGACGCCAAGGATGGCGTTCGCCGCGACCTTTCCCGCGCGGACGGCGGGGAGGTCGAGGAGATGCAGAACGAGCGCTCCGATGGGGAGAGCGTTGACGCTTCCTCGAGGAAGCTCGACCTCGCGAGCGTCGAGCTCGGGGATCTCCCCGCGGACCCGGACGGCTCCGGCGGCTCCTCCGACGTCGACTCGGACGCCGAGGAGATCGACCCCGACGACCTTCCATGGGAACCACCGACGCAGGAGATCGTCCAGACGGAGATCGAGATCTGCTCCAGCACGGGCGTCAAGAGCATCTCGGTGAAGGCGCTCGCTCCGCCCCCGCTCCAGCGGGAGAAGAAGGGTGCGGCGCGGGAAGCGGCGAGCGAGTCGGTGCCGGTGGACAGGAAGTCGTCCGTGGTGGAGGAGAGATTCTAAGAGGTCGTCAAGAAGACCCGACCTGGGTGCAGAAGGAAACTCCGGCCGCTTTGGGGGCGAACCGGGTGAGCGAGGTTGCGGCGACTGCTCGAGGGCTGTGTGGGATGTCCCGAGCCGGAAGTCGGAATACCGGGAACCAATCAGGGAGTGAGTTTCATGTCGGAGACGGTGTATCTCGGAGTCGACCTCGGGACGAGCCGGACCTCGGTCACGTCGTCGACCGGTGTTCGGGAGACAGTCTGGTCCTACGTCGGCTATCCGAAGGACCATGTTGCGAGGAAGAAGTTCGGTGGTCGAGACGTGGTCTTTGGCAAGGAGGCCGTCGACAATCGCATGTCGCTCGATCTGATTCGTCCGCTTGCCGGCGGATCGATCAAGGTACGTGGCGCCAGGGACTCGCAGAAGACGAAGCAGGCCCTCAGGGATCTTGTCGAGCATGTCGTGGGGCTGACGAAGACTCCCGCGGGCAGCACGGTATTCGCGGTCATCGGTGCACCCGCCGAGGCCAGCGTCGAGGGCAAGGCGGCGATCGTCGCTTCAGCCGCCCGGGGCCACGGCAACCGCCTCGTGTGCTGCCCGCCCATAGCGGTCGCCCACCC
>CAYMLL010000125.1:0-11485 GCA_964390645.1 uncultured Planctomycetia bacterium | reverse complement strand
GTCGCGGGCACGGCGGCTATGGTCTATGCAGCGTCCGGCTGCATCGACAACGTCATCGTCTGCTCCGAGCCATTCGCTGTCGCCTACGGGCTGGATTTCCTCGACGACACGCTTGTCGTCGACATCGGCGCCGGAACCACGGACCTCTGTCGTGTTCACGGCACCATGCCGGGGCCGGAGGATCAGCGTACTCATGAGGTCGCTGGCGACTCGATCGATCAGACCTTCGCCCGGATGATCAAGGAGGCCAATCCTGAGGCTCAGTTCTCGATCAACATGGTGCGCGAGTTCAAGGAGAAGAACGCGTCGGTGAGCCGGAAGATGGACGACGTCGTGGTGACGATGCCGGTTGCCGGTAAGCCGCAGGAGTTCGATGTGACCGAGCAAGCGTACAACGCGTGCTACACGATCGTCCCTCCGACCTGCGCGGCGCTGCAGGATCTGATCGCGACCTACGATCCGGAGTTTCAGGTGAAGATGCGTAACAACGTCCTCCTTGGTGGTGGCGGCAGCCAGATCAAGGGGCTTGCGCGTGCGGTCGAGGAGGCCCTCGGCGAGTACGGCGGCGGCAAGGTCACCGCCGTCGAGGAGCCGCAGTACGCCGGCTCCAACGGGGCGTTGAAGATCGCGGTCGACATGCCCGAGGAGTTCTGGCGGGAGTTCGACCCTGCTGCGCAGGCAGAGATGGTCACGGAGAAAGCAGCTCAGGAGGTCGTCGAGGCCTGAGTTCTCGACATGCTGCTTCTCGAATGCGGAGTGAGCCTCGTGGGGACGGATCCTCGCGGGGCTCGTTTCGTCGGTGGTCGGGTGGATCAAGAGGCGAAAACGGGCCCGGACGCGGAGTCGGCGCCGGGGGCTCCACGGACGCACTCGAAACGGGAGCTCGAAGGCGCCGGTTCCTCGTCGCGTAATCGATTGCTGCATCGAGGGATCCGCTGGCGTACTCTGGGTGGCTTGACCGCCGAACCTGTCCGTAACCGGTACGCGCCCATGCTCACGTTTCGTCTCCTTGGTGCCGTCGCGATCGTGGCGCTCGCGACGCTGTCGGTGGCCACGCCTTCCCCGGCGAGCGAGCCCTTGGCGGGGAAGGGCGATGACGAGGGGCTGGTTCGCCAGATCCGTGAGTCGGTCGTTGTTATCCGCACCTCTAACCGAACCGGTGAGTCATTCGGTGTCGGTAGCGGATTCGTCGTCGATTCGCGGGGGCTCATCGCGACAAACTTCCACGTCATCGGGGAGGGACGTCCCTTCACGATCCACCTCGCGGGTGGTCGGGAGCTGAAGCCGACGGACATCGTCGCCGCGGACCGCAAGAAGGATCTCGCGGTGATCCGGGTCGACGCGGACGATCTTCCGGCGCTGGAGCTCGGTGACTCGGACTCGGTGCGGCCCGGGCAGTCCGTGCTCGCGGTCGGCAACCCTCTCGGCTTCGACTTCAGCGTCGCCAAGGGCGTGATCGCCGAGCGTCGCGAGCTCGACGGACGTCCGATGCTCCAGGTCGCGATGCCGATCGAGCCGGGGAACAGTGGCAGCCCTCTCGTCGATGAGGGCGGACGGGTCGTCGGAATCATCGCTATCAAGCAGACTGCCAGCCTCGGTTTTGCGGTGCCCGTCCGCGAACTCCGCCAGTTGCTTCTGGCTCCGCGCTCGATCTCGATGTCGCGCTGGCTGACGATCGGTGCGCTCGATCGTCGCGACTGGGAGGTTCTCACGATGGGCGGCATCTGGCGTCAGCGTGCCGGACGGCTCATCGCCACGGGTCAGGGCTCCGGATTCGGTGGACGGATGATCTGTCTGTCGTCGAAGAGCGTGCCGACGGGAGTCTTCGAGCTGGCGGTTGACGTCAAGCTCGAGGAGGAGAGCGGTGCGGCCGGGATCGTCTTTCACTCGGACGGCGGCGAGCGTCATTACGGGTTCTATCCGACGAACGGCGATCTGCGTCTCACTCGCTTCGAAGGTCCGACGGTGTTCAACTGGACGATCCTCGAGACGCTGTCGACCCCCCACTACCGCTCGGGTGAGTGGAATACCGTGAAGGTCCGGGTCGACGGCGAGAGTCTGCGCTGCTTCGTCAACGATGAGTCGGTGCTCGAGATTGTCGACGGAGGTCTTCGCTCGGGGCGGGTCGGTGTGTGCAAGTTTCGCGCACCCACCGCGGAGTTCAGGAACTTCCGCGTCGCCGTCGAGATCCCGTCGACGCGTCTCGATATCGGTGCGATCGCTCGCGTGCACGAGCTGTCCGCGGGCATCTCACCCACCGGACCACCGGACGATGCCGTTGTCTCGACGCTCTCCGAGTTCGGGAGCGGAGGCCTGCGGGAGATCGAGAAGCGCGCGAAGGCTCTCGAACAGGAGGCGTTTCGCCTGCGCCATCTCGTCCGGCTCGTGCACCAGCGGAGCGTTGAGACCGATCTGGCGAAGCTCTTCGAGGAGCCGGACGACGATATCGATCTCGTGCGTGCCGCGCTGTTCGTCGCGAAGCTCGACAATGTCGAGCTCGACGTGGAGTCCTACGTCACCTCGATAGATCGGATCGCCGTCGAGATGCGTGAGAGATTCGACGCGTCAGAATCGGAGTCGAGGCACGTGGATCAGCTGGTGGATTTTTTCTGCAAAGATCTCGGCTACCGCGGCAGTCGCAGCGAGTACTACCACCGTTCGAACAGCTACATCAACGAGGTGCTCGAGGATCGTGAAGGGCTGCCGATCACCCTGTCGGTTGTCTTCCTCGAGCTGGCCCGGCGCCTCCGCTTGCCGGTCGTCGGACTCGGAATTCCGCGGCACTTCGTCGTCGGGTACCGGCCGCGCGGCGGCGGCACCCGGATCATCGATGTCTTCGACGGCGGCAAGGCGTTGACGCTCGAGGAGGTGCGAGCCATCAGCGTGGACACCTTGCAGGACTCGGACCTCGTCGCGGCGTCGAAGCGCTCGATCATCATCCGCATGCTGCGCAATCTGTCCAACGTGGCGATCGAGGAGAAGGACATTCCGGCGATTCTGCGCTACCACGACGTCATCCTGAGGCTCGATGGGACACAGGCTGTCGAGCGCTGGCAACGTGCGGTGCTGCGATGGCAGACCGGGCAGCCGGCAGGCGCCGCCAGCGACCTCGAGTGGCTGCTCGAGAAGCGGCCTGCGGGGCTCGACCTGCGACAGGTGGAGGAGCTCCGGAAGTCCCTGCGGCAGAGCGGTTACTGAACGTCGATCAGCGGGCTGTCGCTGCGAGCGGTGTTTCGCGACAGGGGCTCGCCCTCTCGCGGGGGAGCAGCTTGATCAGGCGTCGATGCAGCGCAGCTGGCACGTCGGCAGGGAGTCCGCGGTCGGGTCGATTCCGCACTCGACGGGCCCGGGCGACTGCGGCGCCGGGCCTCCCTGAAAGAGGTGGTTGAGGAGGAGCACAGCGTCGGTCAGGGTCACCTCCCCGTCGTCGTCGGTGTCGGTCGCGTCGGCACAGCGTGTCGCCGTCAGGCCCTGGAAGAGCTGGCCGAGGATGATGACTGCGTCGGTGACGTTGACGCTCCTGTTGGCGTCCGTATCGCCGCGTCGGAAACGCCCGTCCGGCGGGTCGCCCCGACCGAAGACGAGCGAGACGCCCTGCGAGCTGAGATCAGCGCTGAAGACGTCGAGCGCGCCGTCACCATCGATGTCAGCGATCTCGACGCGCGCAGGCAGGTAGCCGAGACGGTAGCGTTCCGTCCGTTGGAATCCGCCGTCTTCCTGCTGCGCCGCGACCCGGAACGCAGTCTGGCTGGCGACGAGAATGTCGAGCCGGTCGTCTGCGTTGACATCGGCGACGGTCAGAGTTCGCGCCGGCTCACCGAGGTCGATCGTCAGCGGATCGATCCCGTCCCTTGCGGCGAGCGACGCGTTCGGAAGGACCACCACGTTGGTCTCGAATGATACCGCGAGGTCCGCGTTGCCGTCGTCGTCGAAGTCGGCGACCGCCAGTCCCGGTGATCGCGTCAGGGATTCGAAGCGTGGTCCTTCTTCGAAGCCGCCGTTGCCGTCTCCGAAGAGGATTTGCACGCCGTCGCGTGAGCCCAGCACGACGTCTGCGCGGCCGTCGCCGTTGACGTCGCCCGAGGTCAGCGACGAATGCCGAGTCGCCGTATCGGAGACGCTCGAACGTCGGGTCTCGTCGGCCAGTTCCGGTCGTCCCGGGCTGCGTACGAAGTACAGCAGTGACCCGGCACGATCCGCGACCACGACGTCCGGAAGGCCGTCGCCATCGAAGTCGTCGAGCGTCATGTCGAGGGGGACACGTTGAACCGGGTACACGAAGGTGCGACGGGACTTCGCGTCGAGAAAATCCAGGTGGATGACGAGGGACGACGAGAGCAGGTCGAGGACGGCGAGGTCCCGGTCTTCGTCGCCGTCGAGGTCCGCGAGAGCGAAGTGCTTGAACCCTCCCTCCGGTAGATCGAGGCGCTCGGGTTCGGAGCCTCCTTCACGGGTTGCGCGCGCAACGTGGTAGAACCCTTCACCGGTCATTCCGAGGAGCCCCGACAGGCCGTCGCGTTGTGGATCGAGGACGGAGACATCGAGAGGCGCCGTCGGAAAGGAGATACGCACACGGCCGATGAGGCTGGCGGGCCGGCGTGCGAAGTAAACGGATATCTCGGGTGTTCCGGACCACGCGGCGAGCACGTCGTCAATGCCATCTCCATCGAAGTCGACGATCTGTGCTGCCGAGACGGCCTCACCGAGAAAGACGTCAAAGGAGTCTCGGAAGCTGCCATCGTCCCGTCCGGCGAATACTCGCAGCCCGGCATCGCGCCGACTCTCGACCGGCGTGATCAGGTCGTCGATGCCATCGCCGGTGTAGTCGCCGGCGATCAGGAACGACGGAGTGAAACGCAGCTCGGTCGGTTCGTTCACCAGCGAGACCTCGAACGACCCCTCGCCTCGGTTGATGAAGACGTGTACCTCGAGCTCGTCGGTGAGCACGGCAGCATCGAGAAGATCGTCGCCGTCGAAGTGACCCTTGGCGAGGAAGCGCGGGATCGTGTCGCCTTGCAGTCCGAGGTCCGTGGTCGTCGCGTCGTCGAAGCTCCCGTCGCCACGTGACCGGAAGAAGCTGAGCATCCCCTGACGACGTGACAGCGAGTTGACGACGACGATGTCGTCGCGCCGGTCACCATCGAAGTCATCGACAACGAGCGAGTGCGGGTTGTCGCCGACCTGCAGCCGGTCGACGCTGCGCACGCCGCCCTGACCGTCGCTGAGTGCCACGTGGATGTCCGATGAGAGCAGGTTGCTCGTAGCGATGTCAGGCGTACCGTCGAGGTCGAAGTCCCCAGCACCCGAGATGCGTGGATTGACACCGACCGGGAACGATCCCGCTTCGACGAAGTTCCGGTCGCCGTTGTTGAGCAGCACCGTCACGTTGTCCGTGCCGCTGTTCACGGAGATCAGGTCGGGGTGCCCGTCGCCGTTGAGTTCGGCCGCGAGCACGAAGACCGGACCGAGCCCGACCGCGAACGAGCGTGACTCTTCGAAACCCACGTCGTTGTCGCCGTCGACTCCGCGATAGAGGACCACGACCTGGCCGGACTCCTCCTGCGTGCCCGCGACGTCGATGTGACCGTCGCCGTCGAAGTCCGCGACGGCGGTCGAGCTCGATGGCGAGCTGACAGGGAAGGAGTCGGGCCCTTCGAATATCGTCTCGCGAGCCGGCACGGCGACTCCTCCGAGAGCACCGAGAATATTGAGAATGGCGAAAGCCAGGGCGCTTCGACGGCGCGGCATGCGACAAGTCCTCCACGGCCGATCGTAGAGCCTCGGCAACCGCGACGCTACCGCGAAACACCCTTCCGAAAGGCGAACGACGTTTCCCGGCGGCAGCGAAACTGCCACCCCGAAGGCTTCAGGGCACCGCTTCAACACTCGTTGGTCGCGGACCGCGAATCGGGGAGCGGCGGCGGTCGGAGATGCGGAACTCGCGATCGACAACGATGCGAACAGGCGGCGCAGACCTTGCCGTCGGGTGTCGATGACCCGGGGCTTCCATCGGTCGAGGTCGCGTCTGTGGAACAATCCGACGCGTGCCAGAGCAGGAGCGCACCCGGCATCGTCACGCACCCGGCGCGGCGACGCCCGAGAGAAACGCGACGGCGAGATCGAGGAGGGTCGGACCGCCACGTGCTCGCAGCTCTGCGGTGAGTCCGTCCATCGGTACTGCCCAGCCGATCAGGAGGCCCATGAGCAGTGCCATGACGAATCCCGGAACGATCGCTCGCGATGCGTCGAGGATCACTCGATGCGTCGAGGATCAGACGGCGGTTTCTCTGGACGAGCGCGAGGCTCTCATCGAGCAGGGGCAGCATCAACGGAGCGACCAGCGTCGCGCCGATGACGACGGCCGCGCTGCCGGTCACGAGCCCCAGCGCCACGATCGCCGTGGACAGCGAGATCAGCAGCATGAAGTCGAAGTTCCACGTCGAGCCGTCCTCGATTCGTGCGGCCAGCGCGACTCGTTCGGAGCGGTCGAGCTGAGGAATCGCGAGTTCGAGCCAGCGCGCGATGCGTGTCCTGGCTCGGCCGGACAGCGACCACGCCCCGCGGACGACCGCCACGCTCGTGCCCTCGTCCTCGAGCATCTTGTCGGGAAGCGTGCCGAAGAGGGCGCGTCGTATCATGCCGACGTTTGACGCGCCGACCCGGGTCAGTTCGTGTCCCTCGTGGCCCACGGCGACGATCACGTTGCGTACGTTCCTGGCGTGCACGATACGGGACTCGATCGCCGGGTCGTTCGTGACCCCGGCTCTCGACCGGATTCTGAGCGTCCGGGACCGTTGACGTCGGACTCGCTTCACGCTCGTGCGTACCGGAGACTTCCCCGTCCGGCGTCGGGGAGGTCGAGCAGCTGGCGAGCACGGTTCGCACTTCGTCTTCGGTCCCGGGGTCGAAGACGAGGATCTCGAGGTCTTCTTGCGACGCGTGTGCCAGGCGACGCCCCCACCGTGTCAGCGGCTCGACGTGATCACGTGTCGAGATCAGCGCGACGAGGCTCATCGACCTGGCTTGCGGCGGCAGCGACTCACTCCTTCTCGGGGCTCTCTTTGCTCGACTCCTCGCGACGCTCCGCGGCGTAGCCGTCGGCGGGACGTCCGTCTGGCTCGAGCTTGTCGCACGCCCACAGGAGCCCCCGGGTGACGAGGTCGAGGAACATCTTCTCCTTCTGCGTCTCGGTGTGATGGCCGATGGTCGTGCCGAAGACGCGTCCCTTGCCGTAGGTGTTGGTCCAGACGACGGCGTGGTCCTTCTTGGTGTCCTTGCCGTAGGCCTTCGCGAGTGGCTTGCAGTGTGGCCAGATCTTCTCGATCTTGTAGAGCTCCCCGTTCGGCGGGATCCAGCCGTCGTGGAAACCCTGCATGACAGGGTGCTTCTCGTCGAGCACCTTCACCGTGAACGGGCGATGGCGTTCGTGACTTCGCGACGTGACACCGAGAAGCTTGCGCCACTCGTCCGTCTTCGCGTTGCGGTAGCTGTGGGTCGAGCAGTGGATTGTCACGGCGGCAGTTCCACCGAGATGGGGCTTCGTGATGTTCTCGACGAACTTGACGTCGGTGACGCCGCCGTAGCACTCGTTGTGGACGACCACGTCGAAGCCCTTCGCCCAGTCCGGCTTCTCGTAGATCGGCACCTTGTCCGCCCGGTTCTTGCCGTGAAGAACGACGGTCCACTCGATTCGGATGCGCTCGGAAATACCCTTCGTGAGCACCACGTTCTGGCCCTTGTAGTCGTGGCAGCAGCCGCCGGCGATCAGCAGCGCGCGCAGCGGCTTGGGATCCTCGGCCTTCAGGGCCGACGGCAGGCCGGTGAGGACGAGCGCAAGAAGTGTGGAAACGGTTCGGTGGAGCATGGCTATCCTCGCTCGAGTTCGTGTACGTCGTCGCGGAACCCTGACGGAGACAGTATAGCCGAGACGGCTCCGCCGAAGGGGAACAGTCCCGTTCTCACAGCCAAGAAAAGCTCACGAGCTCGGACCGTCTCGGATCGACAGGGAAGAGGAGTCGCGGTCCCTCGCGTGACGAAGAGGGATGGCCCCGGGTCGCCGATGTCGCACGGGTCCGCCCGCCTCGCTCAGCTCAGATCCCCTCCGGGCCGAGTCGCAGCGAGTCGACGAACTGTTCGGCAGTTGGCGTCAGCTTCCGACGCTTCCTGTGAATGACGCCGACCGGACGCCGCAGGTCGACGTCCTTCAGCTCGATGTCCATGAGCGTGCCACGTTCGACCTCGCGCTCGAAGCTCGGACGCGGCAGGACGCTGACGGCTCGGGAGATCGCGAGCGCCTGCTTGATGGTCTCGACGTTGTCGAACTCGCTGACGATCTCGACGTTCACCTGGTGATGCTTGAGCTGGCGGTCGATCGCACGGCGGATCTCGAGGTCGGCATCGAAGGCGACGAAACGGTGACCGTCGAGGTCGCGGATGGAGATGTCCGTGCTCCCGGCGAGAGGGTGCCCGGGCGGGCATGCGAGCGCCATCGCCTCCTCGAGCCATGGGACGACCTCGAGCTGTCGTCCCCCCCTGGGATAGGAGACGACGCCGACCTCCGCCTCCTCGCCGAGCACGGCGCCGTAGACCTTCAGAGGGTGGTAGTACTCCAGACGTACCGTGGCGCCCGCGTTCTGCCGCATGAACCGCTGCACGGCGAGGTTGAGGGTGTAGAGTCCGACCGAGTAGACGGAGACGACGTGCACGCTGCCGGCGACCCCGCCGTGCTGGCGCTCCAGACGTTCGACGAGGCTGCGATGACCGTGCAGCAGCTGCAGGCAGCCCCGGTAGTAGCTCTCCCCCTCGTTCGTTGGCTGCAGGGGACGTGGGCCGCGGTCGATGAGGTGGGCACCGGTCGTCTCCTCGAGGTGGGCCACGATCTGGCTGGCCGCACTCTGGGTCAGCCCGAAGGCTGCCGCGCCGCGCGAGAAGCTCCGCAGACGGACGACCTCGCAGAAGACCTCCATCGCCTGGAGATTGACGTTGTGTGTGCGGCTCTTCTTCGGGTCCGGCATGGGAGAGGATAAGCATCGCTTATACCCGATCCCTTGCAGGGGGGCAATTGACTAATGATCGGCTTTGTGTTCCCCTGATTCGTTCGACTCTGGTGCTCCGCGTCGAACAGATCGGGTGCCAGGGGCGGGTCCAGCCAGTCCGGTGAAGAATCGGTCCGGGAGATGTTCAGGTGTCCCGCACATGCGGAACACCGGGTGAGACGAGAGCATGAATCGCGATCCCTCCATCGTGCCGGGTCAGCATGCCGGAACCGGTTTGCCGGGCCCTCGGGGACTCTACGATCCGCGCCACGAGAAGGACAGCTGCGGTGTCGGCTTCATCGCCCATATCAAGGGCGAGCGTAGCCACGGGATCGTTCTGGACGCCGCCGAGATGCTCAACCGCATGACGCACCGCGGCGCCTGCGGCTGCGAACCGAACACCGGTGACGGCGCGGGCTTTCTGACCGCGCTGCCCCACGAGTTTCTCGCCGGGGTCGCGAAGTCGGATCTCGGCGTGGAGTTGCCGGAGCCCGGTCGCTTTGCAGCCGGCAACATCTTCCTGCCGCGTGACACGGCGGAGCGTCGGCGGTGCAAGGAGACGGTCGAGCGTCTGGTGGTCGAGCAGGGGCAGGAGCTTCTCGGCTGGCGACGCGTGCCGACCAGTCCGGAGGAGGCCGACATCGGCCCGTCGGCGCGAGCGAGCGAGCCGGTCATCGAGCAGCTCCTCGTCGGCGCCGGCGAAGGGCTCGAAGGTGACCTGTTCGAGCGTCGGCTCTTCGTGATCCGCAAGCGAGCCAGCCACGAGCTGCGTACGTCGAACTTGCGGGAGGCGAGGATCTTCTACATATGCAGCCTGTCGACGAAGGTCATTATCTACAAGGGACAGCTGATGTCGGAGCAGGTGGTCCCGTACTACCCCGACCTCGCCGACCCCGGCTACACCACGCACCTGGCGATGGTGCACTCGCGCTTCTCGACGAACACCTTCCCGTCGTGGGACCGCGCGCAGCCGAACCGCTTCATGAGCCACAATGGCGAAATCAACACGCTGCGCGGCAACATGAACTGGATGCGGGCTCGCGAGGGGGTCGTCGAGACCGAGCTCTTCGGCGAGTCGCTGCGCGAGTGCTTCCCGATCTGCGAGGAGGACTGTTCGGACTCCGGCACCTTCGACAACGCGCTCGAGTTCCTGCTCCTGTCCGGACGCCCTCTGCCGCACGCGGTGACGATGATGATTCCCGAGGCATGGCAGAATCACGAGTCGATGCCGAGTGAGAAGCGTGAGTACTACGAGTACCACTCCGCACTGATGGAGCCGTGGGATGGGCCGGCGTCGATCGCGTTCACCGACGGCAAGTACATCGGTGCGGTGCTCGATCGCAACGGCCTGCGTCCGAGTCGCTACTACGTCACCCACGACGACCGCGTGATCATGGCGAGCGAGGTCGGCGTGGTTCCGGTCGATCCGGGTAACGTGCAGTACAAGGGACGTTTGCAGCCCGGCCGCATGTTCCTTGTCGACTTCGAGCAAGGCAGGATCTTGCCGGACGAGGAGATCAAGGAGAGTCTCGCCGCCGCCAATCCATACGGAGACTGGCTGCGCGACCAGCGCATCGACCTCCAGGACCTGACCAACGCGGCGGCGAAGGCCACGCACCGCTTCGATTCCGACACCCTGCTGCCGCGCATGCAGGCGTTCGGCTACACCACCGAAACGCTGTCGTTCATGCTGCGGCCGCTCGTCGAGCAGAAGCGCGACCCGGTCGGTTCGATGGGCAACGACTCGTCGCTCGCTTGCCTCTCCGATCAGCCGCGGCTCATCTACGATTACTTCAAGCAGCTCTTCGCCCAGGTGACCAACCCCGCGATCGACTCGATCCGGGAGGAGATCATCATGTCGCTGGAGTGCTTCATCGGTCCGGAGGGTAACCTGCTCGACACGACCGAGAAGCATGCGCACCGCCTGCGGATTCCTCACCCGATCCTGACCAACGAGGAGCTCGTCGCGCTGCGGGACATGAACCACCGCGGCTGGAAGACGCACACGATCGACACCACCTTCGCGCGTTCCGAGGGCGAGGATGGTCTAGTCGCGGCGTTGGACCGCATCTGTCACGAGACCGAGGAGGCGATCGACAGCGGCTTCAGCCTTGTGGTCCTCTCCGACCGCGGCGTCGCTGTCGATCGTGTGCCGGTCAGCGCGCTCCTCGCCTGCGGCGCGGTCCACCATCACCTCGTCCGGCGGATCAAGCGCACACGGATCGGCATCGTGCTCGAGACGGGCGAGGCGCGGGAGGTGCACCACCACTGCCTCCTGAGCGGTTTCGGGGCGGACGCGATCAACCCCTACCTCGCTTTCGAGGCGCTCTGGCAGTGCCGGCGCGACGATCTGTTCTCGGGCAAGTTCGACGACGACGATGCGCTCGTCGCCGGTTATCGCAAGGGTGTCGCCAAGGGCATGCTCAAGGTGATGGCCAAGATGGGCATCT
>CAYMLL010000124.1:0-20393 GCA_964390645.1 uncultured Planctomycetia bacterium | reverse complement strand
CCCCGGCTATCGTCCGCAACCCGCTCAGCGTCGAGAGCGGCAACCCGTTCACCTTCGACGACCTGATGAAGATGGCGAGGACGCGCGCCGTCCGCTTCCTCAAGTTGATGACGTGCAACAACATCGGTCGCCCGCTGGGCATGGGGCTCTGGGAGGGTGTGCCGCTGCGTCACGTCGTCTGGAAGGCGCGGCCTGAGTCGCACGTGCGCCGCGCCTTCTACTACGGCTACCACAACGACGCCCCCGAGCAGATGTTCCGCAGCTCACTGTCGATCGGCCGTGTTCTCGAGGATCCTCCCGGTATGCACCCGGTCATCCTCGCATACAAGCTCAACGGCAAGCTCCTCTCCGGAGTGCGCGGCGGCCCGGTGCGACTGATCGTGCCGGAGGCGTACGGCTTCAAGTCGGTCAAGTGGCTGACGCACGTCGTGCTGACGGACCTGTACCACGCCAACGACACCTACGCCACCCAGTCACCGAACGACATCGACAGCAAGATGAAGACCTTCGCACGCTTCCTGCATCGCCCGCCCGAGGCGAAGTCAGGAACGCCGATTCCGCTGACCGGCATGGCACAGGTCGGCATGTCCGGGCTGCGGAGGATCCAGTACTGGGTCTGCCCGTCGAGCACGGAGCTGCCGCAGAACGATCCGCACCTGACGACCGCGCCGTGGAAGGATGCCGCGATCCTGCCGGCGCCGACAAGCTGGGGTGGCGGGCTCCCGGAGGACCGGTTGCCGGCAAACGTGCGCGGTTTCGACCCGGGGACCGGCGAGGCGAGACGCTGGCCGTTGCCCTACGCGATGGCGCACTGGGCCGTGCTCCTCGACGGGCTTCCCGCGGGCGAGCACGACGTTCGCTGCCGCACGATCGACGCCAACGGCGTCGCGCAGCCGATGCCGCGCCCCTTCCGGAAGTCCGGACGCAACGCCATCGACGTGCTGTCGATCATGGTCAAGGCGTAGACAGGACCGGCGTCGCGATCCAGAATGGCTCGCGAACAAGGAGGAGCACCATGAGCCCGATTCCCGATCTTCGCCCGCGCCGTCCTCTCCCGATCGTCTGCGGCCTCACCTGGCTGTCGCTCGTCTCGTCGATCTCGGAGGCCGGCGAGAGCGGCTGGCGCAAGCACACCCTCAACGACCGGTCGCCCTACGAGGCCGCATGCGCCGCCGACATCAACGGCGACGGCAGGCTCGACGTCTTCTGCGGCGACTCGTGGTACGAGGCGCCGTCGTGGAAACGCCACAAGGTTCGTGACGTCAAGGTGAGCCCGAACCCCCACTACAACGAGGACTTCGCCGACCTGCCACTCGACGTCAACGGCGACGGCAACATCGACATCGTCACCTGCAACTACTTTGGCAAGCGCGTCGGCTGGGTGGAGCATCCCGGGGATCCGACGAAGCCGTGGATCGAGCACACGATCGACACTCCGTCGAACATCGAGTGCGGGCAGCTCCACGATGTCAACGGCGACGGCAAGCTCGACTTCCTCCCGAACACCGTCCGGGTCGTCACCTGGTACGAGATCACCGCGACGAAGCCGAAGGTGGTGTGGAAGAAGCATGACCTCGGTCGCGCGGGAGCGGGACACGGGATCGGCGTCGGCGACATCAACCGCGACGGTCGCACGGACCTGATCACTCCGAAGGGCTGGTACGAGCAGCCGGCCGACCGGACGTCCGATAGCTGGCCCTTCCATGCGGAGTTCAGGCTCGGAGGAGCGGGCATCCTGATCATCGGCGAGGACTTCGACGGTGATGGTGACACCGACATACTCTGGGGCATGGGGCACACCTACGGACTGTTCTGGCTGCGCCAGTCAACGGACGCCGGCGGCAGGCGCGTCTGGAAGAAGGAGTCCGTCGACACGACGTTCTCGCAGGTCCACACCCTCCACCTCGCCGACCTCGACGGCGACTCGCAGCCGGAGGTCATCACCGGCAAGCGCATCTACGCACACGAGACCGAGCCAGGAGCGACCGACAAGCCCTGCATCTACAGCTTCCACTACGACCGGAAGAAGAAGGTCTGGGTGAAACGCGTCATCTACGAGGGCAAGCCGGCAACGAACGCACCGGCGGCCGCGAACGATCGCTGGGCGCTCGAGGACTTCGAGCGCGGCAGCGTCGGTACCGGCCTGCAGGTCGACGCTCGGGACCTCGACGGTGACGGCGACCTCGACATCGTCTGCCCCGGCAAATCGGGGCTCTACTGGCTGGAGAATCCGAGGCTGACGAAGTAGGCATCGACCGGGCCGCCTGCAGGAGGTTCCGGTCTCGCGGACGCCCCGACACGCTCGCGAGCCGCACCTCGTCGATCCGATCTGCCCGGTGACCCAGGAGGGATCATCCCTTGTACGCTCTACGGAATTCCGTCGCCCTGCATGCCGCCCTGTCATGGGTGGTCGTCACCGGCACCCTGACGCCGCTCGCTGCCGACGAGCACGTCCTCCACTCCTTCGATCGCGTCGAGCTGACCGACGTCTACTTCTCCGAGGGCGCCAACGCCGGGGACATCGACGGAGACGGCCAGGTCGATATCGTCTACGGTCCCTGGTGGTTCGCCGGACCCGACTACAAGAAGCGCCGGCAGATCTACGCCGCGAAGCCCCAGAACCGAGAGAGCTACGCGAACAGCTTCTTCTCGTGGGTCCACGACGTCGACGGAGACGGACGGAACGACGTCTTCAGCGTCGGCTTCCCCGGGACGCCGGCCCACGTGTACGTCAACCCCGGCCCGCAGGGCCTCCACAAGATCTGGCGGAAGCACCAGGTCTTCGACTGGGTCTCGAACGAGTCACCTCACTTCGTCGACCTGGTCGGCGACGAGAGCCCGGAGCTCGTCTGCACCAGGGACGGACACTTCGGCTACGCGACGATCGACCCCGAGAGCCCGCTCGAAGCGTGGATCTTCCACGCGGTCTCCGACAAGATCACCGCCACGAGATTCGGCCACGGTCTGGGCGTCGGTGACATCAACGGCGACGGGCGCACGGACCTTCTCCACGCGGGCGGCTGGTTCGAGCAGCCGCAGGACGCAGGGACCGCGAAGCGATGGAGACTCCACCCGGTGAGGTTCACCGACTCCTACGGCGGCGCGGAGATGCACGCCTACGACGTCGACGGCGACGGAGACAATGACGTCATCACGAGCCTCGCAGCGCACGACTTCGGCCTGGCCTGGTACGAGCAGCAAGCGAAGGACGGCAAGATCACGTTCGAGCGCCACCTGATCATGGGAGACCGTCCGGGACGGAATCGCTACGGACTGGTCTTCAGCGAGCTCCACTCGGTCGCTCTTCACGACATCGACGGTGACGGGCTGAAGGACATCGTCACCGGAAAGACCTTCTACTCGCACCACAAGAAGAGCCCGCTGTGGAACGCCGGAGCCGTCGTCTACTGGTTCGAGCTCGTGCGATCGAAGCAGGGCGTGGACTGGGTCCCCCACCGGGTCGACGGCGACGCGGGAATCGGCCGCCAGATCTCGATCCACGATCTGAACGGCGACCGGCTACCCGACATCGTCGTCGGCGGGATGAAAGGCTCGAACGTGCTATTGCACCGCGTCGAGAGCGTCGACGAGGAGCGTTGGCGAGCCGCGCGGCCGAAGCCAGTCCCGGTCACCGGTGAGAGGGCCGATCGAGGACGGCCCGCGTCCTTCGACGAGAAGACCGGGCGTGTCGAGGGGGCGATCGAGGCCGAGACGATGAAGGTCGTACGTGTCGGAGGCGGAAAGGTCCGCAAGCAGAATATGGCCGGCTTCAAGACGGGTCGCTGGAGTGGCAGCGAACAGCTTTTCTGGACCGGCGCCCGACCTCGAGCTCGACTGGTGCTCGAGCTCGAAGTCGCCGAAGCGAACACCTACGCAGTGGCGGCCGCGTTCACGACCGCCCGCGACTACGCGATCGTCAACCTTCTGCTCGACGATGAGGCCCTGCGCCGTCCCGTCGACCTCTACGACTACCCGGACGTCGGCACCACCGGCGAGCTCGACTGTGGGACGCGCAAGCTCGGCGCCGGGAAGCACCGGCTGACGGTGGAGATCACCGGCGCGAACGACTCGGCCGTCCAGGCCTACAGGGTCGGCTTCGACTACCTGCGCCTCGTCCGTGCACAGTGACTCGAGCATGACGAGCGAGCCCGCCCGGAGCTGGCCGCGGCAAGTCGAGCGTTCCTCTTTCCGGGGCTCCACGTTCGCTCCTTCGCCCTTCGTCAGCGGATCGCGGGCGGCCCTCGGCACGAAGCGCTGCCGGCGCGCCACGGATCTCGTTGACACAGCCAGGCCGGACCTGGCCCGGGGACCCGATCCTTCCCCGAGTGCCCCCGCTCGTCGAGCTCGACGGTGTGCTGAGAGCCGGACAGGACCGTGACCGGGTGCCCGCCGCTCGCTACAATAGACGCGAACTCGAACGTCCACGTCGCCCAAGGTGTCGTTCCATGTCGAGGAGTCTCCAGAGGCATGCTCGATCGGCTATCGACCATCACCGGTAATCAAGCGCAGCCCCCCCGACCTCACGGCCTCGCCGTGGTGGCCTTCGTCGTCTTCCTCGCCCCCGCCGGAGCGGAAAGACTCCGGGCCGAGGACTCGAAGATCGACTTCGGCCGCGAGATCCTGCCGATCCTGTCGGAGAGCTGTTTCCAGTGCCACGGTCCGGACAAGAAGGTCCGCAAGGCCGGCCTGCGTCTCGACGAGCGTCAAGGCGCGACCGCGAAGCTGCGTTCCGGCGGCTTCGCAGTGGTCCCGGGGGACAGCTCCCGCAGCGAGGTCTACCGCCGCATCACGTCGACCGATCCCGACGAACGCATGCCGCCCGCGGACTCCGGCAAGAAGCTCGATGACGACGAGGTCGCACGCATCCGACGCTGGATCGACGGTGGCGCCGAGTGGGCTGCTCACTGGGCGTTCCAGCCTCCGAAGAGACCCGAGCCGCCGGCTCCCGTGGAGGGACGGCACACGACGAACCCCGTCGACGCCTTCATCCATGCGAAGCTCCGGAGCGCCCGGATCGCGCCGGAGCCGTCAGCCGACAAGGTGACGTTGATTCGCCGCGTCACGCTCGACCTCACCGGTCTTCCACCGACACTCCGCGAAATCGATGACTTCCTCGCGGACGACTCGAACGACGCCTACGCGCGAGTCGTCGATCGTCTCCTGCGCTCGGAGAGCTACGCGGAGCACATGGCGCGCAACTGGCTCGACGCGGCCCACTACGCGGACACTCACGGACTCCATCTCGACAACGAGCGCTCGATATGGCCCTATCGCGACTGGGTCATCGACTCCTTCCATCGAAACCAGCCCTTCGACGAGTTCACGATCGAGCAGCTCGCCGGCGACCTGCTGCCGGGGCCAACGCTGAAGCAACGCGTCGCCACCGGCTTCAACCGCTGCAACGTGACGACGAGCGAGGGCGGCTCCATCGACGCGGAGTACTACGTGCGATACGCGGTCGATCGCGTCGAGACCACATCGACGGTCTGGCTCGGCCTCACCGCGGGGTGCGCGGTCTGCCACGAGCACAAGTTCGACCCGCTGACGCAGAAGGAGTTCTACCAGCTGTTCTCGTACTTCTACAGCCTCACCGAGAAGGCGATGGACGGAAACGCGCTGCTGCCGCCTCCGAGCGTCAAGGTGCCCTCCCGCCGGCAGGAGACGGAGCTGGCAAGCGCCAGAGCGGGACTGACCGAGGTCCGCGAGGAGATCGAGAAGAAGCTCGGGGCGCTCGAGTACGAGGACCCGTTCCCCACGGAGACGCTCGGAGAGCTCGAGGCCGGGGACGCCGTCTGGTTCGACGACGAGCTCCCGCAGGGCGCCAAGCCGCAGGGCAACGAGGGCGCCGGCTCGTGGAAGTTCGTCACCGCGTCGGACAAGGATCCGGTGCTCAGCGGCAAGACGTCCTCGGTCCGTACCGCAACCGGTCTCAGCCAGCACTTCTTCACCGACGCGAAGAACAAGCTGATCGTCGGCGAGCAGGACCGGCTCTTCGCCTACGTCTACCTCGATACGAAGAATCCGCCACAGACCGTCCAGCTGCAGTTCAACGACGGCTCCTGGGAGCACCGCGCATTCTGGGGCGCGGACAAGGGGCACGGAGCAGGCCGCAACAACGCGTCGAACCTGCGCATCGGAGACCTGCCGAAGCCCGGGGAGTGGGCGCGGATCGAGGTGGCGGCGTCGGCCGTCGGCCTCGCCCCCGGCGCCGCGATCAACGGCTGGGCCTTCACCCAGTTCGGCGGCACCGTCCACTGGGACAAGGCGGGAGTCCGGTCGATCGCTCTCTTGCCTCCCGAGAAGCTCGAGTCCATCTCGCTCTGGGAGCAATACCGCGCGAAGACGAAGCACCCCCCGATTCCCGGTGAGATCCAGAAGATCCTGGACGTGGCGCGGGAGAAGCGCTCCGCGGCACAGACCACGAAGCTGACGCGCTACTTTCTCGAGCACGTCCGTCCGTCGACAGGAGAGCTGCTCGCGGAGCCGGTGAAACGCCGGACCGATCTCGAGAAGAAGCTCCGCGACATCGAGGGGGCCTTCGCGTCCACACTCGTGATGGAGGATCGCAAGACGCCACGACAGGCGTACATCCTCGAGCGAGGCCTGTACACCGAGCAGAGGGAGAAGGTCTCGTCACGCGTTCCGCAGTGGATCGCACCGGCCTCCGCGGATGAGCCCCCGAATCGACTCGGGCTCGCGAGGTGGCTCGTCAAGCCGGGCCACCCGCTGACCGCACGCGTGACGGTCAATCGATTCTGGCAGCAGCTGTTCGGCACCGGGATCGTGCGAACCTCGGAGGACTTCGGCACCCAGGGCGAGCAACCGTCGCATCCCCGGCTGCTCGACTGGCTGGCCGTCGACTTCGTCGAGTCCGGCTGGGACGTCCAGCGTCTGATCAAGATGCTCGTCCTCTCGTCCACCTACCGGCAATCGTCTCGAGTTTCGCCGGAGAAGCTCGAGGCAGACCCCGACAACCGATTGCTCGCGCGCGGGCCACGCTTCCGTCTCGACGCCGAGATCGTCCGTGACCAGGCGCTGGCGATCAGCGGGCTCCTCGTCGAGGAGGTCGGCGGCAAGAGCGTCAGGCCCTACCAGCCGGCCGGACTCTGGAAGCCCGTCGGCTTCGGCGGCAGCAACACGTCAGTCTTCAAGCAGGACAGCGGCTCGAAGCTCTACCGCCGGAGCATGTACACGTTCTGGAAGCGCACGTCGCCGCCGCCGTCGATGTCGATGTTCGACGCTCCGGACCGGGAGACCTGCCAGGTCCGTCGGGCACGCACCAACACGCCGCTGCA
The DNA here is from genome assembly GCA_964390645.1 of uncultured Planctomycetia bacterium. Lineage (GTDB taxonomy): Bacteria > Planctomycetota > UBA8108 > UBA8108 > UBA8108 > CAYMLL01. Next base: position 13,098 of record CAYMLL010000124.1, on the reverse strand, counting down.
GGCGCTGGTGCTGATGAACGACGTGCAGTTCGTCGAGGCCGCGCGAAAGTTAGCGGAGCGCGTGCTGCGCGAAGGCGGTGCTGACACCCGGCAGCGGATCACCTTCGCGTTCCGCTCCGTCGTCTCACGGCAGCCGCGAGAGAGCGAGCTGGAGACGCTGGGAGGCTTCCTGGAGTCGGCGCTCGCCGAGTACGAGAAGAGCCCGGAAGCAGCCGGCAAGCTGCTCTCCGCCGGCGAGTCGAAACGCGACGAGTCGCTCGACGTCAACGAGCTCGGCGCGTGGACGATGGTCACTCACCTGCTGCTGAACCTCAGCGAGACGATCACGAGAGGCTGATACACCGATGAACCCGATTCGTGAAGCCGAGCTGATCGAGACACGCCGTCACTTCTTCGGCCGCACCACGACCGGCCTCGGCGCCGGAATCGGAACCGCGGCGCTGGCGTCACTCCTGAACGAGCGGACCATCGCGTCACCCGCGGCGGAGTCGCCCGCCACGGCACGGCTCGATCCCTCGACCGGTGGACTGCCGGGGCTACCCCACTTCGCGCCGAAGGCCAAGCGCGTCATCTACCTGTTCATGTCGGGAGCGCCGTCGCAACTCGACATGTGGGACTACAAGCCGCAGATGAACGACTGGTACGACAAGGACCTGCCGGATTCGGTCCGCAACGGTCAGCGTATCACGACGATGACATCGGGGCAGAAGCGGTTCCCGATCGCGCCGTCGAGGTTCAAGTTCTCACGCTACGGCAAACACGGCGCGTGGGTCAGCGAGCTGCTGCCGCACACGGCGGGCATCGTCGACGACATCGCGGTGATCAAGACGGTCCACACCGAGGCGATCAACCACGACCCGGCGATCACCTACATCCAGACCGGGAGCCAGCTTCCGGGCCGACCGAGCTCCGGGGCCTGGCTCTCCTACGGCCTCGGAAGCATGAACCGTGATCTCCCCTCGTTCGTCGTACTTCACTCGACGGTCAACGGCGGCTTCGGTGGTCAGGCGCTCTACGCGCGTCTCTGGGGGGCCGGCTTCCTCTCGACACGTCACCAGGGCGTCAGCTTCCGCTCGAACGGCGACCCGGTCCTCTACCTGTCGAACCCCGACGGCATGAGCGCGGCGATGCGACGCCGGATGCTCGACGAGCTCGCGAAGCTCAACGCCGAACGTTACACGACCGTCGGCGATCCGGAGATCCGCTCACGCATCGCGCAGTACGAGATGGCGTACCGGATGCAGACGTCGGTGCCGGAGCTGACCGACATCTCCGCAGAGCCGCAGGCAATTCTCGACATGTACGGTCCCGAGGTGAAGAAGCCCGGAACCTTCGCGGCCAACTGCCTGCTCGCTCGTCGGCTCGCGGAACGCGGTGTGCGATTCACGCAGATTTTCATCCGCCAGTGGGATCAGCACGGCAACCTGCCGAAGGACATCCGTCGCCAGTGCGGCATCATCGATCAGCCGTGCGCGGGCCTGGTCCGCGACCTCAAGCAGCGTGGCATGCTCGACGACACGCTGGTGATCTGGGGGGGCGAGTTCGGACGGACCATCTACTGCCAGGGTAAGCTCAGCAAGAAGAACTACGGTCGGGATCATCACCCCCGCTGCTACACGAAGTGGATGGCGGGCGCGGGAATCCGACCGGGCGTCGTCCACGGCGAGACCGACGACTTCAGCTACAACATCGTCGAGAACCCGGTTCATATCCACGACCTCAACGCGACGACCCTGCACAACCTCGGCATCGACCACGAGCGTCTGACCTTCCGGCATCAGGGAAGGGACTTCCGTCTGACGGACGTGCACGGGAAAATCGTCCACGAGATCCTGGCCTGATGCCGAGTGGGCATCCGAAAGCCCTGCCTCACGCCTGCGCTGCGAGCAGCGGCCCGCAGGGCTCGCAAGCCGACAAGAGGGATTGACAGCCCGCTCGCAAAGGAGAACACGTGCTCACGCTGGTCGTCACTCTCAGCCTGCTCGGTGCCCCTGAATCCGATCCGGAAGGTCGCGACTTCTTCGAGAAGAAGATCCGTCCCGTGCTCGTCGAGCACTGCTACAAGTGCCACTCGACGACGGCGAAGAAGCTCCGTGGCAAGCTGCTGCTCGACAGCGGCTGGGGCTGGCAGCAGGGCGGAGAGTCCGGCGCGGTGATCCTACCCGGAGAGCCGCAGGAGAGTCTCCTCATCAGCGCGCTTCGCTACGACAAGTTCCAGATGCCCCCGAAGGCGAAGCTGCCGGCGAGCGTCGTCGCCGACTTCGTGCGCTGGATCGATATGGGCGCTCCCGATCCTCGCGCGAGAAAGACGAGAGACGCGCACGCCGACGACAAGTCCGATCTCGCCGAGCGAAAGAAGTGGTGGTCGCTGCAGCCAGTCCGCACCGTTGACGTACCGGAAGTGGAGCAGAAGAGCTGGCCGCGCGGTGACATCGACCGGTTCGTGCTCTCGAGACTCGAGGCCAGAGGCTGGAGACCCGCCGCTGCCGCGAAACGTGAGTCGTGGCTCCGCCGCGTCACGTACGATCTCACCGGGCTTCCCCCCGCCCCGGGGGAGTTGCACGATTTTGTCGAGGACACGTCGACAGCGGCGTACGAGACCGTCGTCGATCGTCTACTGCGCTCGCCCCACTTCGGCGAGCAGTGGGCACGACACTGGATGGACCTGGTACGCTACGCGGAGACCAAGGCGTTCGAGGCCGACTACCCGATGCCGAACGCCTTCCACTACCGCGACTACCTGATCCGAGCGTTCAACAGTGACGTCCCGTACGACCAGCTCGTGCGCGAAGCGATCGCCGGCGATCTCATCGAGCCTCGCCTGAACCCCGAGACCGGCATCAACGAGTCGGTGATCGGCCCTGGCTACCTCTACCTCACCGACGGTCAACATGGCCCGCCGGACATCCACGCTGACGAGGCACGGGTCTTCGACGACATGATCGACGTCGTCGGCAAGACATTCCTGGGTCACACGCTCGCCTGCGCACGTTGCCACGACCACAAGTTCGACGCGATCACGACGAAGGACTACTACTCGCTCTACGGGGTGATCGCGAGCTCGCGCATCGACTACGCGGACATCAACCCGCCGAGGAAACAGGCGACGGCCCGTGACCAACTGCGCGAGAAGAAGATCGAGATCCGCCGGGCGCTCGCCGACGCCGTGGCGAAGGACCTCCGCACCGTGCACGAGGATCTGATCGCCGTCCAGGCGGGCGACCCGACCACACCGGAGCAAAAGCGGTGGGCGGAAGCTCTGAAGAAGAAGCCGAACGAGGTGTTCAAGGCGCTGTCGATACTGCTCGAGGCGAAGGACGAGGCGGCGATCACCTCGGTCTGGAGCCGACTCCGAGGTGCCGAGAAGCCGGCGAAGCCGCCGCTCGGAAAGCTCGGCCGAACGGAGTTCGGCGAGTGGCTCACCTCCGGGGTGTCTTTCGAGGACGCACCGCGTCCGGCAGGTGACTTCGTCGTCGCGGCGTCCGGAGATCGCGCCGTCGCGGCGTTCGCCGGAGGGCGACCCGCGGCGGGCCATCTCGCGTCGCGATTCGCCGGAGCGATACGGTCTCCCACCTTCAAGATCGAGGGAGAATCCGTCAGCGTACGCGTCAAGGGGAAGAACGTGCGAGTGAGCCTCTACGTCCGCCACTACGAGCTGATCGGGAGAGGCCCGACGACCGGCGGAACGACGAAGGTCATCAACAGCGACCGGTGGAAGACGGTCCGCTTCGCGACGAGACTGTGGATCGGCGAGCCCGCCTACATCGAGGTGCAGCACAACGGCGGCCAGATGAACTTCGCGTGGGGAATCGGCGGGCATGTCGACGGCTCCTGGGCGGTCCTCGACTCGGCGACGGTCAACGGACCACTGCGTCCGCTGCCAGGGGGGTCCGCGTGGGGTGTCCAGAGCGAGCTGCCGACAACGCCCACGCAGGTGCTGGAGCTCGTGGCCGCCAGGGTCGCGGCGATTCCGGACGCCTGGCGGTCCGACAGACTGACGGTCGATCAGGGAGATCTCCTCGACGGTCTCTTCACCGCGGGCGTGATCGACCTCCGCGCGGCGCGGACCGAGGCGTTGCAGGTCGCCGTCGCGGCGTATCGGAAGATGCAGTCCGGGATTCCCGCGCCCACCTACGTCCGCAGCCTCGCGGACGGTCACGGCATCGACGAGCCGGTGTACATCCGGGGCGCACACCGGAACCCGAGCCCCGCGCCCAATCCGAGGCACTTTCTCGACGTGCTCGATGCCAGACCCTTCCAGGCCCCAGGTAGCGGTCGCCTCCAGTGGGCCGAGTCACTGCTGGCGGCCAGCAACCCCGTGACCGCTCGCGTCATGGCCAACCGCATCTGGCATCACCTCTTCGGACGAGGGATCGTCTCCTCGGTCGACGACTTCGGCCACATGGGCGAGAAGCCGTCTCATCCGAAGCTCCTCGATCACATCGCGAGCAAGTTCGTGAGAAACGACTGGTCGGTGAAACGCCTGATCCGCGAGATCACGCTCTCGAGCACCTACCGTCTGTCGACCCGGGGTTCTGCGGCGGCTCTTCGCGACGATCCCGAGAATAAGCTCCTCCAGCACATGCCGGTGCGACGGCTGCAGGCCGAGCAAGTACGCGACACGCTCCTCGCCGTCAGCGGCGAGCTCGACCGAAAACTCTTCGGTCCGAGCCAGAAGGGCGACGGAGGGAATCGCCGCTCGGTCTACATCCAGCTCAGACGGCGGTACATGCCCGAGTTCTTGATGACCTTCGACATGCCCAACGCGACGGAGACGTTCGGCCGGCGCAACGTCACGGCAGGACCGGCGCAGTCACTGGCAATACTCAACGGCAGCCTGTCCTGGAAGGCGGCAGAGAGGTGGGCACGCCGCATCGCGAGCTCCGGCAAGACGACATTCGCCGAGCGGGTCGACCTGCTCCACCGCCAGGCCTTCGGACGCGGCGCGACGAAACGCGAGATCGAGTGGGCTCGCGGCGTCCTGTCCGACCTCGAGGCTGACGAGAGCGCAGTCTCCTTCGATCACTGGAAGGAGCTCTGCCACACGATGCTGAATCGCAAAGAGCTGATCTATGTTCACTGATCGCGCCACGCACCCGATGACCCGGCGTCGACTTCTGCGAGAAGCCTCCCTGGGGTTCGGTTCGATCGCACTCACGACGATGCTCCACGAACAGGCCCTCGGAGAAACGGCCGGACAAGCCCGTCCGACCCACTTCGCACCCAAGGCGAAGACCGTCATCTTCCTGTTCATGGACGGAGGAGTCTCGCAAGTCGACAGCTTCGACCCCAAGCCGCGCCTCGACAAGGAGCACGGCAAGAAGCCCACGTTCAAGACCGATGCCACGGTCTTCAACGCCAAGGGTAACCTGATGGCGAGCCCGTGGAAGTTCAAGCGTTACGGCGAAAGCGGCATCCCTGTCAGCGACCTCTTCCCGCACGTCGGAACGTGCGCCGATCACCTCTGCGTGATCCGCTCGATGACAGCGTTCTCGGCCAATCACCCCAACGCGGTCTACGGCATCCACACCGGTCACCCACTCCTGGGATGGCCCAGCATGGGGGCGTGGGTGTCCTTCGGCCTCGGTAGCGCCAACGAGAACTTGCCCAGCTTCGTCGCCCTCCACGGGGGAATCACGCCGAACGGCGGCGTGCCCAACTTCGGCAGCGGATTTCTGCCCTCGAACCACTCCGGTTCAGTGCTCGAGCCCGGTCGTCCGATGCGGAACATCCGACGCCGAGAGCCCATCGAGACGCAACGTCGCAAGTTGAGACGCCTGTCGGAGATCGACGGCGATCTGCTGGGACGACTGGGACACGCGCCGCAGGTCGAGTCGGCGATCCGCAATCACGAGCTTGCCTTCCGCATGCAGATGCGGGTCCCGGAGGCGATGGACCTCGCCGGCGAGAGCGCCGCAACGAAGCGCATGTACGGTATGGAGGCGAAGTGGGGAAACACGAAGAAGTTCGCCACCCAGTGCCTGCTCGCGCGCCGGATGGTGGAGCGCGGAGTCCGCTTCATCGAGCTGACGACGAGTGGCGGCAACGGCGACCGCTGGGATCAGCACGGGAACATCCGGGACGGCCACCGCAAGAACGCTCTCTCCGTCGACCAGCCGATCGCAGCGCTGATCCAGGACCTCGAGCAGCGCGGGCTGCTCGATTCCACGCTGTTGATCTTCAGCGGCGAGTTCGGTCGCACTCCCTTCGCGCAGGGCAGCGGACGCGACCACAACCCCCAGGGCTTCAGCCTCTGGATGGCCGGAGGCGGCGTCCAGGCCGGAAGGATCTACGGCGCCACGGACGAGTACGGCTACCGCGTCGTCGAGAACAAGATGACGGTGCACGATCTGCACGCCAACATGCTGCATCTCCTCGGCATCGACCACACGCGCCTGACGGTGCGGTTCAGCGGACGCGACATGCGGCTGACCGACGTACACGGCAAGGTGATCCCGGAGATCGTCGGTGAAGTCTCCTGATCGCCGGCCGCCTCCGCCAGGGAGTCACGCGCCGGGATCCCGACTCGTCATCCAGCGGCTCACACGAATCGCATTCCGTGTCATCGCGCTGATCACGCTCGCCTCGCCGTCCGTCGGTCAGGACCTCCCGATGGCCGCGCCGCTGCAGGTAGGACTCTCTCCCGAGGGGCTGGAACGCATCGACGCGACCGTACAGAAGTTCATCGACGACAAGAAGCTGGCCGGCGCGGTCACGATCGTGGCCCGACGCGGCCAGGTCGCGCAGTTCGAGGCCTACGGGCTGATGGACATCGAGGCGAAGAAGCCGATGCGAAAGGACACGATCTTCCGCATCTACTCGATGACCAAGCCGGTCGCCAGCGTGGCCGCGATGATGCTCCACGAGGAAGGCAAGCTGGAGCTCGACGCTCCGGTGTGGAAGTACCTGCCCGAGGCGAAGGGACTGAATACAGCCGGGGATGCCGACGCGGCGAACCGGGAGATGACCGTCCGCGATCTGCTTCGGCACACGTCCGGGCTGCCCAACAACGCCACGGTCGACAGGCTCTTCCGCAGCAGAGGATTCGCCTCCCTGGGAGAGTACAACCTGGAGGAAATCGTCGCCAAGATCGGCAACGTCACGCTCCTGTACCCGCCCGGAACGGACTGGTACTACAGCTTCGCCAGCGACGTGGTGGGTCGACTTGTCGAGGTCGTCTCCGGCCGACCGCTCGACGAGTTCCTGGCCGAGCGGATCTTCCGGCCGCTGCAGATGGAAGACACCGGCTTCTTCGTGCCGGCGCACAAGCGGGATCGGCTCGCGGCCGTGTACGGCAACGGATTGAGGATCGTCGACGCCCCGGAGCCCGGGACGGTGGGCAGGAGCAGCCGCTTCGAGAAGCGGCCGAAGTTCCTGTGCGGCGGCGGAGGTCTGGTCTCCACTGCCGCCGACTACATGCGGTTCTGCCTGATGCTCTCCGGAAAAGGCACGCTGGACGGGAAGCGACTGCTGAAGGCGAAGACCGTCGCGATGATGACTCGCAACCAGCTCCCGGAGAGCCTGTTGCCGATCAGCCGCCGACCTGCGGGGCGAGGTTTCGGGCTCGGCTTCGCGGTTCGTGTGCGCCGGATCGACTCGGAGCCATCCTCGATCGGAGAGTACGAGTGGCTGGGCGGAGCCGGCACGGAGTTCTGGATCTCGCCGCGGGATGAGCTGGTGGTGATCACCCTGACCCAGAACCTGCCGATGCGTCAGCTCGGTCGGGCCCTCAAGCCGATCGTGTACGGAGCGATCGCGGAAGAGAGGTACCTCCTGCTGGATTCCCGCGTCGTCGAGAGCACCGACAACGCGAAGTTGACACTCGGCACGGTGAAGAAGCACGGAAGCAATCCCCTGCTCGAGGAGGACAGGCCCTGGGAGCCCCGGTTCGACAACGTCTACCCCAACGTGACCCACGATGAGCAGGAGGGACTCTACAAGTGCTGGTACAACGGGTTCATCGTTGACGAACGGACCACCTCTACACCTGAAGACAAGCGGAACCCCCGCGATCGCCCCGACTACATGGGGATCAGGCCCAATCGCCGAGAGGAGGGTGTCTGCTACGCGGTCTCGAACGACGGTGTACATTGGGAAAAACCCGAGCTCGGCCTGGTCGAATTCGACGGCAACAAGAGAAACAACCTCGTCATGCGGGGCCCGTCGGGCGCCGGCGTCTTCAAGGACCTCCGTGAGCCCGATCCGGCACGGCGCTACAAGATCTTCTTCTCCGGACAGACGAACAGTATTCAACGTGTGGCGTTCTCTCCGGACGGCCTCCACTGGAGCAAGCCGATCCTTTGCCCCGAGATCGAGGCGGGAGGCGATACCCACAACTGTGCGCTCTGGTCACCACCGCTGAGGAAGTACGTGGGCATCATGCGACTCTGGAACGGCCAGCGAATTATCGGCCGCACCGAGAGTCCGGACTTCGTGAAGTGGACGAAATCCAGGGCAGTTCTCCAGGGCGATCCGGAGCACCAGACACACGACATGGTCGTGGTTCGCACTGCCGGCATCTACATCGGACTGCCCGGTGTGATGGAGTTCCCGGGAGGTTCCAGACGAAATGTCAAACAGCACGTCGAGCTCGCCTGGAGCCCCGATTCGGTAACCTGGCACCGTGTAGAGGCGGGCACGCCTTTCATCGGGCACACCCCGACAACGAGGCGGGAATACGGCACCGTACCCTACGACTGGGGGTGCATCTTCGCCTCGACCCCGATCATCCTGGACGGCGAGATACGGATCTACTACGGCGCTTCCGACTGGTACTTTTTCGACTGGCGCAAGGGCTGTCTGGCGCTCGCGACACTCCGCCCCGACGGCTGGGCCGGCTATGAGCAGATCGAACGAAACAAGTCCGGATCGGTCACGACGATCCCATTCTTCTGTACGGGACGGACGCTCCGGCTATCGGCAGATGTTTCGAGGAACGGATCCGTCAAGGTCACCTTGCTCGATCCGCAGAGCACGGTGCTGGCAGAAGGCGAGCCGATCACGGAAACCGTCACGGATGTGGAGGTGCGCTGGAAGAGAGGAGCCTCGGTCGAGCGACTCGAAGGCAGGGCGATCAAGCTGGGCCTCGAGCTCAGAGAGTCGAAGGTCTACTCGTTCGGCTTCCGCGAGTGAGAGTCACCTGGCCACTCTCGCTGTCACCCCGAGCCTGCTCGGAGCCCCTGGAGTCGATCGAGACCCCGTCGACCGATTCGAGAAGTCGACGCCTTTCTGACGGGCCTTTTCTTCGCGGGATACACGGAGTCACGCGAGAAGCGGTCCGCTCATGGGAAGACTCGATACGTTGTCATCGACGGCGGCGGTCTCTCGAATCGTCGACCACCGCATCTCTGACCAGGGCCTCGAGCTTGACCTCGGTTCGAGTGGCCGACGACGCCCCTGTCTCGCTCCCGACGACGAAACACAGGGCCGTACGGCATGCGAAAGACAGTGCCCCTCGCGTCCCGCGGCCCGAGCTTCGTGTTTTCGCTCCAGCGAATCGCATGCGGGAGGCCGTCGTGGAGGGTGTCGACGCATCCTCGACCACAGCGAGCGGTCGACTCGATGGAGCGTACCGGCGATACGAGACCCGGACGCTCATCTTCTCGGTCCAGAACAGTAGGCCCGGGTGTCTTCATGGCCAGCATCCCGCGGATGATCTTCGGATTTCACCTCGCTGTGATCGGTTGCGCCTTTCTGGTGTGGTGTGGGAACGAACTGGGCTGGTACGGCCGAGAGCCCCTCATCGTCGCCGTTGCCGTATCGGTTGCCGTGCTCTCGTTCGTCAGGCCCTGCTTCGTGCTCACGGCGGACGGCCTGGAATTCGTTGCCAGGATCTTCTACGTCTTCTCGGTCTCCTACGCATCGATCGACCGGAAGCGAATCCGATCCATCAAGGTGACCTGGGACAGAGAAGACGTCGTCGGGAGCCATGGCGGTGTGGCCCATTCCCACCGCCGACCGTTTCTCGGGATCTTCCTCGAGTACGTGTGGAATGAGCCTCCGAGAAAAACCACCATGTGTATCGAGAAGCCCGAGGACATGGCTGTGGCGACGAAGAGAGCCAGGGAGTACGCGCAGGTGCTCGGGTGCCCGCTCCAACTGAAGTAGGCTCACCCATCGGCGAGAATGACACCGCACCGCGGACCTCGACGCCCGAGCCACTGCTATCGGATCGCTCTTCACGGACTTCACCGACTTCACGGAGATCCGGAGCCCGAGACTCGCCGTACGGACGCCGGAATTCGACGATCCGGCACGCCTCGTGGGAAAGGTGGTTCACGAACGCCACGGACCCGAGTCACGAACCGGCGGACGCCCACGGGACGCACGCATTCTCTCTTCACGACGGCCGCGTCGTGTCATCCGTGGTGGTGAGTGATCGTACTCCATACCACGATCCGTCTTCCGACAGGCCTCGAAGAAACCCATCGAGGGAGGCCACGCGTGCAGTCCCGACACGATCCTGATCGACGACATTCGTGTCGTTGCGATTCGTCCACGGCTATACTAATGTCGTGAAAGGCGATATGCGCCGGATGGCGCTGAGGAGTCGGTCTTGTTCTTCTCTTGTTCTTCCCCACGGTTTCCTGAGCACGTGTCCATCGCGTGTTTGTTCGTCATCTGTGCGTGGGAGATCTCCGTAGCCACTCCTCTGGAAGGCTTGCCGCAGAGCCCGGGGAGTCGTCGGGTGGGGAATCCGGAGGACTTCTTCGAGAGAAGAATCCGCCCCGTTCTCGTCAAGCACTGCTACAAGTGCCACGGCGTCGATGCGGATCGCCGCAAGGGCGGTCTGCTGCTCGCCACGCGGGACGGACTGCTCCGTGGAGGCGACTCGGGACCGGCGATCGACCCCGGGAGTCCCGAAGGAAGCCTCCTCATCCAGGCGCTGCGTCACGAGGACAAGGATCTCGCGATGCCGCCAAAGGGCAAGCTGCCGGACACGGTCATCGCGGACTTCGAGACCTGGGTGAAGATCGGCGCGCCCGACCCACGCAGGCCCGGAGTTTCCGGAACGACCGCAGAGCCGACCACGACCACACCCGGCTGGGCCTTCACTCCGCCGCGAAATGACGGTCCGCCGGAGGTCGAGAACGAGGCCTGGCCGCGCGGCGAGATCGACCGGTTCATCATCGCGAAGCTCGAAGCGAAGGGACTGGACCCCGCCCCGGAGGCGGATCGCCGAACACTGATCCGACGCCTCCACTACGCGTTGATCGGCCTGCCACCGACACCTGAGGAGATCGAGGCCTTCGTCGGCGACGACTCCCCCTCGGCGCTCGCAACGCTCGTGGATCGTCTTCTCGACTCGCCTCACTTCGGCGAACGCTGGGGACGGCACTGGCTGGACGTGGCACGCTACTCCGATTCCACCGGCGGCGGACGGACTCGTGCCCTCGTCAACGCCTGGCGGTACCGCGACTACGTCATCGACGCATTCAACAGCGACAAGCCGTTCGACCGGTTCATCCGCGAGCAGATCGCCGGCGACCTGCTCGACTCCACCAGCGAGGCGGAACGCCGTGACGCGCTCGTCGCCACCGCGTTTCTCGTCCTCGGTCCTCACAACTACGAGAACCAGGACAAGGACCTGCTGCGCATGGACGTCGTCGACGAGCAGATCTCGACGACCTGCAGCGCATTCCTCGGTCTGACGCTCGGCTGCTCCCGTTGCCACGACCACAAGTTCGATCCGATCCCCACGCGTGACTACTACGCGCTGGCGGGGATATTCCGCAGCACGAAGACGTTGACGCCCGGAAACGTCGCCGGCTTCGTAGAGCGCCCGCTACCGGTCTCCGACGATATGGATGCGAGAATCGCCAAGCACAGCGCCGAGACGAAGAGGCTCGAAAAGGAGCTCGGGGTGGTGAAGGCCCGCCTGAAGAAGCTCGGTGGCAAGCCGAAGAGCAAGGCCGCTCGATTACCGACGCTCGTGGGCATCGTCGTCGACGACGTCAAGGCCGAGCAGATCGGCTTCTGGAAAAAGTCGACCTTCCACCCCGCCTACGTGGACGCGGGCTACATCCACGACGACGGCAAGGAGAAGGGCCGCAAGTCGGTGGTCTTCACGCCACCGATTCCACAGACCGGCATCTACGAAGTACGACTCGCCTACGCGTCGGGATCGAACCGTGCCACGAACACGCCGGTGACGATTCGCCATGCCGACGGTGAGAAGACGATGCGCATCGACCAGCGCAAGGCGCCGCCGATCGGTGGGCTGCTGATCTCGCTCGGCCCGTTCCGCTTCGAGAAGGGTGCCGGGGGCTCGGTGACCGTGTCGAACGCGGAGACAGACGGCGTCGTCATTGCGGACGCCGTCGAGCTCCTCTCTCCTGCCCTCGCCGCGGCAAAGACGGAGACAAGAGCGGAGAAGCGGCAGCAGACCACCGGAGACGACGACGACGCGAAGCTCGCTCAGGAACGTGAGAAGCTCGAAGCGAAGCGCAAGTCGCTCCAGAAGAGAGCCGCGGCTCTGCGAGCGAAGGCGCCGCCCCGTCCGAAAGCGATCTCGGTCGAGGAAGAGACGAAGACCGGGGACTGGCACGTCCACGTGCGAGGCGAGATCCGCAACCTCGGGCCAAAGGTGCCACGCGGATTTCTCTCCGCGCTGGGTGCGAGGACACCGCCCGAGATTCCCGATGGATCCAGCGGCCGAATGGAGCTCGCCGAGTGGATCGCGAGCGAGAGCAACGCGCTGACATCGAGAGTCATCGTCAATCGTGCCTGGCACTGGCTCTTCGGTCGAGGAATCGTCCCCAGCACCGACAACTTCGGAAGCACCGGCGAGGAGCCGTCGCACCGCGACCTGCTCGACTGGCTCGCACGCCGCTTCGTCGCGGGGGGATGGTCGATCAAGCGGCTCGTGCGCGAGATCGTCCTCTCGCGCACGTACGGTCAGAGCACACGCCAGAGCTCGCGCGCCCGGCAGGTGGATCCGGAGAACCGGCTGCTCTCGCACGCCCACCGGATCCGGATGGACGCCGAGTCTCTGCGCGACAGTATCCTCAGCGTCTCGGGACGGCTCGACCTCACCGCCGGCGGGCCCTCGATCCGGAGCGCGTCGGGAAAGATGGCCGGCAACAAGGTCGAGTACGG
>CAYMLL010000123.1:0-20410 GCA_964390645.1 uncultured Planctomycetia bacterium | reverse complement strand
CCTCTTCTACCAGGGCGAGAACAACTCGTGCGTCGAGAACTGGAAGCCCTTCCCGCGAACGTTCCCGGCGGTGGTCGCTGACTGGCGACGAACCTTCGCTGACGATGAGTTGCCCTTCGGCATCGTCCAGATTGCCGGCTGGAGCAACCGCCGCTCGATGACCTACGACATGAACCACCACACCAACATCATCCGTGAGGTCCAGTTCCGGACCTGGAGATCGACGCCGAACACCGGCCTGATCGTCACGTTCGACACCAACTCGAACGGCAGCATCCACCCCTCCCGCAAGCTCCCCGTCGGCGAACGGTCCGCCCGCTGGGCGCTCGCGGAGGTCTACGGCGCCACGCAGTGGAAGGGAAGCCGCCTGCTCGAGTGGCGCGGACCGGTGTACGAATCGATGGAGATCGACGGCAAGAGGATCTTCATCGACTTCGATGCAAACACGAGCCGGGGCCTCCGTCTCGACCAGGACGAGGAGATCGGCTTCTACATCGCCGGCGAGGATCGCGAGTTCCATCACGCCCGGGCGCGCGTCGCCAGGAACCGTGTCCAGGTCTGGAGCGACGATGTGCCGAAGCCGGTCGCCGTTCGCTACGGCTGGTCCAACCTGCCGACGGGAGGCCTGATGAACGCGAGGGAGCTGCCGGCCTACCCCTTCCGGACGGACACCTGGCCGCTGGTGCCGCACCAGTCAAAGGGGGCTTACGACGTGCAAGAGAGGTGACGTCCGGGTGTCCCGTCGCACCCGCCACCAGTCAGAACCGGAAGCTCATCCCCACCTTCGCCGTCACCGCGCTCTGCCGCACGCGTCCAGAAGCGCTCCTCGAGTCGTCCGTCCACGCGGCCCTCATCGTCCCGTCCGAGGCGCAGTGCACGCAGGCGCGGCGACCCGGACTCTCCGAGGGCGCAGGTTTCCACGAGCAGGAGAAGGACCGGGCTCCTCACGGTCACGGCAACGCGTGTGAGCCTCTCCCCCCTCACCAGTAGCGAAGCGCGCTCTCGAAGAGCCCCTCGAGCGCCGCTTCGTCCGCAGCACGCGGCGACAGCTTGGTGACGCGATGCTGCGGCAGCGTGCCCTGGACGAGTCCCGGGATGTCGGCGCGCTCGTAGCCGACCGCGCCGAGCCCGCTCGGAACGTCGAGCTCCTGCATGAGGAGGATCAAACGCTCCGCGAGGACCTCGCCCGCGTCGGCCACCCGCACCGCGGACACGTCGGCGCCGCGCAGCTCGGCGACGCGAAGATGCCTTTCGGGACAGACCCTCGCGGTGAAGCGAACGACCGCCGGAGCGTTGAGGATCACCGAGATACCGTGCGGGATGAGCGCGTGATCCACGTCGTAGCCCGGCGGACGAAACTCCCTCACCATGCCTGCAACCGGATACGACATGCCGTGTGGCAGGTGGACTCCCGCGTTGCCGAACCCTACCCCCGCGTACGAGGCAGCGAGGAGCATCTGAGCCCGCGCCTCGGCATCGGACGGATCCACAACCGCACGGCGCAGGTACTTGCCGACCATGCGGATCGCCTCGAGCGACCAGAGATCGCTGATCGGATTCGAGCCCTGGTAGGCGGGTCGCAGAAGGGGCCGCTCGGGACAAGGACGCCGGTCGAAGGGCAGCGCCGTGTAGGACTCTGCCGCGTGGCTCAACACGTCGAGCCCGCACGACGCCGCGACCGCGGAGGGTAGTGTCCGCGTGTTCTCCGGATCGACGAGCCCGAGCGTCGGCTTCAGCCGCCGGTGGGCGATCCCGGTCTTCGCGTGCATCTCGACGAGGTCGAAGATCGCGACGCCGGTCGTCTCGCTGCCGGTTCCAGCCGTCGTCGGAATCGCGATCAGAGGCTTCAGCGGACCAGGCACCGGCTGCCCTCGGCCGATCGGCTGGTTGACGTACTCGAGAAAGTCCGCCGGATAGGTCGAGTAGAGGTTCGCGGCCTTGGCGGTATCGATCGTCGATCCTCCACCCAGAGCGACGAAGCCATCGAACTGCCCTGCCGTGGCGAACTCGATCGCATCGCGAAACGACGCGTCGGTCGGCTCGACGCGAACCCGATCGAAGACCGCGTGCCGGACGCCCGCGGAATCGATGGCCTCCAGGAGAACGGTGGCCGCGTCGCTCGCGACCAGCCCGGGATCGATAAGGACCATCGCACGCCGCACGCCGAGGTCGACGAGGTCCATCCCGGCCTCGCGGGTCACGCCCGCTCCGAAGCGGATGCTCGAGGTCGCCATCTCGAACGCGTAATCGCTCGGCTGGTCGTTCCTGCTGCTGTCACTCAACTGTCGGACTCCCTCGCCAGAAGCTCGGGCACGGTCCACGAGTCGCCGCGATCGGCGGTGTCAGCTCGAATCTCACGGACCGCTCCCGGCAATACGATCGCTCCGCGGTTACCCCAGGCACGGCGCACGTAGGTCAGAATCGCCGCCATCTGCTCGTCGTCGTAGATGTGCCGCATCGCCGGCATCTCGAGCTGGTAGCGCACACCCTTGACCTCGATCGGCCCACGGATACCGTCGAGGGCGATGCGGATCAGTACGGGGTCAGCCCCGAGGACCCACTCCGAACCGGCGAGCGGAGACGCGACACCCTTCTTGCCACCGCCGTCGCTCTGATGGCAGGCGCCGCAGCTCACTTCGTAGAGCCGCCGGCCGTCGGACAGGAGCCGCTCGTCGAAGTCGACGGTCGGAACGCAGCCGACCTGCAAGCCGACGAACGCCACGGGGAGCATGAGAGCGTACACGCCGGTCGATCGAATCATCAAGCCCCGGGCTTTCTCCCTCTCTCGAGCGTGATCACGAGATTACGCTTCGGCGTGTTTCCGACATCGATGTGCCTGATCACCTTCTTCTTCGCCACGTCGACGACCGCGACCTTGCGCTTGCTGCGGACAGCCAGATACGCATACTTGCCGTCCGGCGAGAAGCACAGCCAGTAGACACGGCCGATCATCGGCACGGCCGCGATCTGCGGGAAGTCGTCCCGGGTGATGTCGTGGACGTGGACGGTCCGATGCTCCACGTTGCACGACCAGATCTCCTTCTGGTCCGGACGGATCGCGAGCCCGTGGCAGCGGCTCGGTTTGCCCTGGTGTTCCTTCGATATCATGTGCTCGACGCGCGCGATGACCTTGCGCTGCGCGATGTCGGCGACCTCGAATCCGATGAGGCCGTCGACGTTTTGAAAGAAGCGCTTGTTGTCCTTCGACAGCGCCGGAGGCCGCACCGAGTTCGAGAACGGGATGTGCCCCACGACCTCGTGCCCGGCTCGGACGTCGACGATGGTCACGCGCTTCGGCGCCCCCATCGGTGAAAGATACATCCAGCGACCATCGCGCGACGCCTGCGTGTTGTGCGGACGACCTCCGGTCTCGATCTTCGCGACGACCTTGCGCTCGACCCCGTCGATCACCCAGTAGTGACCATCGTTACAAGGCACGTAGACCCACTTGCCATCGGGCGTGCATGCCAGCTGGTTCGGCTTCGGCCCGATCGTCAACCGGTGCTCCACCTCGTAGGTCCGCGGGTTCACCCAGATCAGCTCGCCCTTCGGTCTCTTGAACGCCTCGATCGCGATGTAGACCACATGAGCATCGTCCGGAGCGGCGATGCCGTGCGGCTCGGGGCCGACGACGATGCGACGGACGACCTCGTGCGTTGCTACATCGATGACGTGCACGTCGTCGCCGTAGGCGTTGGTCTGCCAGAGAAGCTGCTCGCCGCCAGCGCCCGCCGTGGTGGTCAGCGACAGAGCTGTCGACATCGAGAGCGTGAAGAGCACAGAGCCGACACATCTCGGCATGGTCTCGTCTCCTTCGGTATCAGTGTCGGTCGCAGGAGTCGCAGCCGGTCGACCCGACCTCCCGGCCGCCAGGCGACGCCCCCGTCGAGCGGCGCGAATCCGATCGTAACTCGTTCTGCTACAAGAAGCTGCCACCGGGATTGTCGCCCTCCGACAGCGTCGAGGTCAAGGTGTCCCGCGTGCTCCGACAGCGCTTTCCCCCGGCGAGCAGTCGGCACCGCTCGCAGGCCCGGGGGCCGATGAACGACCAAGCCCCGACGTCGAACGTTGAATCCTGCGATCCTCGCGGGGATAGTAGACGCTGTGACGTCCGTCGGCGTTCCCACGAGGAGCCTTCGGCGATTCCCTATCTTCCCGAGTGTCAACGACATGGCTCCGCCGCAGATCACGATCCTCGGCCTCCTGGTCGCCGCCGCGACGACCGCCGCGATGGCGGCTCCGCCGACGCCGGCGATCGACTTCAACCTCGACATCCGGCCGATCCTCTCGAACCGCTGCTTCCAGTGTCACGGGCCGGACGCCGCACAGCGCAAGGCGAACCTGAGGCTGGACCGGGAAGCGGACGCCAGGGCCGACCTCGACGGACGTGCGGCGGTGATCCCGGGGGCGCCGGATGCGAGCCAGCTGATCCTGCGCGTCACGCACCGGGACGCGGACGAGCGCATGCCGCCCCCGCAGAAGGGCGATCGGCTGACGGACGACGAGGTCGAACTCCTTCGCAGGTGGATCGACGACGGGGCGAAGTACGCGAGGCACTGGTCGTACGTCGAGCCGGAGCGCGCGACGCCGCCGCCGGTGAAGCGCACATCATGGCCGCGCGGAGAGATCGACCGCTTCCTGCTGGCGCGACTCGAGCGTGGGGGTCTGACACCGGCGCCCGAGGCGGACCGCCGGGCCATCGCGCGTCGCGTCGCCCTCGACCTGACCGGCTTGCCTCCGACGGCCTCGGAGCTCTCTCGATTTCTCGATGACACGAGCGAGAACGCCTACGAGAGCCACGTCGACCGCCTCCTGGCGAAGCGCAGCTACGGCGAGCACTGGGCGCGCATGTGGCTCGACCTCGCACGATACGCTGACTCGGCCGGCTACGCAGACGACCCTCCACGGACGATCTGGGCTTATCGAGACTGGGTCATCCGGTCGCTGAACGCGAACAAGCCGTTCGATGTCTTCACCGTCGAGCAGATCGCCGGCGATCTCCTCCCGGAGCCCACCGACGAGCAGCTGATCGGCACCGCGTTTCATCGCAACACGCTGACCAACAACGAGGGCGGCACCAACGACGAGGAGTTTCGTAACGTCGCCATCGTCGACCGTGTCAACACGACGATGGAGGTGTGGATGGGCACGACGATCGCCTGCGCCCAGTGCCACAACCACAAGTACGATCCGATCTCGCAGGAGGAGTACTTCCGCCTCTTCGCGATCTTCAACAACACGCAGGACGCCGACCGACGCAACGAGGCCCCGACACTACCGATCTGGACCGACGGCCAGCTGAAGAAGAAGCGCGATCTCGAGGCTACCGTCACGCGGCTGCGGGAGAAGCTGTCGACACCGACCCCCGAGCTCCTCGAGGCCAAGCTCCGGTGGCAGGAGCGGCTCGAGAAGCCGGCTGAATGGAGTTCGCTGGCACCCTCGTCGGCGAACGCGAGGTCGGGCGCCGAGATGAAGTTGCTGGCGGACCACTCCGCGCTGATCGAGAAGGGCGCGGATACGGACATCTACTCCTTCGAGTTCCAGTCCGGCGCCGAGTCGCAGATGCTCACGGCGCTGCGCATCGAGGTGCTGCCCCACGACTCGCTCCCCGGTGGCGGCCCCGGACACGGGGGGGGCATGTTGGTGCTGGCGCGCGTTCGGGCCCGGGCGCCGCCCCGGGGGGACGCGAGCCGGCGCGCACGCCATGTCCGCGTCGACCTCCCCGGCAAGGGCCGCATGCTGTCGCTCGCGGAAGTGCAGGTCTTCGGCGGCGGCAAGAACATCGCCACCTCGGGCAAGGCGACACAGAACAGCACGGACTTCGACGGACCCGCGAAGCTGGCGATCGACGGCAACACCGACGGCCTCTACCACGAGGCAAGATCGACGACCCACACGGCGATCACCGACAATCCGTGGTGGGAGCTCGACCTCGGCTCGAGTCAACCGGTCGACCGCATCGTGGTATGGAACCGCACTGACGGCGAGCTGCAGCAGCGCCTCGACGGCGCACGCCTGTCCGTCCTCGACGAGAAGCGATCCACCGTCTGGGAGAGAACCATCGCCAAGGCCCCCGAGACGAGCGTCGAGTTCGCTCTCAGCAGTGTCCGCGACGTGACCTTCGCCACCGCACTCGCCGGCTACTCGCAGGAGAAGTTCGCCGCGCAGGACATCATCGACAACCCGGACGTCGCCGGCCGCGGCTGGGCCATCGGCGGAGCGACCGGCAAGAAGCACGCACTGACACTGATCCCGACCTCGGCACTGCAGCTGGAAACCGGATCGAAGCTCTCGCTCGGTATCGAGCAGCTGTCGCGGCACACGGGACACACCATCGGCCGGCTGCGCGTGTCGATCTCGAGCGATGCGCGAGCCGGAGACCGAGGCCGCCTGCCTCCGGAGATCCGCTCGCTCCTCGAGCTCGGAGCCGAGAAGCGCGACGCCGATGGCGAGGCCGAGCTGACGAAGCACTACCTCGAGCA
This sequence comes from uncultured Planctomycetia bacterium, assembly GCA_964390645.1. Lineage (GTDB taxonomy): Bacteria > Planctomycetota > UBA8108 > UBA8108 > UBA8108 > CAYMLL01. The sequence continues at coordinate 13,928 of CAYMLL010000123.1, read as the reverse complement.
CGTGTCTGCGGATCTGTCGGAGATACGGAAGGAGCTCACGACGAGCGAGAAGCACCTCTCCGAGATCAAGGCCGACACCTCGGTCCCGATCCAGCGCGACCTGACGGCGAAGCAGCGGCGGAAGACCCGTATCCAGCGTCGCGGGAACTTCCTGGACGTCGGCAAGGAGGTCTCCGCCGGTCTTCCCGCGGTCTTCCACACACCGCCGGAGGGAGCCGAGGCGGACCGGCTGACACTCGCCCGCTGGCTCGTCGACGAGCGCAACCCGCTGACCGCTCGCGTCATCGTCAATCGCCTCTGGGAGAAGATCTTCGGTGTCGGCCTCGTACGCACGATCGAGGAGTTCGGTTCGCAGGGAGAGCTGCCCTCGCATCCCGAGCTTCTCGACTGGCTTGCAACGGAGCTCTTGCGCCAGGGCTGGGATGTGAAGGCACTCCTGCGCACGCTCGTGACCTCGGCGGCATATCGGCAGTCGTCCCGCGTGACGCCGGAGCTGCTCGAGAAGGACCCGGACAACCGTCTGCTCGCGAGAGGTCCTCGCTTCCGCCTCAGCGCCGAGATGGTCCGCGACCAGGCGCTCTTCGTCAGCGGACTGCTGAGCGAGAAGATGTACGGCCCACCGGCAAAGCCCCCACAGCCGAAGCTCGGCGTCAGCGCGGCCTTCGGCGGCGGCATCGACTGGAAGACGAGCAGCGGCGAGGACCGCTACCGCCGCGGGCTCTACACGACCTGGCGGCGCTCGAACCCCTATCCGTCGATGGCGGCGTTCGATGCCCCCAGCCGCGAGGTCTGCACGGGGCGAAGGGGGCGAACGAACACACCGATCCAGGCTCTCGTGACGCTCAACGACGAGGTCTACATCGAGGCTGCCCAGGCTCTGGCACGCGACATCGCCTCGGTCGACGGGTCGACACGTGACAGGGCGACGGCCGGGTTCCTCCGCTGCCTGGGACGACCGCCGAGCGACATGGAGCTGGATCGCCTGATCGCGCTCTTCGAGACCGCCCGAACCGCGTTCGCGAAGGATCCCGGGGAGGCCCGTCTGATGGCCTCGAAGCCGCTCGGTCCTCTGCCGGAGGACTCCGACCCGGCCGAGCTCGCCGCGTGGACGGTGGTCGGCAATGTTCTCCTGAATCTCGACGAAATGTTGATGAAGAGGTGATGACGTGAGCTCGCCGGTTCCCCCTCGACACCCAGCCCTGCACCCTCGACTCGAAGCTCTGCGTCACGTCACCCGTCGTCACTTCCTGAAGAGCTCGCAGCTGAGTCTCGGCTCGATCGCGCTCGCGTCGATGCTCGCGAAGGAGACCAGAGCAGGGAATCTGTCGAGCCAGAACGGCGCTCTCGCCCCGCGAGCACCGAACTTCCGCGCCCGGGCGAAGCGGGTGATCTACCTCCACCTCACCGGCTCGCCGCCGCACCTCGATCTCTACGACTACAAGCCCGCGCTCGTGAAGCTGACCGGCAAGCCCTGCCCGCAGAGCCACCTCGAGGGCAAGCGATTCGCGTTCACGTCAGGAACACCGAAGCTCCTGGGCACGCCACGCGACTTCACGCGCCACGGAGAGGGCGGCATCTGGCTCTCCGACGCGCTGCCGAACCTGCAGAAGGTGGCGGACAAGCTCTGCGTCATCCGCTCCATGACGACCGACCAGTTCAACCACGCGCCCGCCGAGCTGCTTCTATACACCGGTTCCCCGCGCTCCGGGAGGCCGTCGCTCGGTTCGTGGGTCACCTACGGCCTCGGCACTCAGAACGAGAACCTGCCCGGCTTCGTCGCGCTGATCTCGAGCGGCGTGCAGCCGAACGGCGGCAAGAACTCCTTCGGGAGCGGCTTCCTGCCGTCGGTCTACCAGGGTGTTCAGTGTCGCTCGAAGGGCGACCCCATCCTCTACGTCTCGAACCCCCCCGGCATGAACCGTCAGATGCGGCGCTTCAGCCTCGACGCCCTTCGCGACCTCAACCAGCTGCAGGCGAAGGAGCTCGGTCATCCGGAGACGCTGACGCGCATCTCACAGTACGAGCTCGCGTACCGCATGCAGACAGCGGCGCCCGAGGTCATGGACATCTCGCGCGAGTCGAAGAGGACACTCGAGGACTACGGCGCCATGCCGGGCGGGTCGAGCTTCGCGAACAATTGCCTCCTGGCTCGCCGGCTCGTCGAGGCGGGCGTGCGCTACGTGCAGCTCTTCGACTGGGGATGGGACTTCCACGGCACGAATCCCCGCGAGGACATCCGCGACGGCCTGACCAAGAAGTGCGCGACGATGGACCGGCCCATCGCGGCGCTGATCGATGATCTGCAGCGGCGCGGCCTCCTCGACGAAACACTGATCATCTGTGGCGGCGAGTTCGGCCGCACGCCTTTTCGCGAGGGCCGCACGGCAAAAGGCAGCGTGCTCGGCCGCGACCATTTCCCGGACTGCTACTCCATGTTCCTCGCCGGCGGCGGCGTCAAGGGCGGCATCATGCACGGCGAGTCGGACGAGCTCGGCTTCACGGTCGCACGCGACAAGGTGCACGTTCACGACCTGCAAGCGACCATCCTCCACCTGCTCGGCTTCGACCACGAGAAGCTGACGTTCCGCTTCCAGGGTCGGGATTTCCGGCTGACGGACGTCCACGGCGACGTGGTCGAGAGCATCGTCGCGTAAGGGCAAGGGCCCCGATCACCCCGAGTCAGCCTCCGAGCTCAGCCGGAGGCCGGGTCCCGCGCCTTCGTCCAGTACGCGGGCAGCCCTCTCTTCGTCCCGCGAAGAACCCGCAAGATCGTCGCCCGCTCCTCGGCGTCGAGGTGCGCGAACTCCCCGGAGCGGTCCTCACCCGTCAGAATGTCCCAGAGTCGCTTGTAAATCCGGGAGCGGATCTGCTCCGGCAGCGCGTCGAACGCGATCGAGTGGATCATGTAGCTCAGCCGGTGACGGAATAGACGCGTGCGGAGATCGAGATCACGAAGTGACTCCCCCGTCGAGAGCGCACGACGACCACATCGAAAGGCCTCCACGAAACCCTCGCTGCCCCTCACTCGGTCCGTCAAGAGCGCCTCTCTCGAGAAGAGGAGCTTCCGGAGCACGCGCTCGACCTCGGCCTGAACGATCCTCAACGCCGAGCCCTGCAGCGCCCGAGTCACCGGCTCCCCGAGCGCACGCCGCAGCGACTCCTGACGCCAGAGCGCTCGGCGAGTCGCAAAGTCCGCACGGACGATCGCATTCTGCGCGATCACCTGGTGCTCGAGCACCATCAACGCGACGATGTCACTGGTCTTTCGTGGATACGGATCGAGGTGAAGGCGGGACGCCAGCGACGTGACGTTGGCCCCCGCGTCCCGGTCGAGCTCGACGCCTCCCTCGATCTGCCGCGCGAACACGTTGCCCATGTGGCGCATGTCGCCGTGGGTGCCGGTGACGTACCACCCGCCCCAGCGCTCCCGGAAGGGACTCGCGTGGGTCGTCTGGAACGTGCCCTGCGAGAAGAACGGAAAGCCGGAGCCGCTAGGGAAGACCGACCGTACGAGAACTCCGGGAACTCGCTCGGTCCGCCCTGCGCCGTGGCACGAAAGACACGCCCGATCCCGACGGAATCGAGGGGTCGATCCCGCGGCTCGTGGGTCGAGCACGTAAAACACCATCCCGAGCCTCTCGTCGGCGACGGCGATCTCGATGCTGCCGCCCTGAACCCAGCCGACGTAACAGTCGTCCGAGAAGTAGATCGCCCGCGGTGTGGACGGAGAGATGCGGGTGTTCTGCTGGCTCGTCTTCGAGAACACGAGAACCTGCGACTCGGCCGGGACCTCCAGCGCTTCCAGGACGGAGAGCACGCGCGCCTTGCCGTCGCGTCGGTCGGGCGACCACGCGCCCTTCTCGATCCGCGCTTGCAGCTCGGAGACGCGATTCCGGGGCGTCGTCTTCGAGTAGCGGATCGGCTCGTGCTCGAACTCGTCGCTCTGTCCGGACGCCGTGCAGGTCGATACGAACGCCAGCACGTTGGCTATCAGACGTCGTGCCATCATCGACGAGCTCGTGTCATGCGAGGACGTCGTGAATCACGTTGCCGTGCACGTCCGTCAGCCGGAAATCCCGGCCCTGGAATCGATACGTCAGGCGCTTGTGGTCGATTCCGAGCAGGTGGAGCATCGTCGCGTGGAAGTCGTGAACGTGGCAGACGTTCTCGACGGCGTTGTATCCGAGCTCGTCGGTCGCCCCGTAGGAGGTTCCGCCCTTGACGCCGCCGCCGGCAAGCCACCACGAGAATCCCTTGATGTGGTGATCACGGCCGCTGCCTTGCGCCATCGGAGTGCGGCCGAACTCGCCACCCCAGACCACCAGCGTGTCCTCGAGAAGACCGCGCTGCTTGAGGTCCTGCAAGAGCGCCGCCGACGCCCGGTCGACGTGGCGAGCCGTCGTCCGGATGCCCCCCTTGATCCCGCCGTGGTGATCCCAGCCACGATGGTAGAGCTGGATAAAGCGAACGCCGCGCTCGGCCATGCGGCGAGCCAGCAGGCAGTTCGCCGCAAAGCTGCCATCGGCACCCTTGACTCCGTAGAGGTCGAGGGTGTCCTTCCGCTCCTTCGAGAAATCGGCGACCTCGGGCACGCTCTTCTGCATCCGGAACGCCATCTCGTACTGGCTGATACGAGTGCCGATCTCCGGGTCGTGAACACGGTCGTCGAACTTGCGGTTGAGCTGCTCGACAGCGGAGATCACGTCTCGTTGCCTCACCGGGTCGATGCCGGCGGGATTCTTCAGATAGAGCACCGGATCCCCTTTCGAGCGCAGGTAGACTCCCTGGTAGCGACTCGGCACGAAGCCGGCTTGCCACTGCCGCGACGCGATCGGCTGATCCTGTGCGCCGCCGACCGAGACCATCACAACGAAGCCGGGCAGGTCGTCCGCCTCATTGCCGAGACCGTACCACAGCCAGGAGCCCATGCTCGGTCGACCCGATATCGCCGTGCCGGTGTTCATGAACGTGTGCGCGGGGTCATGGTTGATCTGCTGAGTCACCATCGACCGGATGATGCAGATCTCATCGGCGACCGAGCCGATATGCGGAAAGGCCGCGGAAATCTGCTGCCCGGAATTGCCGAAGGACTTGAACTCGTGCTGGGGTCCGAGGCACTTGAGCTTCTGGCCCTGCAGCTGTGCGATCGGCTGCCCCTTGGTGATCGACTCCGGCATCGCCTTGCCGTTCATCGAGGCGAGCTTCGGCTTCGGATCCAGCGTCTCGAGGTGCGAGGCGCCGCCGGCCATCACCAGGAAGATCACGCGCTTGGCGCGTGGACGGTGATGGAAGATCGGCAAGGACCCGCGCTGAGAATTGCGGAGACTCTCGGGATCAGCGGCGAGGCCCTCCCGGCTCAGAAGGGACGACAGCGCGATCGTTCCCATCCCGGCGCCCGTGCGCGAGAGAAAGGTGCGACGCGAGACGAGGGTGCGGAGTCGTTCGAGCTCTTGCGGATCGTGATGCATCTGTCAGTTCCTCGTCACGGTCTCGTGCAGATTCAGAATCGTACGAGCCACCGACGTCCACGCGGCGAGCTCGATCTGATCGAGACCGGCCGGCGTCGGCGCCTGACCGGTTTTCAGCAGAAGCGCCGCCGAGTCTGCGGCCGCGGTGTACGAGGCCCGGTGCCGCTCGTAGAGAGACAGCAGGATCTTCAGCTCGTCGTCATCGGGGACTCGCGACGTGGCCTCCCGGAAGGCCCAGCGCACACGCTCCCCCGGCTCGGCGCCTCCATGCGCGACGATGCGACCAGCAAAGATACGCGCAGCCTCGACGTAGGTCGGATCGTTCAGGAGAACCAGCGCCTGCTGCGGAATGTTCGATCGCGGCCTCTCGGCGGTGCATTCCTCACGGTTCGGCGCGTCGAAGGCCATCAAGCTCGGGTGCAGGAACGAGCGCTGCCACCACGTGTAGAGCCCACGGCGGTACGCGTCGTCGCCCTTGTCGGAGGTCCATCTCCGCTTGGGGAAGTTGAGGTGCACCCAGTATCCCGCCGGCTGATACGGACGGACGCTCGAGCCGCCGATTCGACGTGACAGCAGGCCGCTGATCGCCAGCGCGTTGTCGCGCACCACCTCCGCGTCGTTCCGCCAGCGTGACTGCCGAGCAAGGAGACGGTTGTAGGGGTCACGCTCCACGTGAACGTTGCTCGGCACCGATGTCTGCCGATAGGTCGCCGACGTGACGAGAAGCCTCACCATGTGCTTCACGTCCCAGCCGCTCTCGACAAACCCGACCGCGAGCCAGTCGAGCAGCTCCGGGTGGACCGGAGGCTCACCCATGGCGCCGATGTCATCGAGACGCTTCGAGATGCCCACGCCGAAGAAGAGCTTCCAGAGACGGTTGACGAAGACACGCGCTGTCAACGGGTTGTCCTTCGACACCAGCCAACGGGCAAGATCGAGCCGACTGGCGCGCTTGCCGCCGGTCTCGAGGACGCCGAAGTAGCCGGGGATCGCCGGCTCGACGACCTCACCGGACTCGTCCAGCCAGTCGCCGCGCAGGAGCACCCGAACGGTCCGTGGACTGCCTGACTTCGCGACCAGACAGTACGGATAACCCTTCTGGATCTCTCCGAGGCGCGCCTCCACCTTCGCCAGCTCGGCACGCTTGCCGGCCAGCTGCGGAGCGATCTTCCCGTAGTACGCAGCCAGCCGGCCTCGCTCGTCCGCCGAGCGCGAACCCACATCCTTGGCGAGGACCTCGCGGACCGCCGCCGGAATGCCGTCCTTCGAGAGCGGGCGGAAGTAGAAGCCGTAGCCACCGCCACCGTTCGTGATCTTCATCAGAACAGCGTTCTTGCCGGCCTCCAGCGGCAACGTCGCCCTATCCTGGTCCGGAGCAACGCCACGTCCGACATTTTTCGACAGCACGTCGACGCCGTTCACCCAGATCCGAAATCCGTCATCGCTGCCGAGCGACACCGAGAGCGTCCCCGCCGTGTCCGATTCGATGGTCCGGTAGAGGTAGGTGGCGCAGTTCGATCCCGTCAGCGAATGGACCTTGCCGTCCACGAAGTCCTTGCGCTCCTTCCACGCCAGCTTGCCGCCCTCGTACTTCTTTTCGAGGTCGATCTCCTTCTCCGGCGCGAACGCGTGCGCGAAGGCCTTGTTGAGATCGGAGGAGGGAAACGGACCGATCACGTACCACGGTCCGAGACGAGGTGGTTTCGCGTTCCCGACCGTCTTCTCCCACTTGCGCTGACTCTCCGCGACGGCTGCCGAGAGACTCTCCGGCGGGCTCGCTATCTCCTTGCGCAGCACCGCGATCTTCTTCTCGACCTCGGCGTACGCCTCCTCCTGCTCGAGGTTGGGCACACGGATGCCCTTGTCTCGATCACCGATCGAAGACTCCTGAATATCGGCGAAGAACGCCGCCAGCGAGTAGAAGTCCCGGGAAGGATAGGGATCGAACTTGTGCTCGTGGCACTGAGCGCATCCGAGCGTCGCGCCCATGAAGACGACGGAGACGTTGCGTACGCGGTCAGCCGCGTTCATCGCCTCGTACTCCTTCGGCTGCGCACCACCCTCCTCGGTCGTCTGGTTGAGCTTCGTGTAGCAGGTCGCGACACGCTGCCAGACGGTCGGCTCCGGCAAGAGGTCACCGGCAAGCTGCTCGACCGTGAAGCGATCGAAGGACAGATTGGCGTTGAACGACTTCACCACGTAGTCACGATACGGGGTGACGTTGCGCGGGTTGTCGGAGTGGTAGCCGCGTGTGTCGGCGAAGCGGACGAGGTCGAGCCAGAAGATCGCCATTCGCTCGCCGTAGTGAGGAGACTCCAGCAGGCGCTCGACCTGGCGCTCGTACGCGTCAGCGGCCCCGTCGGCGAGGAAGGCGTCGACCTCGGCCGTCGTCGGCGGCAGTCCGGTGAGGTCAAAGGAGAGTCGACGAAGCAGCGTGACCCGATCGGCCTCCCTCGACGGCGACAGGCCCTCCTTGGCAACCCGGGCGAGAATGAAGCGGTCGATGTCGTTCCGCATCCGGACGCCGTCCGGACCGTCCAGCAAGCCCTCCGGAACGTCGGGCGCGGCCGATCGCTTCGGACGCACGTAGGCCCAGTGCTCGCTCCACTGGGCCCCCTGCGAGATCCAGCGACGCAGCGTCTCTACCTCCGCCGTCGACAGGCTCTTTCCACTGTCCACCGGCGGCATACGCTCGTCCTCGTCCTCGGTCGTGATTCGCCCGACGAGGGCGCTCGCCTTCAGATCGCCAGGCACGATCGCACGTCGCTTTCCACGCTGCCACGCGAAAGCGACGTCACGGTCGTCGAGTCGCAACTTCGCCTTGCGCTTGTTCTTGTCCGGCCCGTGACAGGCGTAGCAGCTGGCCGCGAGAATCGGTCGAACGTCACGATTGAAGTCGACCTTCGTCTCCTTCGGGCCTGGCCCGGCGTTCAGGTCCGTGGACGTGAACCCGCCCAGCACCACGCTGCCACAGAGCACGGTCCACGCGAATCGGGCAGCTCTTCTCATGTTTCCCCCTGGCAGTTTCGAGCAAGACGGGCCGGCGTTCCGACAGCGCAGACCGGCCGAGGACCATTGTACCGGAGAGCAGGCGGGATACGAAACGGAGTTGCTCGCCGGCAACCCGGGCTTTCGTGTCCCGGCGTCGGGGCCATGTCGACTCGAGCCACCCACGGCGACGTCACCTCGTCTTCTGCAGAGCACGAGGGACGCGGCCCGATCGCGGCGGGGTCTCGACGGTGACCACGGCCGTGTCCTTCGCGGCGAAGCGATCCCGGTCCAGAGACCGGTCACGGTCGAGGTTCCCTCGACGATGACCTCGCGTCGGAAGGGCTGATCGGTCCAGCTCAGCAGAACGATCAGACGGCGCCCTGGCAGCCCCATGCGTCCGACCTCGAGCCGATCGCTCTCGAGCTCCGCGGCGTCTCCGGCGTTCGCCGCGAGCTGCCGCAGGACCTCCAGCTACGGCACGCTCAGCTCCGTCAGGCCACCACCGCTCAGCATCATGCGGCCGCTCGCGTAGATGAGGCTCGTGTGGAACCGGTACTCGTCCGGCTTCGAGCGCCCCGTGAGGACTGACGCAGTCCGGATCGTTCCACCAGAGCAGGTTGTTCTGCCGGTTCCTGAGCAGGTTCTCGCGGCCGAGGCGGGTGAACTTCGACCAGCTCCGCTGCACGTCCATCGACGAGCGCGGACCGTGAGTCTCTCCGAGTGACGGCCACAGCGGGTGGTTGCAGCCGAGGAAGAACGCGCCACCCGAACCCCGTCTGTTCGCCGCCATGCCACGGCGGTACGCCTCGACATGCGAGGCCTCCGGGTCGTGCATCCGGCCGAAGGGCGTCGCTCCCCAGGCGTTGGCGTCGAGCTCGAAGTAAGTGCACCCCCACTCCGGCCGCGCGGCGGCAGAGCGGGCTCGAGTCACTCCGCCTTGCTCGCCCGGATCAAGCCCCCCATGGCCTTCCCCATCGCGTCTCCGATCAGGAAGTACGTCTCCGCGTTGCCGTTCCAGTGGTAACCTTGCCGCGACGGCGACTCCTCGGGCGGACGGAAGAAGTCGCGCGTCTCGACGGTCGCGACCGTGCCCTCCAGCTCCTTGCGCCTCGCGACAGCGTGCTGCGCCGCGATGATCCCGAGTCGCCGATCGATCTTCTGCTTGCGCCCACCGAAACCGCTCGTCGCGATGACGACGGGGAGGTCCCTCGTCTTCAGGTCGCTTCGGAGGTCCTTGATGAGGTTCGCGAGGTTCTCCTCGTACTCGGCGACCCACGGTCGCTTCAGTCCGTCGTTCCATCCCTGGTGCCACGCCAGTCCCGCGAGCTCGTAGCCCTGTCCCTCGTAGCCCGGAAAATGCGTGCTCAAGCTCGCGAGTACCTCCCAGGTGTGCTCGACCAGCGCCGAGTAGAACGCCCCGGTCTCGCCGCCCGAGCTCGGTGGACGGAAGTCCCGAGCCAGACTCTTGCCGCCCCACGCGATCTTGATCAGGAGCACCTGCGCATCGAGGAGGTCACCCATCACGTGACCGAACTGCAGCTCCGGGCCGATCGTGTCCTTCCTCGCTCCGTACCCGACCGACAGCCCTCCCTTGCGTCCCAGATACCAGATCCACACGTCCTCGCGCACCAGCCAGTCCCCCGTATCGCCGACGAGGTGCCGGTACCGCCCGCCCTCCTTCGACTTCTTGACGAGGTACTCGAGCGTACCCTTGCCCTCGTTGCGGTCGTAGTTCGCCGACACGCGACCGACACCCTCCATGTTCGACTGGCCGGCGAGAATGAAGACCTTCACCGGCTTCTTCTTCCCGGACTCGACGCCAGACCTCTCGACGGGCCGGTCGGCGAGCGTGACCGGCTGGAGGAGAAGGACGGCAAGGAAGCTCGATGTGAGAAGGGGGGCAAAGTTCATGTCACTCACCGAGTTGGACTCCGACAACGAATCAGGGAGAATTGAAGGGCCCCTACAGGATGACCATGAGACCACTGATGCCGAAGCCAAAACCGGCCCACCGACCCTCGACGCTCTTCCTCCTCGCGGCCTTGGCGCTGTCAGGAGCGGCTCCCGCAGGTGACGGCGGGCGCTGGGCCCTCGAACCGCTGCGCGATGTCTCGCCGCCAGGAATCGAGAACACCGCCTGGCCACGCGGCTCGGTGGACCGCTTCGTGCTCTCGCGTCTCGAGGCAAGAGAGCTGGCCCCGTCACCCATGGCGGATCCCCGCACTCTCGTTCGCAGGCTCTACTACGACCTCATCGGGCTGCCGCCGTCACCGGAGAGGATCGCGCGCTTCGTTGCTGACCCGACGGATGAGCGCTACGCGGCGCTCGTGGACGAGCTTCTCGCCTCGCCGGCCCACGGCGAGCGCTGGGCACGACACTGGCTCGACGTCGTCCGCTACGGCGAGAGCGACGGATTCGAGTACAACAGCCCGCGCAAGAATGCGTGGCACTACCGGGACTGGGTCATCCGCGCCCTCAACGCGGACATGCCGTACGATCGCTTCGTCCGCATGCAGCTCGCCGGTGACATCCTCGAACCCGGCTACGATGGCGCGTCGGCGGTCGGCTTCCTCGTCGCGGGGGTGCACAACACGGTGGTCAGCGGCAACCCGCGGCGTCAGGCGATGGCGCGACAGGACGAGCTAGAGGAGATCGTCGGCACGGTCGGCCAGACGTTTCTCGGCCTGACGATCCAGTGCGCACGCTGCCACGACCACAAGTTCGATCCCGTCTCGGTCGCCGAGTACTACCGCGTCGCGACGTCTCTCGACGGAGCGTGGCACGGCGAGCGGGACGTCGCTCGATCCGACGGCGCGAAGGCGCGCGTCCATACGGTCATCGCCAGGAATCCGGCTCCGATGCGCATCCACGAGCGAGGTGACGTCACGCGCCTCGGCGACGAGGTCAGGCCCGGCGGGCTCGCGGCCATCCAGGGCCCGAAGGCGGAGTTCGGCATCGCCGGCAAGTCGACGGACGCCGAGCGCCGCGTCGCTCTCGCTCGCTGGATCACCGATGCTTCGAACGCACCGTTCGCGCGCACCATCGTCAATCGCGTCTGGCACTACCACTTCGGCACCGGCATCGTCGACACGCCCAGCGACCTGGGCGTCAACGGCGGCCGCCCGAGTCATCCGGAGCTGCTCGACTGGCTGGCGCGACGCCTGCTGGCGAGCGGCTGGCGGCTGAAGTCGCTGCACCGCGAGATCGTCCTCTCCGCGACCTATCGACAGTCCTCGCGGATACGGCCCGACGCGCACGCGGAGGACGCCACCAACCGCCTCCTCTGGCGCTATCCGCCGCGACGTGTCGAGGCGGAGGTGTTGCGCGACTCGATCCTGCTCGTCTGCGGCGCGCTGAACAGCGCGCGAGGCGGCCCCGGATTCGAGGATGTCGAGATCCGCCAGGCGCCCCCGACCCACTACTTCGTGCCGGTCGATCGAGTTGGCGAGGAGTTCGACCGCCGCACGATCTACCGCTTCTCGCCGCGCGGCGGTCGGCCGACCGTGCTCGACACCTTCGACTGCCCCGATCCGTCGACGACCGCACCCCGTCGGTCCGTGACGACGACCCCGCTGCAGTCGCTGAGCCTGTGGAACAGCGCCTTCGTCCTCCGCATGTCGGAGCGCTTCGCCGAACGTGTGAAGCGCGAGAGCAGCGACGACGCCGACGCGTGGACACGGCACGCCTGGCAGCTGGCGATCGGGCGGGACCCCGACGAGGAGGAGCGGGTCGCCGCGACACACCTGGTGTCCGAGCATGGCCTCGCCTCTCTCGCCCGGGTTCTGTTCAACAGCGGCGAGTTCGTGGTGATCGAGTGATGCAGGACGCGACCTCCGGACCGGACCTCCTCGGTCGACGCAGGCTGCTCCACTGGGGAGTCCAGGGACTCGCTGCGACCGCGCTCTCTCGCCTGCTCGGCGAGGAGAGAGGCATTCCCGGGGCAGCCCCTCGCGCCAGGCGCGCGATCCACATCTGCCTCATCGGCGGTCTCAGCCAGGTCGACTCGTTCGATCACAAGCCGCTGCTCGAGAAGCGCCACGGCAAGCCGATGGACACGAAGGAGCGCCCGGAGGTCTTCTTCAACCGCGTCGGTCTGCTGCGCAAGAGCGACTGGGAATTCGCCCGACGCGGGAGCAGCGGCCTCCGGGTCTCGGACCTGTTTCCGCACCTGGCCGGAATCGCCGACAAGCTGACCGTCATCCGCTCGATGGTCTCCGACACCGGCAACCACACGCCGGCGCTCTTCCTCGCCAACAGCGGCTTCCAGCCCAACGGGTTCCCCTCGATGGGAAGCTGGCTTTCCTACGGCCTCGGAAACGAGACTGACTCTCTGCCCTCGTACGTCGTGCTCTCCGATCCGCGCGGCGGCCCGAACGGTGGCTCGACCAACTGGTCGAACGCGTTCCTGCCCGCGCGTCACCAGGGTGTGCCGTTCGAGAACGGACCGAACCCGGTGCGAGACCTCTTCCCGTCGAAGGCGATCTCGACGCAGACGGAGTCCGCGTCACGCCGCCTTCTGGAGACCATCGACCGCCGGCACCTCGACCGTCGCGGCGGCGATGCCATCCTCGAGGCCCGCCTGCAGAGCTTCGAGCTCGCGGCGCGCATGCAGCTGTCGGTGCCGGAGGTCAGCGACCTGTCCGCCGAACCACGGCACATCGCCGAGATGTACGGCGCACACGAGAAACGAACGGCCGACGGCGCGCGCCGCTGCATTCTCGCCCGTCGTCTCGTCGAGAGCGGCGTCCGCTTCGTGCAAATCTTCTCCGGCGGACCTCTCGGCGGAAAGCCGAGGACGAGCTGGGACGGTCACGAGGACATGAGGCTGAACCACTCCCGAGAGGCCGGCTTCATCGACAAGCCGGTCGCCGCGCTGATTGTGGACCTCGAGCGACGTGGCCTCCTCGACGACACCCTCGTCCTCTGTACGACCGAGTTCGGTCGTACCCCCTTCACGCAGTCCGCCGCCAACCAGCTGGGCACGGGACGCGACCACAACCACGCCGGCTTCACCGTCTGGATGGCCGGCGCCGGGCTCAAGCCGGGCTTTGCGTACGGCGCGACGGATGAATTCGGCTACCGTGCGGTCGAGAACCCGGTGACGTGGAACGACTTCCACGCGACGCTGCTGCACCTCTTCGGAATCGACCACGAGAAGCTGACGTTCTACCACAACGGCCTTCACCGACGGCTGACGAACGTGCAAGGGGAGGTCGTCGACGGATTGCTGGCGTGAGCAACGCACTCTCCGGGATGCCGTCGACGAGAGAGAGCTCAGTCCTCGATCTGCGTCCTCGTCGTGTCCGGCGCGAAGCAGATCACGACCATGCCGACGAGGAAGATCAGGCTCGTGATGCGGCCCGCCTCGGCGAAAGTGAAGACGCCCATCATCGCGCCGGTGATCAGCACCGCCACGGCCGAGAGAATGCGTCCCCAAGTGATCCGGAATGCGCGCTGGTTGGCGCCCTT
>CAYMLL010000122.1:0-20557 GCA_964390645.1 uncultured Planctomycetia bacterium | reverse complement strand
CCGATCATGAACGTGCAGATGTTCGTGATCCCCATCTGCAACGCCAGGAGCATCATGTCCGCCTGCAGCTTGATGTAGTCGCCCCTTGGCAGCACGGCATCGACCGGTTGATGGACGCCGGCGCCGACGATCCGTTCTTGCAGCTTACCGATTCTCAGCTCGATGGCGCGGATCATCTCCATGAACTCGTCGAGCGTCTTGCGATCGTCGCGTCCGAGCTTCTTCGACAGGTCCCTGGCGTCCGCAAGCACCAGGTCCGTGACGTCGTTGACATGCGTTCGATAGCTGTCAGCCATGAACAGCCTGTCGTAGAGCTTCCTGGGATCCTTGATCGAGGGGGCGATCCGGTCCGGTCCATACCAGGCGATGTTGTTGAAGTAGATGGACTCCTTGCCGGCCTTGAAGCCATTGCAGCTCAGTTCCAGGGTCTTGAACACGGTCGAGAGGCCGACCTCATCGCCGATAACCTGATCCAGGCTTCGTCCGTTCGGATGTCGGATGCCTTTCTCCGCCGCCTGCACCGGCGACAGGCTCGTCAGGTAGCATGACGCGCCCTGAGCATGCACGTCTTGACCGTTCTTGAAGGTACGGTCGAGACCGGTGATCAGGGTGACATCCCCGGTGTGCTCCGACAGGGGCTGCAGGGTCGAGGTCAGCTCCAGAGGATAGACGCCCGGCTTGTTCTGGATCCTCTTCCTGTCCTTGAACTTGTCCGCGTTAAAGCCGCCGACGAAGCCAGGCAGCTCTCCCTTCTCCTCACCCGGGAAGAAACAGCGGCGAACAATGCCGTTCGGGACGTACATGATCACCAGCTTCTTGTCGGGCACGGTCCGCTCTCGAGGTTCGGCCCGCTTTCGAGGTTCATCCGCCATCGAGGGCGAAATCGAATGCAAGAAGGGCAGCGCGAGTACGGCTCCCTTGGCTCTCAGAAACTGTCTTCTGGATATCCTCACTGAATTCGATCCTCGCAGGAGTTTCGCGTCGGAGGGGACTCTCTCTTCAGCTCATCACACTCGTTGACGTTCAGCACGATCGCAGCGAGCCCCCGCCAGGTCGGGCGAGAGAGCCGCGGGTCAGAGACAGGCGCTCTCGCCCGGGGCCCGCTCGAATCGGCGCCCCCGACAGCAGCTCCGGGCGACTGTCCGCGCCCGAAGGCTCCCGGGATCCTCGGCCGCCTGGCCAAGGTCGACTTGTCACCCGGTCCCTGCGCACTCACGAGCGCTCGCGCCATCAGGTCTTCTCTTCTCGAGTCTTCTCGCGTCGATCGTAAACCGTCGGAGCGACACAATCCACGGTCCGTTTCGTCAGATCTCGTCTCTCCCCCCCCTCGGGATGGGACCCGCAGACCGCGTGCTGCGCGAGGCGCCGCACGTCGAACGCCCCACCTCGACACCGAGCCCCGAGGGCCGGCGGTGCAGATCGGGACGGTGCCAAAGCGGCTGCCGTTCCGGGACGTCTTCTCCGCGAGTGTCGCTGCGTTGCCGACGGGTGCGATCGCCCGCGTGCCGGCTGATCAGGCCAGCGGTCGCCGACGGGCCGCATGGTCACGCCGGAGCGTGCGAGCACCGTCTCCGGACGCCGGGAGGAGCGACGCCCTCGACCCTCGGTCAGCGATCTCGACCTCGGTCGCCCCGAGCCTCTGCCACCGGCCGCGGAGATCGTCGATCATGTCGTCCATGCCGCCCGGGACGACGACGAGGGTGAGCAGCGTGGCGAAGATGGCGAGAAGCGGAGGCAAGTTCGAGTGTCTCGTGTGACGTCACGGCCAGAGGCGCCGACCCGGATCGCAGCGTCCGACGGCAGCACCGTGCGCAATCCAGCAGCCGGATCGGCCCGGTGACCGTTCAACGTCGCACCCGCGGCAACCGGGCCTCCCTGGTGGACTGCCGACGCTCGATGCGATACAGGTGCGTGTCGGTGCGCAGGTACAGGGCGTCGCCGCTGGCACACGGCGACGCCATCAGCCGGCCGTCCAGCTGGTTCGTCGCCAGCTTCCTGAACTCGCGTCCCGGAGCCAGGACGGTGGTCTTCCCCTTCTCGCCACAGACGTAGATCTTGCCGTCCGCGTCGATCGGCGAGGCCGAGTGTCCTCCTCCCAGCCTCTCCTTCCAGTGCTCGGCGCCGGTCCTCGCATCGACGCATGTCATGATGCCGTTGTCGCCGACCAGGTAGAGCTCGTCGCCGACGATCAGGTACGACGGCACGTGTGGCGCCCTGGTGGGATGCTTCCACGCCAGATGAGTCCTGGAGATGTCACCACGGCCGCCGGGACGGATGGCGTAGAGAGTCGGCTTGCCGATGCCCGCGAATCCTTGAACGAAGACGAGACCGTGGGCATGAACGGGTACGCCGACCACCGAGAATCCGCGGTAGCCGAGCCACCAGAGCTCTTTCCCGGTCCGTGCGTCGTACGCAGCCACATGCTCCGCAGCCGGGCTGACGAGCTCGGGGACACCGCCGACATCGATGACCGCCGGTGTCGCGTAGGCCATCAGCATGAACCCCTCCTCCGGGAAGCTCCTGGCCCTCGGGCTCTTGCGGGCGTCGTCGAGGTGGCCGCGACGGGTCTTCCAGACGCTCTTGCCGCTCCGCCTGTCGAGAGCGACGACGAACTGGTGGTCCGTGCCATCGCAGTTCACGATCATCGTGTTCTCGTAGACGATCGGCGAGCTCGCCGGCGCGTAGGGCTGATGGTGAGCGAGGGACGAGTTCTTCCAGACGACCTCTCCGTCCTTCGACAGCGCAGCCGTTCCGTGCGTGCCGAAGTGGACGTAGATTCGCTCCGCGTCCGCAACGGGGGTCGGAGTCGCGTGGCCGTTCTTGGCGTGAGCGCGGCCGGGATTCTCCACGCGGAAGAGCTCCGGCTGATGGACGATCTCCCCGCTGACGCTGTCGACAGCCACCGCTCGAAGCGACCTGCCACCGTCCAGCGCCGTCGTCATCCAGATCCTCGCCCCGACGATGATCGGCGACGAGAACCCGCTCCCGGGAATGCGGACCTTCCAGCGGATGTTCTCGGTCTCGCTCCACCGAACCGGCAGGTTCTTCGCGCGCGCATGACCTTGCCCGTCCGGCCCGCGAAACTGCGGCCAGTCGCCGTCGACGAGCGGTTCCGCTCCGGAGGACACGGAACCGAACAGCACCGACAAACAGAAGAGGGGAGTGGCCACGGTAGCCGGTTTCGCAGTCATGTGTCGCCTCAACCGCTGACTGGCCTCGGACATCGAAGCAGGAGACGGGAACGAAGGCAGGGCCGGAAGCCGGACCCGAGACGCGCTGCTCGACGAGGATCCGGCACGCGATGATCCTATCCGATGCTCGCCCGTCATGGATGTGCCTCGATCCCGGAGCTCCGGCTCATCGCTCGACCAGGCCGGGGAGAGCTGGTGTCCTCGGAGCCGGTCCCCGAGCGCCGCGGCGCTCCGCAGGGACGCGTCCCGGGCGTCCGCGATGCGGCTCATCCTCGTGGTCGCATGCCGCCCCGGACCTCACCGGCCCCCGTGGCGCCGTAGTTCGCGGCGAAGGCCGGGTCGAGAGGACGGCTGTTGGACACCGCCAACCAGATACGCAGGAGATGACGGCGAAGCGCCGGGGCCTCGTGATCGACAAACCCGGCGCGACGGTGAAGGGTCACCCAGTTGTTGAGGAAGAGGATGTCGCCCGGCTGCTGCAGAAAGCTCACGTGGAAGGCTGCATCCTCGGCCAGCTCCTCGAGGTAGTCGAGCGCCTCGACCTGGACCGATGTCATGTCCGGCAGCTCGGAATCGGCGTGCGCCCGCTCGATCAAGACACGCAGATAGTTGGCGGCGAAGTGCCCATCGTAGACGGAGAAGATGGGCTGCTCGCAGAACGGCGACTCGTTCCCGCCGTCGACGCTGTGTCGCTTGTAGACGAACGGCTGACGCAGGACGTCGACCAGGTCCGGCCGCCGTGACAGCATCGCGTTGAAGAGAGAGACCGAGCTGACGACGAAACTCTCGCCGCCGCTCTTCGCTCGACGCAGGCAGAGGAAGCCGATCACGTCGCAGCGGTCGCTGTGAAAACGCAGCCGCTTCCGGGTGTTCGGGCCTCTCACCCGGCTATCGCCGGCATCGAGGCCCGCGTCGCGAACACTGAAGATGAGCTCGCCTTCCGCACTCTGGGAGACGGGGGTCCCGAGGTGCTGTCCGAGCCCCCAGAAGAGCAGCCGGGCGCGCGCCTCCGTGAGGGGCTCGACCGGCAGTCCGCGGCGCCGCCCGGCGCCGCTGCCATTCTCGAGGGAGTCCCGGATGCTCGCGAGGGCCGGACCGAGCGTCGGAAGATCGAACTGCTCGCGCGAGAGGACCTCGAGGGGCAGACCGAACGCCATGGCACGATCGACCGCCGAGTCCAGCTCGACGAGCAACGCGTCGTCGAGCGTGTGCAGCCAGTCCTCGCGGTCGAAGAGCTCCTCACCACGCCAGGCGGCCGGGATGTCCAGGAGCGATTTCATCGGCTCACTCCCCGCGACCGTGGCCCGTCAGACTGTTGAGCACGTCCATTCGGCGCGAGAGCGTCCGTTTCGCCCGAGCCCCTCGCCATCGGGGCCCGTGTCACCAGAGCTCGACAAGGCACCACATCGCCCGCGTTCCGGCGTCTCGATCCCGGACGAGATGACTCGCTGTCAATTCCGAAGCACTTCTTCATCCGGTTCATCCGGCTGCTGCAGGGGCCAGGATACCCGACAGCTCGCGCAAGTCGACCTCCACGTGACGTGGTGGTGCAACGGCGTCGGAACGCCGTGATCGTGTCCGGTGGGTGATCCCGACGTCGACCGCCGTGATCCGGATCTTCGCCACTTCCGGCGTCGCCTCGGTACTCGCCGGGAGGCGGCGCATCCGCGGCGACGATCCACATACCACGTACGGTCATCAAGGAGGCTCCGAGGGATGGGGGCCACCACCGGCTGTCGCTCGCGACGATCCAGGCCACCGGAAAAAAGAATCCCGGGTGACATGTTGCCGCCGGGGGACTTTCAGCCGCAGAATCCTCCGAGGACTCACGTTCGTGGCACGGGAAATCCCTGATCCGGCAACACTCGACGGCGGAAGCGCGCGATCTCGCGGAGTACCCGAGGAACATGACAAGCGATCCCCACACCCACCGTGGAGTCGAACCTTGAGACGGCTGCTCACCCTGTCGGTCTCTTTCTTCAGCGTCGTCAGCTCGGTCTCGATTCGTGCCGAAGGCGTGCACTGGATCTGGAGCTCGGATTCGCCACGCGCGACCGCTGCCGAGCTCACCCGCACGTTCTCGACCGACGCCAGAGCGCAACACGCCGCGATTCACCTCGCCGGCGACTTCTGCGATGCGTCGCTCGAACTGAACGGATCCGAGGTGGCACGCGTGCACCGCGGCGAAGCGCGCATCCGCGGTGACGTCACGCGACATCTCCGACGCGGACGGAACGTCATCGTCGTTCGCGCCACGAAGCTCGGAGGGCCCGCCGCCGTCGCCGTGGAGCTGGTCGTGACGTCTGCGACCGGTCTCGAGCGCACCACCGCTTCCGACGCGACCTGGCGAGCGAAGACAGGCGCTGTCTCGACCTTCGGTCGCGCTGACACGGAGCCCTGGTGGCGGGTCGAGGCTCCGTCCACCTCGTCCTTCGACGACTACAATCAGTTCCAGGAGGCCAGGGCCGAGGAAAGCGTCATGCAAGCGGTCGTCCCCCCCGGCTTCCGGCTCGACACGATCCATCGAACCGACGACTCCTGGGTGAGTCTTCTTCTCGACAAGCGGGGGCGATTCCTCCTGGGTAGAGAGTCGAAGGGAATCCTGCGCTGGTCGCCTGCGACGTCCGTGGACGGGAAGTCGACGCTGGAGACGATCGACGACTCACTGAGCGCGTGCCACGGGCTGCTTCTCGCTCACGACAGCCTCTTCGTCATGGCCAACAACTCCAGGGGGCTGTTTCGCCTCACGGATACCGATCGCGACGGGCGCTTCGACGAGAAGCGTCGTCTGAAGACGATTCCCGGCGGTGGCGGTGACCACGGGAGGCACTACCTCGTCTCGGGAAGCGACGGCGAGATCTACGCGATCGTGGGTGACGCCGCGACGATGGCCGACAGCTTCGTGAGCCGCGTACCGGCGACTCGCGAGTTCGGGCCGTCGAGGCGGCCGCTCGCCGGTCACCTGATTCGCACCGACGCCGAAGCCGAGGGCTGGGAGGTCTTCGCGAGCGGCCTGCGCAACCCGTTCGGCCTGGCGTTGAGCCCCGACGGCGAGCTCTTCACCTACGATGCGGACTCCGAGAGCGATTCCGGGCTGCCGTGGTATCGTCCGACGCGGATCGTCCACCTGGTTCAGGGCACGGACTACGGCTGGCGCCGCGATGACCGCAAGTGGCCGGGTTACTTTCCCGAAAGCCTCCCGGCGGTCGCGACCATCGGGAAGGGCTCTCCCACCGGGGTGAAGTTCGGCACGCGCAGCAACTTTCCACCGGCGTATCGAAAGGCCCTGTTCGCGCTGGACTGGACCTACGGCCGCATCATCGCCACGCACCTGGTGCCGCAGGGAGCCGGCTATCTCGCCTACCCGGAGACCTTCGCGAAGGGTCGCCCCTTCAACGTGGTCGATCTCGACTTCGAGGCCGACGGGTCGATGGTGCTCGTGTCCGGCGGGTCCGGGACACGCTCTTCCCTTTACCGGCTGAGCTACGTCGGCGACATCGACGAAGAGCGGGAGCCGACACGACAGGAGCACGAGCGCCGGGAGTATTCCGCAACGATGCGGAAGCTGCGACGACGGCTCGAGTCCTTGCAGTCTCGCGACGCTCCGGCCGCGGTCGAGGTGGCCTGGCCGTTCCTGGACCACCCGGACCCCTGGATCCGAAACGCCGCAAGGGTCGCGATCGAGCATCAGCGGGTGTCCGACTGGAAGCGGCGGGCGCTGCTCGAGTCACACGCGGCCCGACGGGTCTGCGCCCTGCTCGCTCTCGCGCGCGTCGGTCCGTCGAGTCTCGATCCCGAGATCCTCTCCAGCCTGCTGACGATCGATCTCGTCGCTCTTCCCACCGAGTTCCAGCTGGCGGCAGCCCGGATCGCGACTCTCGCTCGACCGGAAGGCGACGACCTGCGCAGTCGTCTCCTGGAACAATTCGAGCCCCTGTTCCCGGGCGGTCACCGTGGGCTGAACCGCGAGCTGGCCGAGCTGCTGGTGACCTGGCGATCGCGCGAAGTGGTCGCCGGGGCCCTTCGCCGGCTCGCCGGCGGGCTGTCACAGGTCGACGCCTTCCACTTCCTGATCGTGCTCTCCAGGACGAGCGAGGGGTGGTCTCCCCGGAGGCGACAGGAGTACTTCCGCTTGCTGCGGGGAGCGCGCCTCTATCAGGGCGACAAGGTCCTGCCGGGCGTCGTGCGGCGGACCGAGGAGGCGGCTCTCGGCAACGTTCCCGAGGCCGAACGCTCGACCTACGAGCGGGTGCTCGAGCGACGGTCCCGTTCGGCGGGCAAGGAGGTCACCGAAGAGCGCGCCTTCGTGCGAAAGTGGAAG
The DNA here is from genome assembly GCA_964390645.1 of uncultured Planctomycetia bacterium. Taxonomy (GTDB): domain Bacteria; phylum Planctomycetota; class UBA8108; order UBA8108; family UBA8108; genus CAYMLL01. The sequence continues at coordinate 13,045 of CAYMLL010000122.1, read as the reverse complement.
GCCGAAGAGCTCGAGCGGCCAGCGGGCTTTCGAGCCAACCACAAGCGAGGCGAGGCAGTGTTCCGGGAAGCTCAGTGCTCTCGATGCCATCGCATGGGGCCGAGGGGACGCGCGTTCGGCCCCGATCTCACCGCGATCGCCGCCCGCTTCGCACGTCGCGATCTCATCGATGCGATCCTCTCCCCGTCCCGATCGGTCCCGTCGCGCTACCGACAGCACGTGATCACGACCCGAGACGGCAAGGTCGTCACCGGACAGGTCGTCTGGAACAGCTTCCGCGCCTCGACCATCCACCTGGCCAGCGACCCGCGGCGCCTCGAGGACGTCACGAAAATCCACAAGCGCGACATCCTCTCGCGCCGGGAATCGACACTGTCCCCGATGCCGCAGGGGCTGCTCGACAGCTTCACGCGCGAGGAGATTCTGGATCTTCTGGCGTACCTGTTGTCGGGCCGGTAGACGGCGAGCGTCCGCTCTGCCCGACGCCGGCCGTCGAAGGTGGGGAGATGGCCGGGTGCCGGCGGCGAAGTGCGGAAGTCGGAGAGTCGACGACCGCCTGACCGCGCACCCGTCCCGATCACGCCAGACGCGACCCGCCCTCTGTGAACGCGTCCTCCGGACCGTCATGCCGGCCGGGGAGCACCCCGACGACGGCACAGGACCCTCGAAGCCGGAGGTGGCGCTCGCGGGGCTCGATCTTCGACAGCCCGTGGATTTGGCGCCGCCGTTCGATGAAAATATGGGCGTGGAGATATCGGTCCGGAAAGGCCGGCTCTCTCCGTGACAACCAAGGTGACAGAACCTCCAGGAAGGGTCGATGATCCCGCGAAGGAAGTTCAGGTGGCAGTGTCCGGCTCTCGAATGGGTCGTAGCACTTGTCGTATGTGGCGGAACCGGCGTCTGTGCGCGGGATATCTCGTTCAACCGCGACGTCCGCCCGATTCTGTCCGATCGGTGTTTCGCCTGCCATGGACCGGACAGCCGCAAGCGCAAGGCGAAGCTCCGGCTGGATCAGTCGACCGGCGCCGTCGGGGCGTATCGGACCCGCGAGGGCTCGACCGCTATCAAGCCGGGATCACCCGAAGAGAGCGAGCTGTGGTACCGGATCACGACCGATGATGCCGACGAGGTGATGCCTCCGCCAGAGGCCCACAAGAAGGCGCTGTCTGCCGAGGAGAAACGGGTCATCAGGCTCTGGATCGAAGCGGGGGCTCTCTTCGAGGAGTACTGGTCCTTCATGCCGGCGAAGATGCCGGCGATCCCGGAGGTGAAGAATCGTGGCTGGAGCCGGCAGCGGATCGACTTGCACGTGCTGGAGCGGCTGGAGTCCGCAGGCCTGACGCCGGCCGAGGAGGCCGACAAGCGCACCCTCATTCGCCGGGTAACCTTCGATCTCACCGGGCTTCCGCCGACCCCGGGTGAAGTGCGGGCGTTCCTGGCAGACGACAGCGCAGAGGCTTACGAAGCGTTCGTCGATCGCCTGCTCCTCGAGCCACACCTTGGCGAGCACATGGCCCGCTACTGGCTGGACCTGGTTCGCTTCGCCGACACCAACGGCATGCACAAGGACTTCTACCGGAATCTGATCGCCTACCGCGACTGGGTGATCAGCGCGTTCAACAGCAACCTGGGCTACGACGACTTTCTCCGCTACCAGCTGGCCGGTGATCTCTTTCCGGACCCGAGCAGCGACCAGCTCGCCGCATCGGGATTCAACCGCCTCCATCTGATCATCGACCGCGGAACCGCGTTGCCGGAGGAGAGCTTCTTCAAGAACGTGGTCGACCGGGTCACCGCGGTGGGAACCGCCTTCATGGGAATGACCGTCCATTGCGCCTCCTGCCACGATCACAAGTACGACCCGCTGACGCAGAAGGACTTCTACTCGCTGTTCGCCTTCTTCAACAATATCGACGCGGCAGCGGAGACCAGCGGGGCTCCGAAGAATGGCCTGCAACCACCCTTTGTGTCGCTGGGAACGCCCGAGCAGAAGAAGAGGCTGCAAGAAATCGAGGAGCAGCTGGCCACGCTCGAACCCGAGGTGCGGCTCGCGAAGAAGACCGCCCAGGACGCGAAGGATACGCAAACGAAGCAGCCGCTCCTGGAAGCGGCGCGGCAGCTGACGGCCAGGAAGAACGACCTGGACGGGCAACGCCGTGAGCTTGACCGGGCGATGCAGGCGGCCATGGTGATGAAGGAGCGCGCGGAGGTGCGCCCGACCTACATCATGAAACGGGGGCGATACGACGATCCCGGCGAAGAGGTCGTGCGCAACACGCCCGCGTTCTTGCCCCCCATGCAGAAGAAGGGGGAGACCGCCTCGCGCCTCGACCTGGCGGAGTGGTTCGTCGACCCCGGGAACCCCCTGACTGCGAGAACGGCGGTCAACCGTTTCTGGCAGCAGCTCCTCGGTGTCGGCCTGGTGAAGACCTCCGAGGATCTGGGAACGCAGGGGGAGATCCCCAGCCATCCCGAGCTCCTGGACTACCTCACGGTCTCGTTCATCGAGTCCGGCTGGGACGTCAAGGCTCTGATCCGTCAGATCGTGCTGTCGAAGACCTACCGTCAGTCGTCAGTGGCCACGCCGCAGGAGTTCGAGAAGGACCCGGAGAACCGGATGCTGGCGCGAGGATCACGCTACCGGCTGGATGCCGAGATGATCCGCGACCAGATCCTCATGACCAGCGGGCTGCTCTCGAGCACGATGTACGGCAAGAGCGTCAAGCCGCCCCAGCCGGACGGCCTCTGGAAGGCGGTGACCATGATCGGCGAGCGATTCAGAGCCGACACGGGCGAGAAGATCCATCGCCGCAGCGTCTACACCTACTGGAAACGGGGGATGCCGCCGCCGCAGATGACCATCTTGAACGCTCCGATCCGGGACGCCTGCATCGCACGCCGTGAACGCACGAACACTCCCTCGCAGGCCCTGTTGCTCCTGAACGAGAGCGAGTACCTGAAGGCCGCCCGCAGCCTGGCGCAGCGGGTGCTTGCACAGGAGAATCTCGAGACACGGCAGCGGTTCGAGATGGCCTACGAGACGGTGACCTCGAAGCTGCCGGATGAGAGCGAACGGAGCATTCTGTTGCGGCTCGTCGAGGACTTGCTGGAGCGCTATCGCGAGAACCCCGCCCTGGCGGAGAGGATCTGTAGCACTCTGACCTTGAACAGCGCCGAGAAGAAGGCGCAGCTCGCCGCGTGGACGGTGCTGATCAACACGCTCTACAATCTGGATATCACCAAGACTCGAGAATAGGGTGAGCGGGAGGATGACAAACGACCTTGCGGAAGCCGCCGACCTCCAGTCACGCCGGTCGTTCTTGCTGAGCTCCGGAATGGGCCTGGGCGCGGCGGCGTTTGCTTCCGTGGTTCCCCGCGCCGGTGCGACGGCCCAGCCCCTGCGGCATCACCGAGCGAGAGCGAAGCGGGTCATCTTCCTGTTCATGGCAGGTGCCCCGAGCCAGGTCGACCTCTTCGATTACAAGCCCGATCTCCACAAGCTCTTCAAGACCGAGCTGCCGCGATCGGTGAGCAGAGGGCAGCGGGTGACCACGATGACCCGCGGCAAGCAGCAGCTGGTCGCGCCGTCGAGATTCAAGTTCTCCAGGCAAGGCCAGAGCGGGATCTGGATGAGCGAGCTGCTTCCTCATCTCCGTGGCGCCGCGGATGACCTGTGCCTGATTCACTCATTCAACACCAACGCGATCAATCACGACCCGGGCAAGACCTCCTTCTGCACCGGATCCGAAATCCCCGGCAAGCCCAGCATGGGAGCCTGGCTGAGCTACGGCCTGGGATCGCTGAACAAGGACCTGCCGGATTTTGTCGTGATTCCCTCGGCGTTCTGGAGCGGTCGGGTGAACGTCCAGGCGCTGTACGCTCGACTGTGGGGCAGCGGGTTCCTTCCCTCCAAACACCAGGGCACGTCCTTCCAGACGACAGGTGACCCGGTGCTGTTCCTGTCCAATCCGGAAGGAGTGGACAGACAGGTCCGTCGGCGGATGCTCGATTCGCTTGCCGAGCTCAACAGGAAGCACCATGGCGAGATCGGGGATCCGGAGATACAGACGACTGTCGCCCAGCAGGAGATGGCGTTTCGCATGCAAGCATCCGTCCCGGAATTGACGGATATCTCCGGGGAGCCTCAGGGGATTCTCGCGATGTACGGGCCGGAGGTCCACAAGCCGGGCTCCTACGCCAGAAACTGCCTGCTCGCCCGGAGGATGGCAGAGCGGGATGTCCGGTTCATCCAGCTCTTTCATCGCGGGTGGGACCATCATTCCCGACTTCCCGACAACATGAAGGGGCAGTGCCGCGATGTCGATCAGCCGACCGCCGCGTTGCTCGGAGACCTCAAGGCCCGGGGACTGCTCGAAGATACCCTGGTGGTCTTCGCCGGCGAATTCGGCCGCACCGTGTACGGTCAAGGCAACATCACGCGCGACCAGTACGGACGCGACCACCATCCACGATGCTTCTCCGGCTGGCTCGCCGGCGGCGGAATCAAGGGCGGCATGCACTACGGAATGACCGATGACTTCAGCTACAACGTCGCCGCGGATCCGGTCCATGTGCGCGACCTCCACGCCACCATGCTCCACCTTCTCGGGGTCGACCACCGCCGGCTGACCGTCCAGTACCAGGGGCTCGACCAGAAGCTGACGGGAGTCGAGACGTCCCGGGTGGTGAAGGAGATCATCGGCTGAGCTGATCGGACGAGACGAACGGCCGGATGGGGACCCGGCCATGCGGAGCTGAACGCGTCCGTTCACCGCGGAAAGGAGGCTCCCGAACCCTCCGCCCGTGCGTCCTCCTTCTCCTCGCTTGACCGTCCCCCGTCCCGTTAATCCCGCGGGGAGAGGAACCGGACGGAGGCTCTGCTGGAGACGGTCGCTCGGCGACGACCGGGACGACGATCGGAGATCCGGAGATCGAGCGCCGGTCCCGGAATCGGGTCCGGGAGTCCAGCGGTGATCCCCCCACGGCGGTCGTGAGGGTCGACGCCGTTCGCTCTGCGAGGGAAGCACACCGGGATCGAGCCGCCCTCCGACTTCAGTCGTTCATCCGCCATCCCGGCACGCTGACGTTGTCGTAGGTGACGGTCGTGGTGACGTTGTCGAGCTGCGAGCAGGCGGTCAGTCCCACGTGAATCGTCTCGCCCATGGACACCCTGGCGGCGGCAAGCCTCCTCCACTGACGCCCGTCGGCAGAGATGAACCCGGTGAAGAGCCCTCCGTCCCGTGTCACCCGCACCCAGTACGGCCTCATCAGCCGGTTCTTGTTGATGACGTACGGCTCGCCGATCTCCGTAGCGCCCGCGATCGTCGTATCCCCTCCCGGCTCCGATCGGCTGACCAGCGCCCCGCGCCAGTGCGGCAGGAGCAGCACGGACACCTGACGCGAGCCCGATTCGAGCCCTTCGCGCATCATGACGCCGGGCTTCGACCACTGCGAGCTCATCGGCAGAACGATGCGCGCCGTGATCGTCCCGTCTCCCTTCATGGGCACGTGGGCGAACTGAAGCTGATCCCGCTTGCCCCCGATGTCATGGCCTTCTCCCTCGAGGGAGAATACCCGCCCGTCGTATTCCGTGTGGCCCGACACGCCCACCGCACCGATATCGCGACTCGCCCAGGCCCCGGGCAAACCCGCGCTCGCGGCGACGATCGCGGAATCTCCCCCTTCGCCAGCCTCGTTCTCCCCGCTCACGACGTAGTGGTAGAGCCGTCCCTTCTCGACGCTCCTGTCGTCGAGACGGGTCTCCAGGATTCCGGAGGTGACCACCGAGTAGGGACCTCCCCGGTAGTCCGCACGTTTCACCGTGTAGCTCCGAGCATCGGTACAGCTGACCGGCTCGACCGAACGAACCCAGGTGAGGCGAATCCCGTCAGCCGTCGTGCGAGCGACGATCCCGGCAGGTCGACCGGGTGGACGCGTCGCTCGCGACGGCTCGACTCGCGGACGCCAGTGGGTCAGAGTCCCGTGACTCGAGTGATCGCGGCTGCGGCCTTCGGGTCGACGTCTCGCGGCAACAAGAGCCGTGTAGGGGGCTTTCAGTCCACGTCGGTTGACATAGTGGTTGAGCGGCTGCTCGAAGATCGGCCGGAAGTCGCCTCGGCCCTCGGTGGAGATCCTGTCGTATCTGTTGAATCGTCCGCCGAAACCGTACTTGCCGGTGCGGTCCAGGTAGTGCCGATAGGGCACCTCGTTTCCCAGTCCGTACCGCGCGGTGTACTCGAAGCCCGCGAGAATCCGGTTGTCTCCCCAGCCGTAGAGATCGACACCCTGATTCCACGCGACTTCTGCCGCGCAGCAAAGAAGCCCGAGCCCCAGCTGGGCGTAGCCCTGCTTGCGGGTGGTCTCCTGCGTTTGCCCGGAGGCGTAGACGATCGTGTGCGGGATGCTGCCGTTGCCTGCTCCGTTCACCGCGTAGCGAACCGTCTCCTCGAACAGATCCCGATCGTTGCAGTAGACCGCGATCGCCATCTTCGTTTGCAGCGCCGCGCCCTCCCAGTTCGCGTTGGCGAAATAAGCGTAGTGCTCGATCGTCGGATGCCACACCTCGAGGAGCCAACGTTCGCACCGTTTCGCATCGTCCCGTGACCAGCCCGAATCGGTGTATCGCAGGATCTCGGCGGCGTTCGCGAACTTGAACCCCTGCAGACCGGCAGCGAGCACACCGTCGATGCCGCTGACACGCTCGAGCGTGGAGACCCACGCGTTGACGATCTCCATCGACCTGCGCGCGTGCGCCCGATCGCCCGTGATCGCCCACATCAACGCGTTCTGGTACGCGGCGGTGGCGTCGCTCCCGGCCTCTGCAGTTCGGAGGTCGGGTTTGCGACTCCACTCGGCGAACGGCCCCCGGAGTCTGTAGTCCGCTCGAGAATGAGCCTCCCCGGCCAATGCCAGGAAGGCTCCGTGGATCACCGGGTGCTTCCCGGCGACGAGAGTCTTCATGCGCTCGAGGTCGGCCTGACCGTGGAGCAGGCCGGGGTGAGTGAACTGCGCAGGGAGCGAAACTGCCGAGACAGGCAGGACGCCGAGGAGAATGCCCGTCAAGATGCGCGTGAAAGACGACGGTATGCGGATCATTCGAACCGGCTTTCCGGGCTCACGGACTCGAGTCGCTGCGAGGTCCTCCCCCGACCTCCGGCGCCTGCATGGTGCACCATCGAGGTCGCGCCCGCAACTCCCGCAGCGCCGACACCCGGCCCGGAGTCCGGGCTGGAAACGCCGCCGCCCGGGTCGCACCGTGCTTCTCTTCCACGTCGCGTCACCAGCTCTCGCCGGATGCGGCGGGGCTCTGTTTCACTTCTGTTTCGATTCCACTATGATCGCCACGCTCGTCCACCTGCCTGGCCGTGTCGACCGGACCGCCAGAGCGGCGTTGCGGCGACACCGGATGCGGCGACACCGGATGGGGGCAGCACCCGTCAGCCAGATCCTCCACCATCCGACAGCCGGAGTGTTCAACAGCATGCGAAGTCTGGTGACCATCGCGCTTCTTTTTCAGGCGCTGTCCGTTGCCGCGGACGAGCCGCGGATTTCGCTCTTTGACATGGACGCCATCCGCGACACCACGACGCTGGACATCCGTGTCGTCAAGGACTGGCACAGGGTGAAAGGTGATTTCCCCGCACGACAGAAGCTGATCACGATCCACGTCGGAGAGTTCTGGCCGGGACAGGGTTACCGCGTACCCGTCCGGATGGTCGTTCCGGCCGACGGGAAGGCGAGGGGATTCCACCTCACCGGGGGGAACCGGCCAGAGCAGCTCCGGAGAGATCTCCGGCTCCGCTCCGTGGACAGGGAGCTGCTCCGTGGAGGTGTCGGGCTCGTCCAGACGGTGGTCCAGGACTTGCGGGTGTCCGGTCAGGGTGTGCTGGGAAAGGCCGTACACAGACGGTTCATCCGGACGCTGAATCCACGCGTCACCGTCAAGTACTGGGGCTGGCCGGCGAGCTTGATGCGGTGCGTGACGGCTGCATATGCAGAGACGAAGCATTTCGAGCCAGGGAAGGTGGCGCTGTCGGGAGGGTCGAAGAACGGAGCGTCTCCGTCGATCGCCATCCTTCATGACGACAGGATGACCGCTCTTCATTCCTCTGTCGCACCGATCTGGGATTCGCCCTTGCGACGTTGCGATGCGGACGCGTGGGCGGAGCTGAGACGGTACAACCGGCGCTACGCCGAGAAGCTCTCGACAGGGGGCGACAGCGAGCAGACCCGACGGTTGCGCGAGCATCCGTTTCTGGGGGGCCTGTTCGGCCCAATCTACAATGAGGAGGCCCTCGTTGCCGGACACAGCTGGGATGACCTCTCGAAGCTGGCGCTGGCCATGGCCGACCGGGTCTTCATCACCAGGAATCTCGAGGCACTCGAGGCCAGGGCGGTGGATCTCTACTTTCACCCGGGGACGCACGATTTCGTCGCCTACGATGTGCCCTGGGGCGGACGGCTCCATCCGGAGATCCCGCTGTATCTGAAGGCCAACTCCGGTCACGGAAAGAAGCGCGCACATCCGGCATCGGAGAACGACGAGGAGAACAAGTCGGCCTTCCTTCTGCAGCACTTCTTCGACGGCACGGGGAAGATGCTGGCCCCGCCGACCGTGGAGCACGAGGTCGCCGGCAGCCGCTTGCGAGTCACCGTTCGGTTCGGGCGCGACGCGAGGGCGGAAAGCGGGCGTATCTGGTGGATCTTCGATCGAGGCCCGGATGGCAGCGCCGCCTACATACGTGAGCTGATCCCCGACGACCAGTGGACGGACATGAAGTACGACGAGCCTGCGGGGGCCTGGATGGCCGAGATCGAGATCGAGGCCGGAGCCTCGCGGGTCGACTTCTTCAGCAACCATCGCAAGACCCTGCGCCATGGCTCGAGGAACTACAGGACCTACGTTTCGAGTCCCTATCGCCGCGTTCAGGTCCGGAAGCCCTGATCCGGACAGCAGTCCGTCGAGAAGGTGCTTTCGAGCCCGGATCGAGGGGTTCTGCTCGAGATCGGGAAGCTGAAACGCAAGCGAGGTGCCTGCTGGTCGAGCTTCAGCGCCGCAGAGATCGGGCAGAATCACCGGCGTCCGCCGGAGATGGTCCTTTCGACTGGCCGGTACGAGTTCCCGTCGTGCGGAAAGGGACACGCGACCTGCGCAGTGCTATGATCCGTTGAGCCCCTTCACGGTCACAAGCCGACGAGAGGCCGCTCGAATGACCACGTTCCGCTCCGTCCGCCCTCACCGTCGTCCGCCCGTTCTCGCCACACTCGCGTTTCTCCTCGCCGTCCTCGACGCGTCCGCGGTCCGAGCGCAGGCCGAGTTCGTTCGAGGCGACGTCAACCTCGACGGTCAGGTGTCGATATCGGACACCGAATCCTGGTTATGCATCTTCTTCTGCGATTTCTTTCCCACGCCCTGCCAGGACGCCGCCGACGTCGATGACAACGGATACGTCGATATCGCGGACATGATCCACGGTCTGCAGGTGATCTTCACGGACCTGCCGGACTCCGACGGCAGCATGCCTGGAGGGATCGCGGCGCCGTATCCGCAGCCCGGTCTCGATCCGACCGAGGACGATCTGAGCTGCGAGTCGTACGAGGTGACGGAGCCGCTCGAGAGCGACGAGGTCGTGTCGATCGATCACGTTCGCGCCGCTCCCGGTGAGCTCGTCCACGTCCCCGTGCGCATCTCGGTCGACGCGGTCTGCGCCGGTGTACAGCTCGCCGTAAGGTACGACCCCGATCTGTTCACGCCGACCGACATCGAGGGGCTCGAGCCGCAGGCACGGAGCGAGCTGATCTTCGGGAACACGATCTTCGCAGCCGACAATCCGGGTCAGCTGCGCGGGCACTTCATCGCGGACCGCCTGTTCCCGGGGGAGGCGGTACTGTGGCTTTCCCACGAGTTCGATCTGCTCTCGCCGATCGGCAACGTCCGGCCGGGCGAGAACCTCCACATCTTCAACATCCCGGGGGTCGTGTCGCCGGGCGCGCGCCGAGGAAACAGGATCGCTCTGGAGATCGTCGAGCACACTGCAGAGGACGGCACCTTGTTGCGTCCGGAGCTCTCCGGCGAGTGGGCCGCGCGGCTGCCGCGCACGCTTCGAGACGGGTCGATCAGCATCGCCGAGCCGTTCGTTCGCGGCGACGGCAACGTCGACGGGAGAGTCGACATCTCGGACTCGATCCACATCCTCAACGGGCTCTTCGTCGGCAACGCCGTGATCGACTGCCTCGACTCCGCCGACACGAACGATGACTCGCACGTGGATCTTTCGGACGCCATCAGCCTCCTCGAGCATCTCTTCCTCGGGGGGCCGACGCCGGGGACGCCCCATCCGGACTGCGGCGTCGATCCGAGCGACGATGCGCTCGACTGCGTGTCGTACCCGCCGTGTCCCTAGCGGCCCCGACGCCGGAGGCCGCGACACCGGCGTGGTGATGACCTCGTGACCAGGGCGCCCAGGTCGTGAGCTCCCCGTAGCCGTCGTCAGCGCCGGGCGGTCTCTTCGGCCAGCTCACGCGCCAGGTACGGACGTGCGAAGCGTCGGACGGCAACGCCTCGGAGGAGGCCGCCCACGAAGCCGCCGAGCCCGGCTCCGAGCACGAGGCCGACGAAAGCGGCCAGAGGCCCTCCCTGCCACCAGCCGAGCAGCGCGCCGGCAACGACGCCGGCGATGCTGAGCACGTTGAGGACCATCGTCAAGCGTCGGAAGAGGATCCCGCAGTCCGCCACAACCTGAGGATAGCACCGCTCCCAGAGCTCGCGCCGGCGCGCCGGAGGCAAGTCGCTCAGCTCGGGGACTCGACGCAGCTGACGATCCCCGAGCGCCTCATGAGCTCTCACAATCAGGCGGTCTCGCGAAGGATCCATCCCGAATCAAACTCCCTCGACGACAGGTACGCACAGCGGTCGAGGCTCCACCCCATCCTGCGCCAGCCGGTCGCCGAACTTGACCGCACCCGGAGTCCACCTCGACGGGGCCCGAGTCAACATCTCGTTCGACTGCTGCACGGCGCAGGCGCAATCACCGCTTGTGACGTCGAACGTACACTGCTGCGCAGCGTTCATCTACACTCCTTCCGAGGCAGGCAGTCTCGCGGAAGACCGTGAGCACTCTCCGGCGGATCTGACGAGGCAGACCGGGACGGCAGGCATTCTCCCTCTCGAGCTATCGAAGCCTCTCGGCTTGATCGAGCTTCAGCGCACCGTAGTCCTTGCGCCGGCGTTCGTACGTCGGCTCCGTCACGCCGGATCTTCTCGGAGGCTTGACCGACGCTTCCACCCTTCGAGAACTCCACCTCTGCCTCTCCGAGCTCGTGGATGATCTGCTCCTTCGTGAATCGCTTTCACGGCGTGACCTCACTCCTCCTGGTTGTCGAGCCACCGGTTGACCCCGTTGCGATTCGTGGGGTTCGAGGGACGAGTTCGACTGGCGGCGTAACGAGAGTGAGTGGAGGAAGCGCCCTCAGAGATCCATGACGACCTCGACATCTTCGGGCAGCTTCCTGGGTGGTGTCAGCAGGGAGATGCCGAAGAAGAGTGTCAGGGAGAGAATCAGGGAGACGGCCCCGCCGTGTATCTTGTGGGGGATCTCGATCTCGAAGAGCTCGATGGCGAGGTTCACGGCCAGGCTCGCCAGAATGGCGACGTTGGCCGCGGTTGCCGTGGCTCGTTTCCAGTTGAATCCGAGCGCGACGGCTGGCACGAGCGCGGCGGCGAAGGTTCCCCAGCCGAAAGTCCCGAGCAGAGCGATGAGCTCTTCCCCGGAGAAGAGCACGAAGAGTGCCGCGCCGACGGCGATGGCGAGCGTGGCGACGCGTGCCCAGAAGAGCTCCCGGTCGAGGGAGCGTCCGATGATGGCCTTGGGAATGTCGTGGATGATGGCCGCGGCGCCGATGTTCAGGAACCCGTCGGCGGTCGACATGATCGCCGCAAAGAGCGCGGCGAACACGACACCCGCGAGGATCGGGTGGGCGTAGGCCTGGAGAAACGCGTAGGCGGCGTCGTCGGGTTTTCCGAGCTCGGGGTGAACACCGCCGACGACCGTGGCGCGCATGGCGAGTCCGATGCTGATCCAGAGCAGCGCGGCAAGTGTCCCCGCGACGAAATTCACGACGAGGACGTTCTTCAGAGACCGGATTCTCCTGGTCATCATCAGCTTCGTGACGATATGCGGCTGTCCGCAGGCCCCCACGACGAAGAGGAAGTAGAAGGAGAGACTTCCCATGATGCCCAGGGTCCCCCAGGGGCCGATCGCCTCGGGGTCGTCTGCCATTATGGTGGCCACGGCACCGCTGACACCGCCGTCCACCGAGTTGATCGCCGCGAGCAGCACGAGCACACCCGCGAGCATCATGATCGCGCCTTGCACGACGTCGGTGTAGACGCCCGCGATGATTCCGCCGGTCACGCAATAGAAGACGAGGACCGCGCACGATATCGCCAGGCTGACCTCGATGCCGACATCGGGGATCATGTCGATGTTGTTCAGGACCTCCTGGAGGACGACAGCCATGGCCTTGATCTGCGCGGCAAGGTACCCGATGACGCCGAGGATTATGGCGACCGCGCTGAGCAAGCGGCTGAGCTCGCTGCCGTAGCGGACGGCGACGGCGTCGGGCAGGGAGACGGTCTCGTAGACTTCGGAGAAGAGGCGAAGCCGCTTGGCGACCAGAAAGAACGAGAAGCTGGCCGCGACCGTGCCGCAGACGATCATCCACAGGGAGCTGATTCCCATCCGGTAGACCATACCCGGCCCACCGACAAACCCGAATCCGCTGAGGGTGCTGGAGAAGAGGGCGAAGGCCGTGACCATCACGCCGAGCTCGCGGCCGGCCATGAAGAAGTCGTGGGAGGACCTGGTTCGACGGAGCGCCCAGAGCCCCACCCAGATGCACATGACGAAGTAGAGCAACAGGCAGATCAGGACGATCAGATTGCGGTAGTCCTCCATTATGAATCCCCCCCCGCGGACCGGGATCTACGCGAAAGAAGCTCTTCGAGCCGCTCCTCGTCTTCCTTGGTGAAGTGCCAGCTGTCAAA
>CAYMLL010000121.1:0-20720 GCA_964390645.1 uncultured Planctomycetia bacterium | reverse complement strand
AGTCCGGCCATGTTCGACTGTCCCGAGAGGATGAAAAGGTGTGTCCTGTCCCCGCTGGAGCCCAGGATCGGGGTGTCCCAGCCGGCGATGTCGGCCGGCTTGACGCCCTTTCGATGGCCGCCGAACGAGAACGTCACCGGATTGTAGGGGCCGACGAAGTCGATCGGGCCGTCGCGCTTGATCGCGTCGTCGAGGCTCATGCACCACAGGCTGGCGTTGATTATCATACGACGGAAGCCCGGATTGAGGATGTCCTCCGACGCTCCGTGCGTTGTCGTGAAGACGCGACCCTCCTTGCCGGTCTTCGCGCCCTTGTAGGTGCGATACCACGCGACCGGCATCTCCTTCTTCGACGCGTCGGGCTCGGCGTCCGGCGTCATCCCGTTGAGGATGCGGCCGCGGGCGAGCGTGACGCTGCCCTCGATGGGATTCGCCTTGTAGCCGCCGCACTGCGCGTGGACGTCCTTGACGCCGCGCAGGATCGGATGCGCGAGCTGATCCTCCTGCAGCACCAGGAGCGAGCTTTGACGATGGTTGCGACCGTAGTGGCCCACCCAGTGCTCGCCGAGAACCTGACGGCCGAAGCCGCCGCGATAGTCATCGCCCTTGTAGCGGTCCCCGTACTTGTGGAACTTCTTGCCGTTTCCGATGTTGAACGCGTGTGTCGACGTTCGCAGGCCCATCACGGGTTTGCCGGCGTCGAGGTAGTCGACGACGTGCTGCATCTCGTCGTCCTTGAAGTCCTGGAAGCGCAGGAAGACGATCATCAGGTCCGCCGTCCGGAGCGCCTCGAGCCCGCGGATGTTCGAGCTGCCTGGGAGGATGAACCCCGTCTTCGGGTCGGTGGTGAAGAAGCAGCTGCACTTGAAGCCGTATCGCTTCGCGAGGATGCGTGCGAGCGCCGGCAGAGTCTCCTCGCCGCGATACTCGTGGTCACCGGCGATCAGCGCGATGTGCTTGCCGACGCCCGGACCGCTGTCGCCCTGGTAGACGACGAGGTGGGGGTTGTCCGCGCCGATCGTGGATCGAGCGCACAGAACGAGGGCGCCGAGCGCCATCAGCCGAAGTTTGCCGGTCATCCTGCTCACCCTGTCGTTGTCGTCGAAACCTGTCGTTGTCGTCGAAACCTGCCGGACCCCGAACCCGAGACGATCCCCGAGCATGCTACAACGCCGGGGACGGGAACCAAAGCTCGAACGCGTGCCGTGTACGGCTCACAGGGCGCGGGGCGGCGGGTCCTGCGACCCGGCGCGTTTCATCTCCGGTCGTGGCCGCGACTCTCGAACGGCGGAGAACTCGACTACTTCGACGTCCGGGACGCCTTCTCGAAGTCGAGGATGAGCATCGGCGCCTTGTCGCGATCGGTCGCCGCACCGCCCCAGTAGGCGGCGGCGCCGAGCGCGGTCGGCTCGATCACGAGGTAGATGTTGCCGTCCTTGACGTCGACCTCGAGGGCGCCCGGCAGCGCGGCCTCGAGGACCGCTTCGTCGCCCGCGAGAGGGTGCAGCTCACGGGCGTCCGCGAGCGTCTGCGGAAGCGACTCGGGCTCGATCTTGTTGACGTCGGGCCACGGCGGACCGGGGATGCGCTTGACGATGGCTCGACGCGCTTCGTTCACGGGCGACGTCGACCCCTGAAGCCCGTCGTATCCGGGAGCCCGGTGCAGTCGCAGCCGGGCCGCGTGGATCCTCCTGCCGCGGAGCTCGCCCGGAACGTGAAACCAGAGGTAGGACGTCGCGGCGCCGCCGTCGTTAGGTTTCCTGGCGCCGCGCGAGACGAAGATCGCCTCGTTGTGTCGGCGCGGGCGCACTCGTCGGCTGACGGCTTGCCGCAGCTGCTCCTCCATCACCGTTCGCGACCCGCCGTGGATCGTGCGCCGCTCGAGATCGCTCATCCACTCCACGGGGACCGCGCGCTCGAGTCGTGCGCCGCCACTGGAGTCGACGAACCGGATGCCGACTTCGTGTCGACCCACGAGCGTCTCTTCGGACGCCTTGACGGAGACCTCGACCTCCGTGCGACCGGAGGGCGCGAGATCGATCGTGTCGCCGCCCGTGATCTTCGCGTCGATGCCGTTCGGAGCGTCGAGGACGATCCGCCCGCGCACCGCCGCATCGCCGAGATTCGCGATCCGCATCGTCAGGGTCTTCTCGGGGGCGGCGAAGTTGAGCCAGGTGTCGTGCGGGGCGGCGAATCCGAGCTCTCGCACCTCCTCGCGAAGGACCTCGAGCCCGCTGATCAGCGGTAGGCGGGTCTCGTCCGCAGAGTCCGACTCGCAGACCAGATCGAGGACGAGGTCACCGTCGATCTCGAGCGTGAACTCCCGCCACATCGCGATCTCGGCGCCGCCGGCCTCCTTGACGACGTCGAGATCGGCGATGACGGTCTTGCCGCCGAGGCGCACGTCGAAGACGCGCCGACCCTCCACGTCTCCGCGCGGCGCAACGAAGCCGAGACGGACCTTGTACCTGCCCGGTCCGTCCTCCTCGCGGACGATCGGAAGCACGCAGCGCTTCAGTCCGAGGATCGCCGTCGCGAACACGAAGGGCACATCGGCGTTCTCCACGTGCGTGAACATCGAGCTGCGACGCAGATCCTTGCCACCGTCGTGGAGGAGCATCCGGACGTCGTAGCCGAGAAGCAGCTTGTGGTTCACCGGTCGGTTGGTCGAGGAGAGCCACAGGCGTCCCTTCGCGTCGCGGCGGTCGCCGTTGGAGCCGAAGTCCAGGTGCAGGTGCTTCACCGGCAGGTTCGGGCCGGGCTGCGCGAACTTCGGCGCGCTTGGTGGGGGCCTCGGTACCTCTCCCATGGCGACGGTGAACGGCAGCGACCACATGCACTTGCAGTAGATCGCCTGGGGCGGCTTGATCATCAACCCGCCGCCGCTGACGTGATCGACGTAGCAGTTCGAGCGGCTGTGCCAGAACGTGTAGATTCCCTGGTCGTTGGCGAGGTCCTGGTAGCCGAAGCCCTTGTTGCGTCCGAAGAGGAGATTCGAGCTCGCGGAGAACACGCCGCACTGCTTGTCGAAGCGGCACCAGGCCCAGTCGGCTTCCTCGCCGGTGATCGGGTGGACCCGGGTCTTCTTCCGGCCGCTGCGGAGATCGTAGGCCCACGGCTCGGCGTGGATCGTGTCGTTGACGATGACCGGGCGTGTGCGGTGGTTCGTGAACCTGTACCAGAGCAGCTTGCCGGTCCTGGCGTCGTAGGCGGTCAGCGCGCGCGTCTTGTACGCGCCGCTGTTCCATTGCCTCCAGCCCTTGTCGGCGCGGCTCGCCGATCCGATGACGACCGTGCCGTTGCGCGCGTAGATGTCGAGGAACACGTAGGGGTTGTAGTGCCCCCTGGAGCCGAAGCTCGCCCCTCTGAGCCACTTACCTCCACAGTTGCTGATGTCGACGCCGGTGCGATAGAGGATCTTGCCGTTCGACGCATCGATCGTCGTGAGCCGCCGGATGTCGCGCTTCGCGACCTGACTCTCGAACTCCTCGCGCAGCTCGGCGGTCTGCGTGCTGAAGAACGCGCGCATCGCCTGGATGGCGTCGTCGCGCATCTCGCCCTGAACCTCGCCGCCGAGCACGTGGATCAGCCCGTCACTCATCGCCGTCGCGCCGCCGATCTTCTCCTCGGAGCCCGGTCCGCCGACCGTCCACAGGACGTTGCCCTTGCCGGACTCCGTCTCCGTCGCGAAGAAGCCGCCTGCTGCCGCCCCGTAGATCGTCTTTCCGTCCCCGGCGGCCGCGTACCAGCCCCAGCCGTGCTCCTTGCCGAAGGGCGTCAGGAAGGAGGTCAGGTGCTTGCCCGTCAAGAGGTCGATCTGCGCCAGGAACTTGTCGAATCGCGCGTAGACGTGCTTGCGGCTCGCGGCGATGCTCGCGCCGATGCCCTTCGCATCCAGCTTCCACAGGCGCCGTCCGGTGTACTGGTCGCAGGCTTCGAGCGAGTGGCGATCGGGGAGGACGAGGATCCCGTCGATGATCAGCGATGTGTGCTTGCTCGGCGACTTGACGCTGGGCGGTCCGTACCAGAGCACCCCGAGCGGGGCCTTCAGCACGTCGTCGTGGCTGCAGCTCGTGTTGCCGGCGTCACCGTGCATGTGCGTCCAGCCGCCCGCGCCGGCGAGGCGGGGTCGGTCACGTCGGGCCCACCATCCATCGCGCTCGACGATCTTCCAGCCTTCCTGCGCGGCGTCGGCGACCCAGCTCGCCGCGGTCTCCTGGCTCCGCGCCGCACCCATCAGCGCGATGCCACGGACAGGCTTCAGCAGACGCGACCAGTCCGCCACTTCGCCCGGAAGGTCGCCGCTCGTCGACGCCCCTTCGGAGACGATCAGGTCGGCGAAGAACGACGGGTAGGGCAGCTTCTCGCGGCCGCGGCGGCGCCACGTCGCGATGCGGCTGGCGTGCAGCCCCGCCGCCGTGTAGATCTTTCGCGCCTCGTGCATCGCGCCGTCGTTATCGAAGACCGCGCAGACGTAGAGGTTCGTCCTTCGCGCCAGCTCCAGAGCCAGCCGACCGCTCGTGCAGTCGAGGACGAGCGCGTAGCCGCTCTTGACGCCGCTCTCCCGGATGATGGTCTCGGCGGCGTCGGCGAGAGGGTCGCCCGCTACGGGTGCCGCGTCGTCGACCTCCTCGACGATCTCCCCGTGCTCGTCGCCGTCGTGCGCGAAGGCGTGGATCATGCCGCCGCGCGTGCCGACGAAAAGCCGGCCGCCCGCTACGACGAGCTGGTTGGCTCGATCGGAGAACTCCGTGGACCAGAGCTCCTTGCCGTCGCCGAGCTGACGCGCGTAGAGTCCCGATCCGACGGCCTTCTTCGGGTCGGTGTCGAACGCGGTGTGAAAGAGCACGTCCCCCGCGAGCACGATGCTCGAGTGGTCGGGGTCGTAGCGGAAGATGACGGGCTTCCCCTTGATGCGAACGCCGACGGCCGAGTCGTGGTCGACCCAGCGCCCCGGGATGTCGTGGCTCCAGACGGTCTGCCGGCCCTTCTCCTCGTTCTCGGTCTTCCAGGCGGAGGCCCCGGCGTAGCGCACGCCGTCGCGCTCGACGCCGAAGAGCGGCCAGAAGATGCGCGTCCACGGGCTGTTGGAGTCGATCTTCGGTCGCTCGGGATCCGCCGGATCCGGCCAACCCTGATGCTCGCCGTTCGAGCGACGAAACGCCGTCGGCGCGCCGTAGGGCAGATTTGCGTAGCCTCGGAAGTCCTTCGGCACCCAGGCCTGAAGCTGTGTCAGGTAGAGGTGGCCGCCTGGAGCCAGGCTCGACTGGTTGCCGTCCTCCGACTGCGTGCCGTTGCGCCACAGGAGCTCGCCGGTTCGCGCGTCGAGCGCGTAGACGAAGGTGCCCTCGTGCGGGAAGACGCCGGCGGAGAAGTAGGCGACTCCCTTGTCGACGAGGACATCGGTGCGCACCGGCCAGACGGAGATCATCCTGCCGTAGGCCAGGAAGAGCCGCCGCGTCGGAGCCGCCTGGTAGGTCCAGACGATCTCTCCGCTGGCGGCGTCGAGGCAGTAGACGTTGCCGTCGTCGCTGCCCGTGTAGATCTTCCCCTCCCAGAACATCGGCGTGCGGTTGACGGCGGCGCCGGCGATGAACTGCCAGCGCATCTCGCCGCTTGCCGCATCGAGGCAGAAGACCCGTCCTTCGATGGCGCTGCTCGCGAAGACGTGGTCGCCGGCGGAGATCACCGGGAGCGTGTAGAGGCTGCAGTCCGGGAAGTTAGCGCGCTGCGGCTCCAGCGTCGGCCGCGGCGCGTGACGCGACTGCCGCGACCGGAACGACCAGAGCCGCTTCAGCGGCAGCTGCAGCTTCTCGGGCGTCACCGCCGAGCGCAGCCGGTCGCGCCGGTAGGTGGGCCAGTCGGCGGCGAGGGCGACGCAGGGCAAGAGGAGGACGACGGGCAGCAATACGTGCGTGATTCGCAGGGGACGGCCCATCCATCGGCAGGATTTCCGAGGAGCGTGGGCGGCACCTTGCATCAGTCTACGCGCGACCGGGGAGCGAGTCGATGACGTGGGGTGACGATTTCCTCCGCGGGGTGCCTCTGCGGGCTCGGACGCTCCCATCATCCGGATTCGCGAGGGACGGTGTGTTCGTCCGGTCGGCTCTTCACCTCGCGAACGGCCGCTGTCGCGCCGAATTGACTTTTCCGACGGACTGCTGTACTGCGGCGGTGCCGGGTCTCGTCGATGTTCGCCGTCGTCGATCGTCCGTGACGCGGCACCGAGCCACGATCAGGAGGATTCATGCGGCGATACATCTCGATGACCTCGGCAGCCGCTCTCGCCGCTCTCGTCGGCTGCGTCATGACTCGATCGACGACCGATGGTCGATCCGACCCGGCCGGTTCTCCCGATGTCCCCGGTGCCGGCGTGCCCGCGTCGTCCGCGGTCGTCTGGGCCGCCGGCAGCACCGAGAAGATCGAGCATCGCTACCGCGCGAAGATGCCGCACGACGGCGTCTACGACGAGGCGACGCGCACGGTGCGGCTGACGGCCGTGAGAGGCGAGCACGCGCCGTTTCACCTCGTCGTCACGACGTACGGTGAGGCGCTCGAGGATGTACGCGTCCGGATCACGCCGCTCTCCAGCGGCGAGCATCTGTTCGCTGCGCCGAACGCGACGCTCTTCTACGAGCACCTCGTCAAGGTCTACGCAGCCACCGGCGAGCACGGCCGTCGAGGCTACTGGCCGGATCCGCTCGTGCCGTTGACGCGTCCGTTCACCGTACGCGCTGCCGGTCCGAGCGGCCTGCCGCGCCACCAGCCGCTGTGGGTCGACCTCTTCGTGTCGCGAGACCAGCAGCCCGGCGTCTACCGCGGCGAGGTGGAGGTCGCGTCCGGGACCGACCCACTCGGCGTCGTCCATGTCGAGCTCACGGTCGTCGACCTGACGCTGCCCCGGCAGTGGCGGGCGGGCCCGGGCCCCACCCACGGGGGGGCGCCCTTGGCGCGCGCCGGGGCGGCCCCGTGCCGCGGCCCGGCACGCGGAGCTGCCGGGCCCACATCGGATACTACGAGCATCACATCGCGCGTATGCATGGCCTCGACGTCGACAGCGACGAGTTCCGGCGCGTGTTCAGGAGGTATCTCGAGCTCCTTCTCGACCATCGCCTCGATCCGAGAACGGGTCCCGGGTTGCGCGGTCGTGTCGAGAACGACAGGTACGTGCTCGAGTGGCCGCGCCCCGACCTCGAGAAGCTCTACCTCGAGCGTGACCGGCTGCGCATCTACGTCAAGCCGGTGCCGCAGGGCGTTGCGCGCGAGAGCGGCGCGGCGCCGTTCACGGTGGAGTACGCGAGGCTCGTGCGCTCTCACGTCGAGCAGGTGATCGCGCACGCACGCGACCGCGGCTGGTATGACAAGCTCGGCTTCTGGCTTCCGGTCGACGAGCCGAACACCGCCGAGGAGTACGCCGCCGTACGCCGCTGGGGCGACGCGGTGCGCGCCGTCGACGCGGACATTCCGGTCGCCGTCACCGAGCAGCCCTTCGCGGAGAATCCGAGCTGGGGCTCGCTCGTCGGTCACGTCAACACGTGGGTTATCAACGGCAACTACCTCTTCGAGGGCGAGGAGAAGATCGCCGCGCGCCGCCGTGCGGGCGATCGGATGATCTGGTACGTCAGCTGCGATCAGCTTTACCCGCAGCCGAACTACTACATCGATCGGGAGGCCGCGGACCTGCGCATGGTGCCGTGGCTGACCTGGCGCTACGGAATGTCGGGAATCCTCTACTGGACGGCGACGTTCTGGGAGGAGGTCCGCGACCCGTGGCGCGACCCCGTCAACTGGAAGTGGTTTCCCTGCAACTCGCCGGCGGCCGGGGAGGGATCGCTCGTCTATCCGGGCAACCTCGCGGAGCGCTACACCGGTCAGGACAACGTCGATGGCCCCGTCGCCTCCCTGCGTCTGGCGCTGCTTCGTGAGGGGCTCGAGGAGCTCGAGCTGATACGCCTCCTCGCCGAGCGCGATCGGGCTGCGGCGGATCGAGCCGTCCGCGGGATCTGCCGCGACGTTCGTGACTTCTCGCGGGATCCGAACGTCATCGACGATGCGCGAGCGGCCGTGATCCGGGCGCTTCTTGATCGTCCGTGAGCTGGAGCGTCTACTGAGAACGGGATCGATTCCCGGCACGGAAGACCAAGGGACCGGAGAGACGACTCGATGAGAGATGGCGCGTGGCGCTTGACGCTGGGCGCGGCCCTGGCCTGTGCCGCGGGCCTCGGGGTCGTGGTCGCGGTGGTCGCGCTGGCCGCCGGAGCGCTGGGAATCGGGAGCCTCCTGCACGTGGCCGTCGAGGAGAGCCCGGGGCCATCGGGGTCAACGCGCGGGAGGGTCGATTCGTCGACGGCGCCGGCGACCGCTGACGATCGCGTCACGCGTTCGGGGGAGCCGGAGCCGGAGCCAGAGCCAGGCAGGGAGCCGGCCGTGGATCCGAGCGCGGCGATTCCCGGCTTCACGTTCGTTGAGACCAACGCTGCGGGCTATCCCGAGTTTCAACACGATGAGTCCGGGATCGTCTTTGTCCGTCTTCCGGGCGGCAAGTTCGAGATGGGCAGCCCGCCCGACGAGGAGGGACGAGGCGATGATGAGGGGCCGGTACGGAGTGTCGAGCTGAGCTCGTTCCTGATCGCCAAGTACGAGGTGACCCAGGCGCAGTTCCGGAAGGTCACCGGCACGAACCCTTCCGCGTTCGAGGGCGACGACAGCCGGCCGGTCGAGAGTGTCACGTGGACGGAGCTTCACGCGGAGGATGGATTCCTGGCGCGGACGGGGCTGTGGCTGCCGTCGGAGGCGCAGTGGGAGTACGCTTGTCGGGGTGGGGCATCGGGGCCGTACGCGGGGACGGGGAAGCTCGATGACACGGGCTGGTACAGGTCTGACGCAGATCCACCGACCTCGCCGCAACCCGTCGGCGGCAAGCAGCCGAACGGATTCGGGCTCCACGACATGCACGGCAACGTCTACGAGTGGTGCGAGGACGTGTATGACGCCGGCTTCTACGCGCGCCCCGAGGCATCGTTGCAGGACCCACAAAGTCTCGGGAACTCGGGTCGCAAGGTCAGTCGGGGAGGGGCGTGGGACCGCCGGCCCTTCACCTGCCGATCCGCGAACCGCGCCCGAACTAGCGCCGATTTTCGTGCGATCTTCATGGGCTTTCGTGTCGCGTTCCGGCCTCCACCCTGAGTCACGCCCGGAAGTTCGCAGGGCGGCCTGTTGCTTGACTTTGACGACCTTTGCGTCGACGCTGAACCGGAAAGCTCCGGGCGAGGCTCTCACGGGCGGTACCCGGGGTGACGGTGAAGGGTGAACAGAGGCACGAGTTCGAGGCCGCAGGTCCCTGTCGGGCTGCGAGCGCGGTCTCGCGCTGTCCGGGTTCGTGCCACCGACAAAGCGGCGACCGTGCGTCTTGCCGAGACGGCAGCGCGCCTTTTCAAGAGATCGGAGAGCTTCGATGGCGATCGATTCTCGTGGTCAGGACGCCATGAACACAGCGGGCGACGATGCGGCGAGTACGGATGACGTCGAGCTAATCCGGTCGCTGAACAGCGCCTACCAGACGATGACGCAGGAGCTCTCCCACGTCATCATCGGCCAGTCGGATGTCGTCGAGCAGGTCCTGATCGCGATCTTCTGTCGCGGCCACTCTCTGCTGGTCGGGGTTCCGGGGCTCGCCAAGACCTTGCTCGTCAGCACCCTGAGCCGTGTTCTCAACCTGAGCTTCAAGCGCGTCCAGTTCACCCCGGATCTGATGCCGTCGGACATCACCGGCACCGATGTTCTCGAGGAAGATCGCACGACGGGCAAGCGGGTCTTCCGCTTTCTCAAGGGGCCGCTCTTCGCCAACATGATTCTCGCTGATGAGATCAATCGCACGCCGCCGAAGACACAGGCGGCTCTTCTCGAGGCGATGCAGGAGCAGCACGTGACGATCGGCGAGGAGACGTATCCGCTGCCGGAGCCGTTCTTCGTGCTGGCGACGCAGAATCCGATCGAGCAGGAGGGTACCTACCCTCTTCCGGAGGCCGAGCTGGACCGCTTCATGTTCAACATCACCGTCGATTATCCGACCGCTGCGGAAGAGCTCGAGATCCTCAAGCTCGTCACGGGGACCCGGAAGGCGGACCTCCAGCATCGGCTTACCGGTGACGCAATCCTGCGCCTGCAGGAGGTCGTTCGACGCGTGCCGATGGCAGAGCACGTCTTCGAGTACGCGCGTGACCTTGCACGTGCGACGCGTCCGAAGGCCGAGGAGGCACCCGGGTTCGTCAGCGAGATGATCTCGTGGGGCGCCGGGCCGCGCGCCGGGATCTACATGTGCCTCGCCGCCAAGGCGCGAGCCGTGCTTCACGGTCGCTACCACGCAGCGACCACGGACATTCGTGAGGTCGCTCTCCCTGTCCTGCGCCACCGGGTGGTGACGACGTTCAACGCCGAAGCCGCCGGTATCACCAGCGACGACATAATTCGCCGCTTGCTCGAGGAGGTGCAGCCGGACGTCCACGACGAGGTCGACTGACGCGAATGGACGGCAAGAGCCCGACACCGGAGTTCATGAGCCTCTTGACCCCGGAAGCGCTCGAGCGTCTGGGGCGACTGCAGATCATCGCTCGCGGCGTCGTCGAGGGTTTCGTCACCGGCAGGCACAAGAGTCCGTACAAGGGCTTCTCCGCCGAGTTTGCGGAGCACCGCCAGTACGTCCCCGGCGACGATACTCGCAATCTGGACTGGCGAGTCTTCGCTCGCAACGATCGCTACTACGTCAAGCAGTACATCGAGGAGACCAACCTCCGTGCGACGATACTGCTCGATGCATCCGGGTCGATGAAGTACGTCGGGGAGAAGGCCGCGTCGGTCGACGGGCGCTCGCTGTCGAAGTTCGAGTACGCCAGGCAGCTCGCCGCTTCGCTGGCCTACCTCTTGATCAACCAGCAGGATGCGGTCGGGCTCGTGACGTTCGACTCCGAGGTGCGCAGGTACATCCCCGCGCGCAGTCGTCCAACACACCTCAGCATCCTGCTGGAGGAGGCGTGGAACACGGAGCCGGGCGACGAGACGAATCTCGCCACGACCTTTCACGACATCGCAGAGCGCATTCATCGCCGCGGCATGGTGTTCGTGATCAGCGACCTGCTCGACGACCCCGACGAGCTGCTGAAGGCGGTTCATCACTTTCGCCATCGCAAGCACGAGGTCATCTTGCTGCACGTTCTCGCGGAAGAAGAGCTGACCTTCCCGTTCAGCCAGTGGGCGAACTTTCGCGGCCTCGAGATCCCCGACAGCGCGATCTCTCTCGATCCGAAGGCGGTCCAGGCGGAGTATCTGCGGCGCGTTCAGGAGTTCGTGCGACGGATCGACGCCGGCTGCGGCCAGATGAGGATCGACTACGTGCCCATGTGTACCCGTGAGCCTTTCGAGGTGGCGCTGTCGAGCTACCTCGCCGCCCGGCAGAGCCGCGCGCAATAGCGGCCCGGCTTGCTGGAGGCAAGCATGTCCTTCGCCAATCCCCTGATGCTCATCGGCCTGGCCGCGGTCGCGATCCCGGTGCTGATCCATCTGTTTCACCGACGCAAGGCGCGTGATGTCGAGTGGGGGGCGATGCAGTTCCTGCTCGGCTCCGTGGTCAGCCGCCACCGGCGGATGCTACTGGAGGAGATGCTACTTCTCGTGCTGCGCTGTCTTCTGATCGCGTTTCTCGTTCTCGCGATGGCGCTGCCTTTCGTGCCGCCGGGTTCGAGGGTCCCGTGGCAGGTCTTGCTGCCGGCGATGCTCGTCGGCGCAGCAGCCATCGGTGCTGCCACGACGCTCTGGCGCTACCCGAGGTGGCATCGGGGTCTCTTCGCGGTCGGGGCTCTCCTGATCTTGATGGCGGGCGGAGCGGCGATCGCGGAGCGCTTCCTGCAGGTCGGCGTCTGGAGCCCGGAGCTCGGCGAGCAGGACGTCGTCGTCATCGTCGACGGCTCGGCGTCGATGACCGTGGCCGTCGACGGACGCTCGAACTTCGACCGTGCGGTCGACGAGGCGCGTGCGGTGCTCATGGCACTCGGGCCGCAGGACGCCGCAGCCTTGCTGGTCGCCGGTCCGGGTCCGGAGATCAGAACACCGTCGCCGGTTCTTCGTCCGGATCGTCTCGAGAAGACTCTCGATGAACTGCGGCCCACCGGCGGACGCATGGACGTGCGCCGTGCTCTCGGCGCAGCGGCCGAGATCTTCGGCCGCGGACACAGCTTGACGCGGAGGATCGTGTTCATAACGGACGGCCAGGACACCGGGTGGAAGGACGAGGGGCTCGCGGACTGGGCGATGCTGGCGGAGCCCTTCGCCGCGATGCCTCCGGCGACGCGACCGCGTCTGGTCCTTCGCCTGCTCCGTGGACCGGAGGAGTTCCGCAACGTGCAGGTCAAGGGGATCTCGCTCTCCCGTCGGGTCGTCGGCTCCGATCGTCCGGTGAAGATCCGTGTGGAGATCGAGAACACCGGAGACGTCGCGATCACGACACCGGTGGAGGTGACGCTGCGTATCGACGGCGAGAAGCGTGTGCTGCGCTCGTCGGTCGGCGATCTGACGACCGGGGCCGTCGAGAGCGTCACGTTTCGCAATCGCTTCGAGCGCGCCGGGACGCACAGCATAGAGGCCCGGGCGGAGATCGCCGACGACCTGCCCTCCGACAACGTCGCCGCCCGCGTGATCCGGACCTTCGAGCAGGTGTCGACCCTCCTGGTCGATGGCAATCCTTCTACCCGACCCTTTGATCGCGCCTCCGCCTTCCTGCTCGCGGCGCTGACACCGGAGCCGGAGGAGATCGATCGCGAGGACTTGCCGCCCGGATCGGACGAGGTTGCCAGCGAGCGGCTCGCATCGGGGGATCTGTTTGACGTGACGGTCATCGACGCGCCGGATGTCGACTCCGTGACGAGTCTCGACCCGTACGACGTCGTCGTGCTGGCGGACGTGCCGAGACTCTCTGCTGAGGCCGCGGCTCGTCTCGCGGCGTTCGTGAACGATGGTGGCGGGCTGCTCGTGGCACCCGGCGAGCACGCCACGCCCCGGTTCTACGAGGGCTGGCGCACGCGTGACGGCTATCCGGTGGCGCCCGCTCGTCTGCAGGGGCGCGAGACGACTACCGAGCTAGGAGAGGTCGTTCGTCCCGCCGGCGACACCCTGGAGCACCCGGCCTTCCGGGTCATTCTCGACACGCCGCGCAGCGACATCGTGTCGACGTCCGTCGTCTCCTACTGGCGACTGGCGATCGATGCGGCGGACATCTCCGTCCGCATCGGCGCGCGTCTCGATACCGATGCACCGCTCCTCGTCGGTCGTCAGGTCGGAGACGGGCGAGTACTGATGACGGCGTTCTCGCTGGACTCCAAGGACAGCACCATCGCGACACGCAAGTGCTTTGTTCCGCTCGTCCACGAGCTCATCATGAGCCTCGTCGAGCTGCGGGACCCGGGGCTCGAGCTCGATCCGGCGAATCGTGTCGTGGTTCCGCTCGCTGCGGCGCCCGGAGCCGGTGATCGACTCGCGCCCGGCGGCGGCGGGCTGCGCGGCACGTACTACGGCTCTCCCGCTCTGCGACACGCACGCTTTGTCCGACGGGACGAACAGCCTGTCTTGCGGTGGAGCGGATCTCCTGCGCCGGGTGTTCCGGCCGACGGCTTCTCGGTGCGGTGGACGGGCACCCTTTCGCCGCCCCGGCCCGGGAGCTACACGTTTCATCTCGTCGGCGACGACGAGGCCCGCCTGTGGATCGACGGCCGGCTCGTCGTCGAGTCGGTCGCCGCGGCGGCGCAGACAGGGGTCGTCGATCTGGCGGCGGCGCCGACGGGCGGGCCCTCTCGCCACGGGATCAGGCTGGAGCTGGTGGATCGCGCCGGTGAGGGCTCCTGTCAGCTGTCGTGGCAGGGGCCGGGCATCAGCCTGCAGCCGATTCCCTCGACGGTGCTCGATGCCGACGAGCCCTGGCGGCGCTACCTCGAGAGTGGACTCGACGCGACCTTGAAGACGCCGTCGGGAGCCACGCGCTCCCTGCCGGTCGACTCGGTGGATGGATCGCTCTCCGTGCTGGTGGAGCGCGCCACGCGGTCCGGACTGTACTCTCTCGAGCTTCCACCGTCGATGCGGGACGACTTCCGGGAGCTGACGATCGCGGGCGCTGTTCCCTTCGCCGTGCGCGGCTATCCCGAGGAGAGCCACCTCTCGATGCTGACCGACGCGGATCTCGACGGGGCCTCGGAGCACCTCGACCTCTTCGCGATCCGATCGACCGCGGATCTCATGCGAGCCTTGACCGGTCGCGTGCCGGGCGCGCGACTGTGGCGTCACATGGCCATCGCCGCGCTGCTCGCGGCCGTTCTGGAGATCGCCCTCGCGGGATGGATCGCCCGGCAGCGTCGGACCGGCGCGACGACCGAGGTCGACTTCACCTCGGCGTCGGACGCGAGCGCGTACCGGGCGGCGGCCCTCGAGGCCTTCGGTCTCGGCGAAGGCGCGAGGAAGAGCGACTGAGATGATCTCATGTTGGTAGACGAGTTTACCCAGCTGCTGCTTGCCCGAGCGAGCCCGTCGCCGGCGCTCGTGGTCTGTGCACTGGTGGCCGTCGTGCTCTGGCTCCTC
This sequence comes from uncultured Planctomycetia bacterium, assembly GCA_964390645.1. Lineage (GTDB taxonomy): Bacteria > Planctomycetota > UBA8108 > UBA8108 > UBA8108 > CAYMLL01. The sequence continues at coordinate 6,104 of CAYMLL010000121.1, read as the reverse complement.
ATGCGCCGGGTGCATGGGACGCGTCGGGTGCGCGCGGGAGAGAGCTCCCGCAGGCGTCGCGTCGTCGGCTTCGTCGCGCGAGTGGGTGTCGGGACCGGCGCTCTGTGGCTGGCCTTCAACGCGCTTCCCCGGGCTATCGAGCTCGACACCTCGTGGCCGCTGTGGGTTTGCGCGGCGCTCGGGGGAGCAGGAGTCGAGGCCATCACCTCGTTCTACGCGCTCGAGCGTCGGACCGTGCCGCCGATCACGAGCTTCGGTCTCGGCGCGCTGCGAATCACGCTGCTTCTGACGATCATCACGATGCTGGCCCAGCCGAGCTTTGTCGCACGGCGACCGGTCGACGAGCAGAGGTTCGTCGCCGTTCTCCTGGATGACTCCGCGTCCATGGACCTCTCGGACTCGCACTCCTCCGCTTCGGAGAAGCTGGCCTGGGCCGAGGCTCTTCTCACCGACCTGCCCGCTCGACCCTTCCGGGTACGGCACGCGATCGACGAGCTCCGTGGTCTGCCCCGTGATCTCGAAACTCAGGTCGCCTGGCTCGAGCTCGTCCGGGAATCCGGGTGGATCGTGACGCCCGACGGCCCTCTCGAGCGCCGCACGGAGCTCCAGAAGGCCCTCGGCGCGACTGCTGATGCAGCGGACGGCGTGGCCGGCCGCGCCCGGAGCTTCGCGGCGAATCGAGCTTCGGGAGGTGGCGTCGCCACGCGTCTGAAGGCGGTCGCCGACGTGATCGAGGAGCGGGCGCGAGATCCTCTACGCGATGCGGCCCGCCGGGCGGCCGAACTGCTGCCGGGTAGCGTCGTCTCGCCTGTGGCCGAGCTCCTCGGGATCATCTCCGGCGCTCTCGAGGCGTTGAACGAGGCCGCCGAGGCGCTGGCTCCGCTCGTCGCCGAGGCCGACGTCGCCTGGCTGGCGTCGTTGACAGAAGATCATCGCGCCGCCGTGGACAGCGTCACGGCTCGATCGCGCCGCGCTCTCGCCCGGGAGCTGCTGCTCGACGCCGGCGACGGGGCGCCGCCGTTCGACGAGCTGACCGGGAGATACGTCGTGCGTCTCTATCGTTTTGCTTCCGGGTCGACGCCGACGACTGCAACCGCGTGGCGGGAACAGGACCTCGACGGGACGCCGCCGCCGGCGGCCAGGCTGTCGACCGATCTCGCCACCGCTCTGGATCGCGTCCGCGAGGAGCTTCCGACGCGCAAGCTCGCCGGCGTGATGATCGTCACGGACGGTCGCCACAACGCGAAGCGTTCGGTTCGTGAGGCCGCGCGGTGGTTTGGAGCCCAGGGCACGCCCGTCTGCTCTCTGGTGACAGGGAGTCTCCGCCCTCCTGTCGACGCGGCCATCGTCAGCGTGACGGCGCCGAGAGTCGTGCAGCTTCGAGATGAGCTCAGGGCGCGTGTCGAGCTGAAGGCCGACGGGCTCGCCGGAAAGACGGCCGAGCTGGAGCTCGTGCACGAGGGGAAGGCCGTCGGTCAGGCCCGGGTCGCCATCGACGGCGACACGTTTCGCGGCATCGTCGACCTGATCCACCGCAGCGAACAGATCGGGCTCGCCGAGTATCGGGTGCGGGTCAAGCCCCTTGGCAACGAGCTCGTGGAGAACAACAATTCGCGGACGGTCTGCGTCAACGTGACGGACGAGCCCATCCAGCTGCTGCTCATCGACGATCGGCCGCGCTGGGAGTTCCGCTACATCCGGAGCCTCTTTGCCGATCGCGACCGGTCGGTGAAGCTCCAGTATCTGCTCGCGCATCCCGATCGGATCGAAGGTGCTCCGCCGCAACCGGTCATCCGCGCCTCGACGTCGCGAGGCATCGGGGAGTGCGAGGCGAACGCCTTGCCGGAGACGGCGGCGGACTGGTTCGCATTCGACGCGATCATCCTCGGCGACGTTCCGCGTCAGGCTCTCGACGAGGACGCCGCGAAGATCCTCGAGCGATACGTTGGCGAGCACGGCGGCAGGGTCGTCGTCATCGCCGGCAGCCGGCACATGCCGGCCGCTTACGCGGACTCCGTGCTGCGTCCGATGATCCCCGTCCATGACGCGCCGTCGGAGGTGGTGGAGCAGACGCGGAAGGAGCCGGGGTTCCGTATCGCCCTGACGCCGCAAGGCGATCAGCACACCGTGCTGAGGCTCGAGAGAAGCGATGAGGCGAACCGGCTCGCGTGGGCGACGGTTCCGGACATCCACTGGCGTCATCCGATCCGGGGCGTGAGGCCCGGAGCGACGGTGCTCGCCTTCGCGATGCCCTTCGCGATCCCGGACTTCTACCGCAGGCAGGGGAGCGATGTCGCGGATCGGGCCGAGCTGGTGCGCAAGAGAGAGCGCTTCGCGCGCCAGCGCGCCCTCATCGTCGAGCAGTCCTACGGGCTCGGTCGCGTGATGGCGCTCAACTTCGACAGCACCTGGCGGCTGCGCTACCGCAAGGGTGATCCCTACCATCATCGTCTCTGGGCGCAGATGCTGCGATGGGCGACCAGCGATCGGCTCGCGGCCGGAAACGATCAGGTCCGCCTCGGCACCGACCAGCCTGTCTATGCCGCCGACGAGCCGGTACGGGTGCGGGCGCGGCTGCGCGATGGCGAGCGCAGGCCGGTCTCGAGCGCGGCGGTATCGATCACGGTCAGCTCCTCGGGGGGCGTGGACGCCGAGGAGGTCGTCGTTTACAAGCGGCTCGAGAGCGTCGCCGACGCGCCGGGGATGTACGCCGTCGACCTCGGACTGCTGGCTCCCGCGAAGCGGTACCGGATCTCCGTCGAGGTGGAGGACCCCGCGCATCTCGAGCTCTCCGAGCGGGCGCGAGGAGTGACCACCGAGATCCACGTCGAGCCCGCGGGAGGGCGGGAGCTCGCCGAGCTCTCGGCGTATCGCGTCCTGGCGGATCAGCTGGCCGAGTCGACGGGTGCTCGTGTGCTCGCTCCGGACGAGGCCTCGGACCTCGGCGACATCTTCGGGCCCGGCAACCGTGTCGTGGTGGTGGAAGATCGCTACCCCCTGTGGTATTCGTGGCCCTTGCTGCTGGTCGCCTTGCTCGCAGCCACCGGCGAATGGGCCATCAGGAAGAAGGCAGGACTCGCATGAGCGACTCGTCGAAGTCCGGTATCGAGAGTGGAAGCCGGCGCCGAGCGCCTCTTCCATCCTCGCTGGTGGCACCTCTGCGTCGGGCGATCCGCCGACGGCAGCACGTGCTCTTTGTTCGCGGCGTGCTCGCGACGGTCGTCGTCGCGATCGCCTCGCTGTTTGCGATCATGGCGGTTCACGCGACGGTCACGATCTTCTCGACAACGGCTCGCTGGCTGCTGACGCTCGGGGGACTGACGGCGACGTTCACCGCCGCGGCATGGTTCATCGGCCGGCCGCTGTCGCAACGAGTGTCGGTCGCGCGGATCGCGCGCGTCATCGAGACGCGCCACCCCGAGCTCGAGGAGCGTATCAGCTCTACGGTCGAGCTCCTGTCGAGCGGCGACTCTCAGGACCGGCTGGGGTCGAGGGCGCTGATCGCGGAGCTCGAGAAGGAGGCGATCCGGGACGTACGCGTCGTCAACCCGCGTCGGGAGTTCAGCTTTCGCTCCTCCCGGCCCTACGTGATCGCGGCGAGCGTCGCCTTCTTCGTGCTCGGAGCGGTCGCGGCGGTCTGGCCCGACCAGACCCGGCGGCTGTTCCTTCACGGCATCGTCCCGTCGACGAACACCGGCTCGCTCGGCGCGGGTCATGTACAGGTGACACCCGGCGACGTGGTGCTCGCTCCGGGCGATACGCTCCGCGGCGAGGCGTTCGTCGACAGCGGGCCGACACGTTCGTGCGAGCTCCTGCGCGGGGACGGCGCCGGCGTGGAGATCGTCCTGCCGATGAGCCCGATCGAGATGAAGGGCGGGCTCGCCTCCCGCTTCGCTCTGGAAGTGCCGGCCGGCAAGGCGAGCTTCGACTACCGTGTGCACACGGGTGACGACGTGCTGACGAGGTCCTTCAGGGTCACCGTCACTCCCCGTCCGGATGTCGCACGATTCGACGTGCTCTACGAGTTCCCTGCGTACACGGGACGCGAGCCGGCCGTCGACGCCGACGCGAGCGGTGATCTGGCGGCGGTCGGGGGGACGGCCGCGACCTTGACCGCGACGTTCAACAAGCCGATCGTGTCGGCCGCGCTGCACATCGGCGAGCGGCCGATTCCCGGAGGTGAGCTTCGCAGGATCGACACCGAGCAGCGGGCCGACTGGAAGATAGATCTCGCCCCCGGGCTCGATGCCGAGTGGACGCTCGTGCTCGAGGATCGTCACGGGCTTCGCGGTCGGGCCATCCGCCACTCGGTGAAGGCGATCGCGGACAGTGTGCCGCGGGTCCGCGTCACCTTGCCGGAGACGACCGACGTCCACCTGCGTCCCGACGACCGCCTGCGCATCGAGTACGAGGTTCGCGACGACTACGGTGTCGGAGAGGCTGCGCTGCTCGTCCAGGTAGGGGAGGCGGAGCCCACGCTCCGGGTCGTCGACTTGCCACGTGTGAGCGCGCTCGACGACCGTCTGTGGATCGGACGCACGGCGCTCGACCTGACCCGGCTCGAGCTCGGCTCCGCATCGCACGTGCGGTTCCAGCTGCGTATCGAGGACTCGCTTCCCGGGTCCTTTGGTGGTCCGCACGTCGCGCTCACCAGGTCGTACATCGTGACGCTCGACAGCGGCGCGAAGACCTTTACCGATCAGTGGGTGGATGCGAAGATTCAGCGGCTCGAGGCGAGCCTGAAAGAGGCCTTGCAGGAGCTTCACCACGCACGAGGTCGATCCTCGTGGATGCGGTCCGAGGTGCCGAAGGAGGGGCTCGCGCTGTCGCCTGCCATCCACGACGCGGCGCGCGTCTTTCGAGGCCACGCAACGAAGGCCGAGGCGGTCCTCTATCGTGTGGCGCGGGACGAGGTCCCGAGGGAGATGCGATTCGTCGGCGACGCGGCGCGTGAGGTCGCCGACCGGCTCGTCGTCCCCGCGCGGAGGGCAGGCGCGGCAATCCGGCTCGCGGACGCCAAGGAGGAGCAGAACGACCACTCGAAGGAGGCGGACGAGCTGACGGAGAAGGCGGTCGAGGCGGTGCAGCGGATTCTGGCCGCTCTCGGCGGCGAGGCCGATCGGGTGCGGGAGGCGCTCGAGATCGCCAAGCAGGCCGACCGGCTCGCGGACGAGCTCGCGTGGATTCCGGAGGATCCGGGGGAGGCTCCGCAGGAGCTCATCGAGCGTGTCACCGATCAGCTGGTCGAGTCGCAGACACGGATCGCCGCTGACGCTGCGGATCTCGCTCGCGAGCTCGAGGAGTCCCTCGGCAAGGCCGCCGGACCCGAACCCCGAAGCTCGGCCGCGGTGACGCAGGCGACGGCAGAGCATCTCTCGGCGGCAGAGCTGACCGCCGCACTGAAGACGGGACGGGAGGCGTCCGTGGGATTCGCGGAGCTGACCGACCGCTTCGCTCCACCGCCGGGGTCGCCACCGCCTGGGTCGCCACCGTCGGAGCTCGCTGCGTCGGAGCCCGCTGCGTCGGAGCCCGGCGAGAGCTTCGCCGACCTGAAGGAGCGACAGGATCGCGTCAACGACGGCATCGAGGCCGTGGACAGCGGCGGCCTCGACGACGCCATCGCTGCGCTGCAGCGCGAGCTGGCGGCGCGAGCAGCCGACCTCGCGGCGCAGGCGCGCGAGCTCGGCGCCGGTCTCGATCCCGGCGATCCATCGAAGGCGAACACCGAGCTCGCCGCGGAGCAGTTTCGCGAGGCGGGCGAGAAGGCGATGGAGGCGGCGCAGCTGCTGGCGCAGCTGCCGTTCATCCCCGAGGGTCGCTACATCCCGCCGAAGGAGGTCTCCGGTCCGCAGTCTCCGGCGGAGAACCCGAGCGGTGATCCGGACGGCGGCCAGGGAACGAAGGGCGGCGGCAGCAACACCGGCGCGGGCTCGACGAAGAAGCCGACTCCGAGCAACATGAACCAGAACAACACGAAGGGGCCGAGCACCAGCGAGGGCAAGGCGAAGCTGACCGCGGAGTCCCAGAGCGCGCCGCCGAGCTCGGGTCCGCGGAAGGGCAGCGGCACCGAGCTGACGAACGAGGCGGAGGAGGCGCTGCGCGAC
>CAYMLL010000120.1:0-20730 GCA_964390645.1 uncultured Planctomycetia bacterium | reverse complement strand
GTCCTGAAGGGCGACGCGAGCGTCACGCAGCTCACGCTGCGTCTCGTCGAGGACCGTCTTGATACGGAAGCGCTCGGCGGTCGCGACCTTCTGCAGGTCGACGGCCTCGGCGCGAGCGTCGTGCGCGGCCTGCAGCTGCGTCTTGACGGTCTCCAGCTGCTCGGTGAGGCTCGTCGAGAGCGTCTCGGAAACCTCTTGCTGGGCGCGGGCCTTGTCGCGATCAGCGTCCGCGGTGACGACTTTCGTGGTCAGCTGCTCGATATCGCCGTTCGCCTTCTCGAGGAGGTTCTGCAGGTTGCTCTCGTTCCGAGCCACCTTCTTGCGGGCGTCCTGCTCGAGGTCATACGCCTGCTTGAGCTCCTTCATCCGGCTCTCGAGCTTGGTGACGTTTTCCTCGATGTTCCTCTCGCGCTCCTCGTAACGCTCCGACCAGTCCTCGCGAGTCAGGTACAAGGTCGCTGACGTGCCGAAGAACGTCACGCTGAGCAAGAACACGAAGACCACGAAAACCTTTGCGAGAGCACTCATGTCAACCGGACCTCCATTTCACCGTCATTTCTTCACGAGTCGGCTCGCGCAGCGAGCCCTGCAAGCCTTCCAGTTCGCAGATGCGTCGGACAAGACACAGCGGCAGAGACCTCGAGCGTCTGATTCCTACGCGAGCGAACACGATTCCCGTCAGCAACCACAGGCACCTTCAAGAAGCGGGGGAAAGTCCCACAAGTCCCAACACGGAAATTCCCGGCTCATGGACACAAGAAGTGTCGAGAGCGGCTGTTCCTGTCGGGTTCCTGTGCGTGGAAATCGTCTCAGGCAGCTTGTCTCTTCCGCCTATTTTTCCGGAACTTGCGAAAATTGCAAGGCCGAAACAGGCAGCGGAAACGTCGATTATAGGCCGCCGCCGCCGGCTGTCAACGCGAGCGGCACGTAATGGACCCGCCCATCGTCCGAACTCCGATCCCAGAGCGCCCACCCGGTCGCACCGGCAGCCAGCGGAGCGAAGGGGCTCTCCGGAGTCCATGTGCAGACGAACGGCTCCGAGTCGGGCCGCGACACCTCCGGCGGTCGTATCTCGGCGGCCTGGAGAACCCACCCGGTGCCGTCCCTCGACCCGACGGGTGGGGCGACCAGGGCACGGTGGGGTCGCCGGCGGCGGCGCCAGTCCCAGACCCGGTCGGCGACGCCACGACGCGCCAGGAGCGCCGGTCGCAGGAAGAGATCGAAGGCGGCCGCCATCGCCAGAGGCTCGCCGCTGAGGCCGTAGACGTCCATGTCCTGACAGCGCCCCAGCAGAAAGCGACCGCAGCCGGTCATGTCGACGCGGTCGAAGACGATGTGTCCACGTGCCTCGCGAACGGACTCGACCGCCCGATCGGAAAGCCCGTCGCCGAGTCCGCCGGAGATGACCAGGATCTCGACATCGCGGCTCCGACAGCCGTGCAGCGCGCGCCAGAACGCGGTGGGGTCGTCGGTGACGACGCCGAGGTCGACGACCTCGGGGCCGAGAGCGCGCAGCGCGTCCTGAAGCCAGTAGCCGCCGAGATCGGGAATCCGGCCACCCGATGGCTCGACGCCGTGGACGAGATCGCAGAGCTCCTCGCCGAAGGCGAGGACACCGACACGGGGCCGCGGAATCACCGAGATCTCTCGTCTCCCCTTCGCGAGCAGGAAAGCCTCGAAGCGGGCGTCGACGATACAACCGGCGGGATGGGCCCGAGCGGTGCCCGTCGCGGTCACGCCGACGACCCCGTCACCGTCCTGGGGAAGCCGGTCGACGCGGATCCGTCCCGGCCCGACGACCGACGCATCGAGAACCGCGAGCACGGCGCGCGCCGCTTCGGGCACCGCCACGCCACACTCGACGCGACAGGTCGTGCCGCTCGCCGGCAGCGAGTCCAGACGGCCCGTGACAACGCCCACCGTCGCGATGACCTCGAGTTCGTCGCCGACACCTGCACCACGAGGCAGGACGAATCCGTCAACGCTGGCACGCGCGAGCGAGGGATCATCGCCCGGAAAGCCGGCGCCGTCAGCCGAGGTCTCCACCGGCTCCGCGAGCGGCAGCCCCCGGGCCTCGCGCACCGGCACGAGAGCCGCGGTTGGCCGCCGACCACGGGTGGTCGCCGCCTCGAGCGCAGCGCAGGGCGTGACGATTGTCGGTGGGGGCATCGGGCCAGGGAGTCGAAGTCGGGAACCGGAACCGGGCAGACCTGTGCGGGCGGACCCACGAAAAGGAGACTGTCGCGTCCGTTGTCAGCCTATACAATCACCGCTTTGAGGAGAACGTCAACGTGTTCACCGGCATCGTCGAGCGCACCGCCGAGGTCCACCTCGCGGATCGCGATGCGAGCGGCCTGCGCCTCGGCCTCCAAGTCTCCACCGAGGCGAACCTTCCCGACTGGCGTCCGGTGGAGATCGGCGAGTCCATCGCGGTCGACGGGGCCTGCTTGACCACCGTCGCCCGGAGCGCCGACACCGACACCGACACCGCCGCGTCGACCGTCGAGTTCGACGTCGTGCCCGAGACGCTGGAGAAGACTTCGCTCGGAAGTCTCGCCGTCGGTGAACGCGTCAACATCGAACGCTCGTTGAGAGTCGGCGACCCGTTCGGGGGGCACTACGTGACCGGACACGTCGACGGCACCGGCACCGTCGAGTCCCGCGAGATCGACGGCGACCAGGTGCTCTTCACGATCGCCGCACCTCGCGCTCTCCTGCGTCAGATGCTGGCAAAGGGCTCGATCGCCGTCGACGGCATCAGCCTGACGCTCATCGATGTCGAGCCGGACGCCGGCTGCTTCACCTTCGCCGCCATTCCGCACACCCTCGCGCGTACGACGCTCGGCGCACGCCAGGCAGGTTCGCGTGTCAACCTCGAGACGGACGCCTTCGGCAAGTGGGTGCTCCACGGACTCGCCGAGGGAGCGTCATGAGCGACACGTCGGACGGCGTGTCGCTGTCGGGCATCGTCGGCGTCGTCACCGGAAGGACCGACCTCGAAGCGCTCCCCGACCGGCTCGACGGCGTCGAACTGCGCGCCGATCTGTTCGATGAGCTCGAGGACGCTCTCCGGGCGCTACGAACGCTCGCGGCTCGCTTCCCGGTGCTCTTCACGCTGCGCCTGGCCAGCCAGGGCGGCGGACACGACGGCGACGACAGGGCACGGGTCGGCGCGTTCCTGACGGCGCTCCAGGAAGGCGCGACGCTCGTCGACGCGGAGGAGGGCAGCGCCGCCGCCGCGCAGCTCGCGGATGGAGGGGCGCCGCTCGTTGTCTCGTGGCACGACTTCGAGGGCATGCCGGACTCGCGGCAGCTTGCGTCCCTGACGACGAGGATGGAGGCGACCGGCGCACGCGCGATCAAGGTGGTGCCCACCGCAACCTGCCTTCACGACGCCGCCCGCATGCTCGAGTGGGTGGGGGAAAGACGTCCCGGTGCTCCGGCTCGCGTGGGATTCGCCATGGGTGAGAAGGGGCTCGCGAGCCGCGTGCTGTCGATTCCGCACGGCGCGCCGTGGACCTACGCATCGATCGAGACCGGCGTCGCTCCCGGGCAGGCGAGCGTGACCGAGCTCGCGGAGCTATACCGGGTCCGGGAGCTCGGTCCACGCCCCTCCGTATTCGGGGTCATCGGCAACCCCGTCGGCCACTCGCTGTCGCCGCACATGCACAACGCGGCCCTCGCGAAGGCAGGCGTCGACGCGGTCTACCTGCCGCTGCTGCTCGATTCGATCGACGAGCTCGAGCCCTGCTGGCGCCCGCTGCGCATCGCCGGCCTCAGCGTGACGATCCCCTTCAAGGAGGATGCGTTCCACCGGGCCGACGCGTCGGACGACCGCAGCGAGCGATGCGGCGCGTCGAACACGCTCGTCGTGGAGGACTCCGACGACGACGCCCGCGGCACACCGCGCGTGCGGGGCCACAACACGGACTTCGATGGTGTCCTCGGGCCGATAAGGAATCGCGTGGGGGACCTGCGCGACGCGCCGATCGCGGTGCTCGGCAACGGCGGAGCCGCGCGTGGCGCGATTCAGGCCCTGCTCGAGGCCGGCGCCCGTCCGACGCTCCACTACCGCAATCCGGACCGCGGACGCCCGGTGGCCGAGGAGCTCGGCGTGCCGTCGGCCCATCTCCGCGAGCTGCCGGCGAGCCGCTTCCGGGTGATCATCAACGCGACGTCTCTCGGGCTCGACAGCGACGATCCTTCACCGGTGGCGGCCGACGTCTTCGACGCCGGCACGATCGCCTTCGACATGGTCTACGAGCCGCCCGAGACCCGCTTCGTGCGGGACGCGCGCGAGCACGGAGCGAACGTCATCCTCGGGCGGGAGATGCTCGTCGCCCAGGGAGTCGTGCAGTTCGAGCTCTTCACGGGTCGCAAGGCCGAGTCGGAGGACTTCGACGCCGCGTTTCTCGCAGGTCAACGCCGCCGCCGCGGCTGAGGAGGGCCGAGGCTCGGCCGCAAGCCGCGGGGTGGCCGGGGTCGGTCGGAGGCGACGGCCGGGCCGGAGCGCCGGCTGCCCGACTGGCAGCTCGAAGCCCGCGCATCCTGTCCTTAACTCATCATAATGGTCATTATCGGCCTGGGTGGGGCGGGTGAATCGGCCAGCGAGGACTCGGAGGCCTCTTCATCGGCTGCCCGACGTCGCTCTTCCGGCCCGGTCCGCGAACGCGGGCCCGGAGCGCCGCGGCGGCAGAACGACGTTGGCGATCAGGATACCCGCCACGAGCGCCGTGGCCACGAGCGCCATGCCGAACGCCGCGTCGACTCCCCGCAGCACGCGGTCATCGAGCAGCGCGACGAGGCTGCGGAATCCGAGGCTCCCCGGAACCAGCATCAGGAGGCCCGGCACCACGAGCACCGTCGGCGGCCGATCGAGCCGTCGGGCGTACGCGTTGCCGAGAAGGCCGAGGACGAGGGAGCCGACGAAGGCACCGAGCTCCGGACCGAGCACCGCCGAGCCGGCGCGACATCCGGCGAGAGCCGCGAAGGACGCCAGCAGAATCCACCCGAAGTCCCGTGGCGGCGCCCGGAAGAGGACGGCGAACGCGATCGGCGCCACCCCCACCAGCACGGCGAGAACCGGTAATCCGGGCGCCTCCGGGGCGTCGACCGTGGGTACCCCCGGAATCGAGCTCGCAAGCTTCGCTCCCACCGCCACCCCGAATCCTATCGCCAGGAGCTGCGTGCCGGCCCCCATCAACCGTGCCGTGCCCGACGCGAGGTGTCGTGTCGCCAGCTCGTTCAGCGCGATCGTCAGGGAGAGCCCTGGAACCAGGACGATCAGACCCGACAGGACCACGAGCTCGACCGCCAGCCCGCCGATCATCGTCGATCCGACCGAGGTGACGAACGACGCGAGAAACGCCGCCAGCGGCTGGAAGATCGTCGTCGTGTTGGGGAACCTGCCGACAAGCCGCCCGACGAAGGCGATGCCGAGTCCGACGCTCGCGGCCGCGCCGATCTCTCTCACCCCTCCCCCGAAGAAGGCCGCCGCCGAGCTCGTCGCGACCGCGTAGGACATCGCCGTGAGAGACCTCGGCACGCTCGGTGGAGACGCGGAGATCTTCCGGAGCTCCCGCACCGCGTCGGGGATCGAACACTCGCCCCGTATCACCGTCCCTCGCAGCTCGCTGACCCGCCGCAGCTTCGAGAGGTCAACCTCGCCCGGCTCCACGCGTACGAGCACTGTACGGTGTTCCGTCGGCCCACCGAAGGACGCGAAGACCGCCGTCGGGGTGGAGAACAGCTGGACTTCCACTCCGAGCGATCGCCCACACTCGAGCATGTCCTCCTCGAGCTGGGGCGCGGGCGCTCCGTAGACATGTAGCGCCTTCGCCATGTCCACCAGGAAGCCCTCCACCACACTCTCGTCCGCTGGCCGGGTGTCGTGAGTACCGGTCCGGGGAAGAGACACGTCAGTCACGGGACTCGAACAGCTCGGGGGAGACGTGGCGCAGCCGGTGAACGCTGCCGCCAGGAAAGGACCGACATCGGAAGCGCCGACGCGAGAACGGATTCAACGACAACGAAGCGACGCGTCACGACATTCGACGAGGCCCGGCCGGTCACCGGCCGCCGCTGGCGACCACTTCCGCCGCGTAGAGCAGATCGACCTTCCAGTCCGGCTCCTCGGCTCCGGTTCGACGCTCGTCGTGCATCGGAACGCCGACCCGGTAGGCGACGGGCTTGCCACCGGCATCTGCGCCCGTGTAATGCAGGACGAGAAACTCGACGTCCCGGCGCGACGGCTGCTCCTCGGCCAGCCGGAGCCCGGCTGCGGACTTGCAGATGAGGTCGATGATCGAGACTCCGGTGCGAGGATCCTCCGCGAAGGGCGCCCCGATGCGGAACTCGAGATAGGACACCTGGTCACGATTCGACTTCGCCAGACGCGCGTACGCGGTCCCCCAGTCGCCGTCGCAGACGGCCAGCGCGAAGCGTCGGTATGCATGATCGCTCATCGACCAGGGAAGAACGTCGTCGAGCGCCTTCTCACCGGGCCCGGAAGAGCAGCCCGCGATGGTGGTGATCCCCGCTATCAACCCGCCGAGTCTTCGCACCACGTTCCTCGAAGCCGGACTGCTCACTTCCTGCGCAGGTCTTCCTTCGTGGCGATCGGCTTCTCTCCCACGACACGGTTACCGAGTCCCGGCGCCCAGAACTGCACGTCACCGGTTTTCTCGTTGCAGACCCAGAGAACCTCCGAGAGGTTGCGGTCACTCATCCGGTAGACCGTCTCGGAGGCCGGGAAGTCCTCCTGGTCCAGGGACACGACACGGGTACGGTCGACGGTGTACGTATCGTCGTCCAGGAAGCGGAACCCTGCGAAGCGGCCGGCAGACTTGTTGATCGCCCAGATGGTCTTGCGGTTGGCAAGGAAGGTGTAGTCACCGTCACCCAGATCCTCTCGCGTCGCGATCGGCTTGCGCCCCGACACCTGACCACCGAAGCGCGGCTTGCGCAGCTGTGCATCGCCGGTTCTCTTGTTGCAGACCCAGAGAACGTTCGTCAGGTCACGATCGCTCGTCAAGTAGACCGTGTCCTGCGGGGCGAATCTCTTCGGATCCGGCTCCACGTCACCCGTCCGATCGACGCCGTGCTCCTCGTCATTCCGAAAGTGGCAGCCGACGAAGCGCGCCGAGGTCCGGTTGATCGCCCAGATCGTCCGACGATTGACCAGGAACTCGTACTCACCCTCACCGAGGCCGCTGACGCCCGGCTTCTGAGCGACGACCTCACCACCGATGCGCGGCGTCCAGAGCTGCATTCTCCCGGTGCTCCTGTTGCACGTCCAGAGCACCTCGCTGAGGTTGCGAACGCTCATCGAGTAGACAGTGTCGGCGGAAGGGAAGACGTCCCGGTCCACGGACTCGACGTTCGTGCGCTCGACAGTGCGAGCCTCGTCGTCTCGAAAGTGGTAGCCCGCGAAACGACCGGCCGTCTCGTTGATCACCCAGATCGTCCGACGGTTGGCGAGGAACCGATACTCACCCGCGCCGAGGTCCGGTCGTGTCATGAGCGGCTTCTCACCCACCACGTTGCCGTCCAGTCGCGGTGTCCAGAGCTGCACATCGCCGGTCTTGCGATTGCCGACCCAGAGCAGCTCCGTGAGGTTGCGATCACTCAACAGGAAATCGGTATCCGAGGCCGGAAAGTCCCGCTGATCGAGCGACACGACACCGGTACGCTTCACCGTGTGCGCCTCGTCGTCGAGAAAGTGATAGCCGGCGAAGCGGCCCGCGGCCTTGTCGATGGCCCAGATCGTCCGACGGTTGGCGAGAAACATGTAGCCGAGGCTACCGCCCTTGCCGCCCGGAGTCTCGACCGCGGGCGACACCACCGCGAGCGGCGTGTCGCCGAAGACGATCACACCGGTCCCGAACGACGCGATCACCAGCTCCAGGCCGAGCAGCGATGCGGTTCCGAGCAGCAGCGACACCACGGCCGGCCTCCTCGCCCGAATCCGGCTCTCGCAGACCTCGCCTGCCCGGGTGTCGTTCACCTCGACCCTCCCTCGCGCCTCAGAATTCCTCGCGGTCACGGTCGTCGCCCTCGTCCGGAAAGTCACCTCCGGGAAAGTCGCCCCCGGAAACGTCGCCGCCGCCCGGGAGTCCTCCGGGACCGGGAAAGACGTCGTCCTCGTCCTCCGGCGCGCCCCCTCGCGCCTGCGTGAAGTCGTCCGGCGACGGGTACTCACCGAACTCTCCCGCGGCCATCATGCCGGCCAGACTGTTCTCCACGTCCTGCGCCATCTGCGACACGTCCTGGACCTGATCGAAGACCTCGTGGGTGACCTCGATGTCGATCTTGTTCTTCAATGCCAGGACGAGACAGTCGCTCGGACGAGCATCGATACGCACCTCGTTACGTCTGCCACCCCAGTCGGCGCCTTCCGCATCCGCTGACAGCTTCTGCTCGAGAATCAGGGTCGCGCAGAACGTGTTGTCGATAATCGTCGAGATGATCACCTGCTTGACCTCGATATCGAAACCGAGGCACAGGTTCTGGATCAGCTCGTGCGTCAAAGGCCGAGCCGGAGTCTCCGCGTTGATCTCGCGTATCAACGCCGCCGCCTCGTAGAACCCTACAAAGATGACGAAGGTCTTGATCTCGTTGCCGAGGAGAACCGCCGCGCCATGAGGCGTCGGACCGATGATACGCTTGATCTGGACCTTGTGGAGTTGCACGCCCCCTCCGTTCGGTGGCGCCTCTGTCATCGCCAGTTTCGGTCATTCTCGGTTCCGGTCGTCGCCAGCGTCGGTCACCGCGAGTTGACGACCGCAGGCCGCGACATTCCGGGACTCGACGAGAAAGCCGGGCCACTCCCGCTCTGCCGAGATTATAGAATCGGCGTTCGGGGGGTCAAAAGATTACCGCATCGCCGTCGGACAGTAGCTTGATCGCCCTCGGACAGCAACCCGACGGCGATCCCCCCGCGGAAAGACTCCGGCCGTCTCCCCCGAGGGCTCGCGAACGCTGCCCCTTCTCGACCGGTCGACCCGCGGCCCCGGCGGCTGCTTACCAGCCCCAGAGGCTCAAAGTGTCGCCCAGTTCGCCCCAATCCTGCTGAATCGGGCTAACGCGGTACCCGGGCTCGAAGACAAAGAACTTCAGGTCGCCAGGCAGACTCTCGAGGTCCCCTGTCTGATCAAACAAGCGCTCGAAGCTCCAGACGGTATTGTCAATCTGCCGGGAGAAGCTGCCGCCGGCACCGCTATTGCAGCCGACGCCACCGGTCACGACCGAGGCGAAGAGCCCACAGCCGGTGAAGAGGGTCCGTAGGTGCTGGTTCATTTCCTTGCCGGATGACTCATGAGTTGCCGCACACGAGCGCGAGCCAACGCCCGTCGTCCGGGCAGCAGGAACACGATCATGCACGCGAGGTTGTAGAGGCCTTCCCACGCGATCGATCCGAGCAGCCTGAGAAAGCGCAACCAGAACATCAGCCTCTCTCCGAGAGCGGTCCCTCCGGGCGGCGGAGGAGCGATTCCGGTCCGCCTTCGGTAGAGTACGTCCCACTGCGAGGTCTCTCAACTTTTTCGGGAAAACCCGGCCGGATTCTGCAGCTTTCACGATCGACAGCCGACGCAGAAGCTCCGTGCCACCTCCCGTCTCGACGTTTCCGGCCCCGTCCGTGACCTCATCGGGGGTCGGGATCCGACGCCGACAACGCGTCCCTCTCGCTCTCGTCGAGAGCCTTGCGCACCGTGCTCTTGCGGCGCAGGTAGGCGACGCAGCCAGGCACGGACCAGACGTACCAGGTAAGTCGCTGAAGTATGGACACCAGCGCGCCGGTGGGCACGCCAGCCAGCGCGAACAGCTTGTCGTAAGCGGCCTCGGCCGTGCCGAGCGAGGCCGGCGTCACGGGGATCGCCATGATGATCTGGGCCAGCGGCACGAGTAGCAGGAACGGGGCCGCCGACCCGAAGCTGGGCTGGAGACACCGCAGGAGCAGCAGGTTGGTGGCGACGACGAGCAGGTGGATGCCGACGGACAGGCCGAGCACCGCCAGCAGCGCGCGCGTGGAGGAGCGGTAGACGTGGATCGCGTCCGCGACCTTCGTGAGCTGCGCTCGCATCGGAATCCTGCGGAACACCGCTGTCCCGCCCACCCACTCGCGAACGCGCCTGGAGAAGAAGAACGGAACGCCGAGCCCGACCGCGGCGAGAGCCACGTAGACACCGACGGACAGGCCGAACAGCCAGGAGTCGGACTCGACGAGGGGGAGATTCACCAGCACCCCGACGCCGGCGATCACCACGAGCATGACCAGCCCGATACCACGATCCAGAAACACGGTCAGCGCCCCGGCGGTCCGCCGATCCGGAGACTCGACGACGACGTAGTAGGCCTTGACGACATCCCCGCCCGTCGACCCGAGCATCACCTGGTTAAAGAAGGTCCCGATGAGAACCAGCGAGTGCGTCTCGCGAAAGCTGTACTCGATCCCCTGCAGCCGCAGCAAGATGCGCCAGCGCCACGCGGCGAGCAGGAGAACGACGCCGAAGGGCAGCTGCGCGATCAGAAACCAGTGCCAGGTGTCGACGACGCCCTTCAGCTCGGAGAACGGGATGGCGCTCTGGAGGGTCAACACCACCGTGTCCGGACCGACACGATCCGACGGCGCCAGACCGAGCCGGCTGATGCTGCCGGAACGCGCGACCCGGAGATCGACATCCCGCCCCTGTGCCCGGACTCGCAGAACGGCGGCGCCCTTGTCGACGTCCTGCCCTTCCTCGACGAGTACCGCGACGACCTCCCCGGACGCAGCGTCACCGATCAACTCCTTCGCCGTGACGTCGACGTCGGTCACGTTGAATTCGAGAAGCCACCAGACGAGGACGACCGCAAGCAGCACCTTGAGCACGACGATCCGGCGACGCTTCACGAACCGCCTCCGGACGGCTCGGCTGACTTCGGGCCGACCTCGTCGGTGGCGAGCTCGCCATCGAGGAGCTCACGCCATCGCGTACGCTGGGTAATCGCCCACGACTTCCCGCTGAGTCGACGCACGGCGTCGTAGATCTTGAGCTGGTGGTCCTCGTAGCGCCCGGTGACGTCAAGGAACATCGTCAGCAGGGTACGGAGCGTCTCACGGTCGTCGTACTCCACGAGCGCCTTGACGAGATCGACGAGCACGACCCTGTTCGACTCCCTGCGAGTACGCTCGACGATCCGCGCCAGCGCGCGAGGATCCGGATGCACGACGAGCGCCTTCGCCGCCTCCAGACGCACGCCCCAGTACGTCGATTCGAGCCCCTCCAGGTAAACGTCGAGATGATCGAATCGACTCAGTCCCTTCAACGCCGATATCGCGAGCATCCGGTGTAGCGGCTCGAGGTCCTGGAGGGCGACGTCCCTGAGCAGACCGAGAGCCTCGCGGTCACCGTCGCTGAACGGAAAGCTCGAGGCATCCTTCGCGGCAAGCAGCGCTCCGAGCTCGACGATCGCATCGCTCTTGCCGGCGTCGTCGCCCTTGCTGATCCGGACGACGAGCTCGTTCGGGGAGGATGCGCAGGACGCGAGCACCGCAGAGAGCAAGAGCACGAGCCGCAGAGACGTCGAGTGGGGTACAGGCATGGTTGGCCGGGTTTCCGCAGAGACAATCGGACCGTTCGCACCAGCATCTGCATCTCCCATGCTGGTGACTGTAAGTCAAGCGAAGCTCAAGTTTCCCGGCCCCGGGGCCGATATCCTGGCAGGTTGAGCCGTTTCGAGCGCTCGAGAGAGGACCACGAACATGAGCAAGCCCCACTCGACCGTCCTGACGATCCTCGTTCTGCTGAGCGTCGCGCTCCACGCGGAGCCGGCGACGAGCGCCGGCGAGGTGCGCGCGATCTGGGTGACCCGCTGGGACTTCCGCACCGCGTCAGACGTACGCGCGATCGTGGAGAACTGCGCCGCGCTCGGCCTCAACCGGATCTACTTGCAGGTCCGTGGTCGCAGTGACGCGTTCTACCGATCGACTCTCGAGCCCTGGGGCGAGGAGCTGGGAGGCCGAGATCCCGGATTCGACCCTCTGGCACTGGCGATCCGGGAGTCGCACCGGCGTGGTATCGAGCTCCACGCGTGGGTGAACGTGCTCGCCGGCTGGAAGGGAAAGAAGCCGCCGCGGAGCCGATCTCACCTCTGGCACCATCATCCCGAGTGGTTCCTCCTCGACGAGAGCGGCATACGCCACCGGCTGGACAGCCACTACTCGGCGCTCAATCCCTGCTCGAGCGCGGTCCGCCGCCACGTGACCCGCGTCCTCGTCGACATCGTGACGCGCTACCCCGTAGACGGGCTGCACCTCGACTACATTCGATTCGTGTTTCCCGACCCGACCCGCAAGCACGCCGTACCCTACGATGCCAAGTCCCTCGGCCTCTTTCGCGAGATGTACCACGGCGCGCCGCAACAGAAACCGGCAGAGTGGGACGCCTTCCGAAGGCGCGCGATCAACACGGTGGTCTACCGCATCCAGGAGGGCGTGCGGCGCGCGCGGGCGGACTGCCGCATCTCGGCGGCTGTCATCCGCGACCTCGACCGCGGACGCGACGTCTTCTTCCAGGACTCCCCCACCTGGCTCGCCCAGGGGTGGATCGACGAGATCCTGCCGATGAACTACGAGCGCCAGCACGAGGACTTCTCGCGCAACACTCGCCTGGACATGATCCGCAGCTCGAGAGCTCACCTCATCCCGGGTCTCGGAGTCCACCTCTACCGCAACCCCGACGACCTCCGGCGACAGGTGCAGATCAGTCGCGAACTCGGTGCGCCGGGATACTGCCTGTTTGCCTACGCGAGCTTCTACTCGACGCCCTCGCACGCATCGAGGCACGGAACATCCCAGAGACGCCTGCGCGAGCAGCTGCGAACGACGCTCCGGGACCTCAACCGCAGCGAGGTCAGGCCGCAGAGCTGATCGGCGTCGTTCGGCTCAAATCGATCCCGACACCTCGGCGGCTTTCGCGGGCCCCCCGGAAAGGAAAGGACCGCCCTCGGAGGCGGAGCGCGCCGCGGCGCTCGCCGCGCACTCCTTCTCCATGCGCGCCAGGTAGAGTCGTTGCAGCTCGTGAGTGAGGGGCCCTCGCTGGCCGATTCCTCCAAACATGACCTCACCGACACTGCGGTCGTTGACACAGCCGACGGGGACGACACCCTTCACCGAGCTGGTGATGAAGACCTCGTCGGCGGTGAACAGAGCCTCGGGAGGGATGTTCGTCTCGCCGATCGGGATACCGGCGGCGTTCGCTTCCTCGAAGAGCACTGCGCGCGTGATCCCGTCGAGAATTCCCCAGCTGCGCGGCGTCCAGATCAAGCCGCTCCTGATGACGAAGACGTTCGCAGTCGTGCCTTCGGCGAGGTAGCCGTCGGCCGTACACAGGAGAGCCTCGTGCGCGCCGGCGTCGCGAGCCTCCTTGAACGCGAGAATGTTGTTGAGGAAGTTGCCGCTCTTGATGCTCGGGTCGAGCGCCCGCGGACTGTTGCGCCGAACCTTCGAGATGACGACACGCACGCCGTCGACTCGACCCTCGCCGTCACCCTCGAAGGTAGGATCGGATTGCGGCGGAATGGCACCGGCAAGATCGATCGCGTAGATCATGAAGCACGGCTCGCGGCAAAGCTCGACGTCGAGGCCGACGGGTCCGACGCCGCGAGAGACGACGATCCGCACCATCATCTCGCCCGGAAAGGGAACGTCTCGAACCGTGCGGTGAACCTCTCTCTCGAGCTCCATGCGAGACACGGGAAGCGGCAGGAAAACCCGGTCGAGGGACCGTTGCAGACGATCGAGGTGCCGGTCGAGCAGAAACAGCTCCCCTCCAAAGGTGCGCACCGTCTCGTACACCGAATCCCCGTAGAGGAATCCGTGATCCATGGCGCTGACGCGGGCCTCCTCCGCCGGCGTCAAATCTCCCTGGATATTGACGAACACACGCGGACCCGCAGGCCGCTGGACGCCGTCTCGCGTCATCGATCCTCCTCGGGCGCGGCTTTCGCTCACGCTCCCCTGAGTGACCTTCCTCCCGACGCCGGTGTCAAAATGACCCCACGCGCGGTTCTCTTCACGGTGTATGTACTTCTCTTCACTGCGCCCGTCGCATCAATCCCACACGGAGCGGCCGGAACATCATAGCCCTGCTGCCTGAAAGCGCCAATGAATCTCCCGTAGCGAACACCACAACACAACATGTAGCGGGTCGCCAACCATGCAGGTAACAGCGGAGTGTGTCGCTCAGGGAAGGTCGGCGGTGATGTCACTCTCGAGCTCGGCGGCAAGCTCGGCGGAGTCGAGGAAACGCAGAGACGAG
The DNA here is from genome assembly GCA_964390645.1 of uncultured Planctomycetia bacterium. GTDB lineage: Bacteria > Planctomycetota > UBA8108 > UBA8108 > UBA8108 > CAYMLL01. The sequence goes on along the minus strand of CAYMLL010000120.1, from coordinate 6,430 downwards.
AGCCGCTCGACCCAGACGAGCGTCCGGCTCGCCCGGGATGGACGCTCGAACGGATGCGAGGGAGGAAGGGACTCGCCGGGCGCGCGCGAGAAGTGCTCGCGTCGGGTCGCGACCGCGACACCGCCGATGGTCTCGTAGTCCCCGAAAGTGACCTCGTAGGGCCCCCCGGAGGCGAAAGGATGGCGGCTCAGATAGAAGCTGCGCGAGAGTCGTCGGTCTGTACCCGCGGCGATCGACCCGAGCTCGTCACCGGGCACGAGGAACGGTCCGAGAAGACGCTCGCCGCGCGGCTGTGCCTCGAACTCGCGCATCGACGAAGCGGAGTCCGACCCGATCTCGATACATGCCCGCAGTCCCCAGTCTTCCCCGGCAAGGAAGAACGGTAGCTGAAAGAGACGACGCACGGAACGCAGGGCGAAGTCCTCCTCGTCAGCGAGTCCGCTGTCCTTGTCTCGCAGATCATGGCGCCGCCAGTGGGTCGACGAGCCCCTCGCTGCGAGATAGCCCTCCTCGACGAAGACGTGATCCGGCTCGTCGAGAGCGATCAGGAGCCGCGGAAAAAGCACTCGCGCGCAACCTCCCTCACCCTCGTAGCGCATCTCTACCGCCCGGAAGCGTCCCCACTGTCGAACGCCGCCGTGCCGATCCCACAGCACTTCGAGAGTATGTCCCAGCGGCGAGTCCAGAAGCGGCAACTTGCCCGCCGACTCGACGCTGGCGCACGAAGAGAGCGCCGGAACAACAAGCGCCACGAGAGAGCGTCTCATGCCGGGAATATCGGCACGACCCGTGCCGGAGTTCAGGCAAAAACCGGGCGCGGCGCCAACGAACCGCGTGAGACGACCGCCCCCACGACGACGGCGGACGGCGCGACGCTCACCGACGGGCTCTCGCTTCCTCTACCTTGTCCGCTCCATCCATTTCCGCAGGCACTCGCCGGTGTAGCTGCCGGCTGACGCCGCAACCTCCTCGGGCGTGCCTTCCGCGACGATGCGGCCGCCGCCGGCTGCGGCTTCCGGGCCCAGGTCGAGAACCCTGTCAGCCGCCGCGATGACGTCGAGCTGATGTTCGATGACGATCACGGTATGCCCCTGGTCGACGAGTCGCTGCAAGACATCGATGAGGCGCTTCACGTCCTCGAAATGGAGGCCCGTCGTCGGCTCGTCGAGGACGTAGACCGTGCTTCCCCGGCGACGGTCGACAAGCTCGGCCGCGAGCTTCACTCGCTGTGCTTCGCCGCCGGAAAGCGTCGTCGCCGGTTGACCGAGCCGAACGTAGCCAAGCCCCACGGACTGCAACGTCTCCAGGACGCGCTGAATCCGCGGCTGATTCTCGAAGAAACTCACCCCCTCGTCGACATCCATCTCGAGCACGTCAGCGATGTTCTTGCCCTTGAATCGCACCTCGAGAGTCGCCTCGTCGAAACGCCTGCCACCGCACGTATCGCAAAGCACCCAGACGTCCGAGAGGAAGTGCATTTCGACCTGCTGCGCCCCCTGTCCCTCACACGACAGGCAGCGGCCTTCGGGCGAGTTGAAGCTGAAACGCCCCGCCTTGTAGCCACGCGTCCTCGACAACGTCAAGCTCGCGTAGAGCTCCCGCACCGGATCCCAGACGCCGGCGTAGGTCGCCGGCACGGACCTCGGCGTGCGCCCCACCGGCTTCTGGTCGATGACGACGAGCCGCGAGAAACTCTCCGTGCCCTCGACGGCACGTAACAAACCGGCGACGATCGCACCACCGGGATCCTCGAGGGCCGGAGCGAGCACGTCCATCACGAGGCTCGACTTTCCCGAGCCGGACACTCCGGTGACCGCCGTGAAAAGACCCAGCGGGAAGCACACGTCCACGTCTTCGATGTTGTGGCAGCGGACACCGTGAAGCCGGACCCACGCCTCACTCGCGGAACGGCGCCTCGCGGCGTCCCGGACCCGGTCGTCGCCACGAAGATAACGCCCCGTCACCGACTCGGGGGTCTCGCCGACAGCGGTCGGCGTGCCGCAGGCGACGACGCGGCCACCCTTCGCTCCCGCCCCCGGTCCCATGTCGATGAGCCAGTCTGCCGCCCGGATCGTCTCCTCATCGTGCTCGACAAGAACGATCGTGTTCCCCTGATCGCGGAGCTCCTCCAGACTTGCCAGCAGCCGACGAGTGTCACGAGGGTGCAGGCCGATGGTCGGCTCGTCGAGCACATAGAGCACTCCGACGAGACGATTGCCCAGCTGTGATGCAAGCCGGATGCGCTGCGCCTCGCCGCCGGACAGGGTTCCGGCGGAGCGATCGAGAGTCAGGTAGCCAACCCCGACGTCAACGAGGAACCGCAGGCGATTGTCGATTTCGCGCAGCGCGTCACCGGCGATCACGCGCCGGCGGTCATCGAGCTCGAGAACCTTGAAGTGCTCCCGCGCCGAGGCTATCGTCCGCTGCAAGATCTCATGAATACGGAGCCCGCCGACCCGCACCGAGAGAAACTCCGGCCGCAGTCGATGCCCCTCGCAACCATCGCAGGTGCGTGAGTGAAAAAGCCTCTGCATACCGTGACGCCGCAGGGCTGGATCCTGATCCCGCTCCCAGCCCTCGAGCAGCGGAATGACGCCCTCCCACCGAGCCTCGTGCTGGCCGCTCGCGAGCTCCACCGCAACGCGGGCGTCGCCCGCACCGTAAAGGACGACCTCCCGATCCGCCGGATCGAGATCCGTGAAGCACGTGCCGACGCCGACGCCTCGGGACGCGAGAAGAGCGCGCAGGATGTTGAGAACGGAGGGGCGCGCCTGCTCGAGAAACGCCAGCAGGCCGGCGTCGAAGGCGCCCGGAACGGGATGGCTCGGATGCACCACCAGGAGCTCGGGATCAACGCGCTTCTCGACGCCCGTCCCGCGACACTGTTCACACGCGCCCTCGAAGCTGTTGAACGAGAACATGCGTGGAGTCAGCTCGCCGTCGAAGCTAAAATGTCCGTGCGGGCAGGACGGCGTGCGTGTGAAGAACCGGGTGCCTTCCTCGTCGGTGCACAGCGCAACGACGCCCGCGCCACGATCGAAGGCCTGCTCGAGTGACCCGGCCAGCCGCGACTGCATTCGCTCGCCCACGACGAGTCGATCGACGACACTCAGCAGCCGCGCCCGTCGCGACGGCTGCTCACGGCCGTCATCCCCGTCGCGAAGCGCGCCGAGAAAACGACGCAACGGCGCGTCCCCCTCCTCGTCGAGACGAATCTCGGAACCGTCGACCATCACGCGCGTGCAGCCGGACTTCAGCAGCCGGGCGATCTCCCCCCGGACGTCCTCGGCGTCCGTGGACTCGAGCTCGAGCGGAGCGAGTACCCAGAGCCTGCGACCGTCCCGCTCACGCGCAGCCCACTCCGCGAGACGAGTCGGAGACACCCAGGCGAGCGGTTCGGCGCAGGCAGGACAGTGCGGGACCCCGATGTGCGCGAAGAGCAAGCGCAGGTAGTCGTGGATCTCGGTGATGGTCGCGACCGTCGAGCGGTGCCCACCACCCGCCGACTTCTGGTCGATGGCGATCGCGGGGCAAAGCCCCGTGATGCGCTCGACCGGTGGCGACCGGAGCCGGCCGAGGAACTGGCGCGCGTAGGTCGACAGAGAGTCGACGTAGCGACGTTGCCCTTCCGCGAAGAGCGTATCGAACGCCAGGGACGACTTCCCCGATCCGGAGACTCCGGTGATCACGGTCATGCGATCACGCGGAATCGACACGTCGACGCCCTGGAGGTTGTGAACGGTAGCGCCCTCGACCCGAATCTCGTCGATGGTCGGCCCGCGCCGCCCTCGATCCGCCGGCGCCGTATCGGCCGGCGTCACGCTCTGCGCGACCGTACACTTGCTCGCCTCGCGCAGCGCACGACCCGTATGAGACGCGTCCACCTCCGCGACCTGCTCCGGCGTGCCGGCTGTGACGAGACGGCCGCCCCGATCGCCGCCCTCCGGTCCGAGATCGATGACCCAGTCCGCCATATTGACGACGTCGAGATTGTGCTCGATGACGATGACGGAGTTGCCACGGTCGACCAGCTCGTCGAGCGCTTCGAGCAGCACTCGAACGTCCTCGAAGTGCAGCCCCGTGGTCGGCTCGTCCAGGATGTACATCGTACGCCCGGTGTCCCGCTTCTGCAGCTCGGACGCGAGCTTCAAACGCTGCGCCTCACCTCCTGACAGCGTAGTGGACGCCTGACCGAGCCCGAGATAGCCGAGTCCGACCTTCTCCAGCACCTCCAGAGAACGCACGACACGCGGAACCTCTTGAAAGAGCTCGAGCGCCTCGGAAATGCTGAGCTCGAGGATTTCGTAGATGCTCTTGCCTCGAAACAGTATCTCGAGCGTCTGGCGGTTGTACCGGTGCCCGCCACAAACCTCGCACGTGACCTCCACCGGTGCGAGGAACTGCATGTCGACGACACGTACGCCCGCACCCCTGCACTCGATACAGCGACCGCCGTCGACGTTGAAGCTGAAGCGCCCGGCGGAGTACCCACGCGCACGGGAATCGGGAAGACGGGCAAAGAGCTCGCGGATCGGACCGAAGACCTTCGTGTAGGTGGCCGGATTCGATCGCGGACTCTTGCCGATCGGGCTCTGGTCGATAACGACCAGCTTGTCGATGTGCTGATACCCGAGCAGACTGCGATGCGTGCCCGGATCGACGTCCCTGCGGCCGAGCTTGCGCAGCAATGCGGGTCGCAGCACCTGGTTGATCAGCGAGCTCTTGCCGGATCCCGACACACCGGTGACGGCAACCAGTACCGAGAGCGGGATCTCGACGTCGAGACCCTGGAGGTTGTTGTGCGCCGCCTCGAAGACCGTCAGCTTATGACCATCCACGGGTCGCCGACGAGCTGGAAGTTCGAGCGCACTGCGTCCCGAGAGGAAAGCGCCGGTGACGGAGTTCTCGTCCGCCATCAAACGCACGCTATCGCCCTCTGCGACGACCTCGCCTCCCGCGATGCCCGCGCCGGGGCCCAGGTCGACGATCCAGTCGGCCGTCTCCATCGTCGCTCGATCGTGCTCGACGACGAGGACACTGTTGCCGACGTCCCGCAGCGACTCGAGCGTCCTCAACAGCAGATGGTTGTCACGAGAATGAAGCCCGATCGATGGCTCGTCGAGGACGAAGACGACACCCTGCAGACCGGCGCCCACCTGACTCGCCAGACGGATGCGCTGAGCCTCGCCGCCCGCGAGCGTGTTCGCGGAGCGCGACAGAGTGAGGTAGGACAGACCGACGTCGACGAGGAACCCGAGCCGCGTGCGCAACTCACCGATGATCGGGTCACCGACGGTTCGATCGGTCCGATCGAGCTCGACCTCCTCGAACCACGCCAGCAGCTCATCGATCGGCTGTCTCGCCATGTCCGAAAGCGAGCGCCCCTGAAAGGTCACCGCGCGAGCCAGCGGCGACAGGCGAGCGCCGTCACAGTCGGCGCACGGAAGCTCCGCGTGGAGGTCGTCGAAAACGCCCTGCGCGACCCCGGTCAGCTCCTCGACGTGCGCGATGAGCCCCGGGAGATCTCCGTCACCGTCGAGAAGCGCGACGCGCGCATCGGCGCCGAGATCACCCCAGCTCGAGTCGAGAGAGAAACCGAAGCGATCCGCGATGTCGCCGACGACCCGCGAATCGACCTCGCGATGCCAGGGTGTCCCATCATCGCGAAAAATCGCCAGCCCACCGCGACGGAAAGGGCGGCTCGGATCACGCACGACTCTTCGCGGGTCTACCTGCGAACGCACGCCGAGTCCGCTGCACGCGAGACACATGCCGTGAGTAGAGTTGAACGAGAACAGCCGGGGCGCGAGCTCGGGAAGATCGACGCCGCAGTCCGCACAGGCAAAGCGCCCGGAGAAAAGGTGCTCCCCGGTGGGCCTGCCGGCAGCGTCCTCCAGGACGACATCGACCGTCTCCTCCGCCAGCGCGAAGCACTTCTCTACCGCCTCGATCAGGCGAGCGCGGCGCTCCGTCACCACCTCGACGCGGTCGTAGATCACCTCGATCGTATGCGACCGGTGGCGCTCGAGGCGGATCTCCTCGTCGCCGACGCGAACAATCTCCCCGTCGATGCGAAGACGCCGGTAGCCGTCGCGGCGCAGCCCCTCGATCTCGAGCCGGTACTCGCCCCTGCGGTCGCGAACCACCGGCGCGCAGAAGAGGGCACGCGATCCCTCGTGTCGCGCGAGAAGCTGGTCGACGACCTGCACCGCGCTCTGTGAGCGGACGGGTTTGCCGCAGGACGAGCAGTGCGGTTGACCGAGCCGCGCGTAGAGCAGTCGCAGGTGATCGTGAATCTCGGTGATCGTGCCGACGGTCGAGCGCGGGCTTCGCTGGATCGTCTTCTGCTCGATCGACACCGCGGGCGAGAGCCCGCCGATGCTCTCGACGCGTGGCTTCTCGAAGCCGCCGAGAAAGCGACGAGCGTACG
>CAYMLL010000119.1:3638-20746 GCA_964390645.1 uncultured Planctomycetia bacterium | reverse complement strand
ACCCCTGGATGACCTCCGCTGCGGCCCTGGGCATCCTCGTCGCCACCTTCGTTCCGTTCTCGCGGCTCGGAGAGGAACTCTTTCCGCGCATCGATCAGGGGCAGTTCACGATCTTTGTCCGGGCGCCCTCGGGCACACGAATCGAGCGGACGGAGGGTTATCTGCGGACGGTCGAACGCGTGATCGACGAGACCCTTCGTGACGAGGGCGGGCAGGGCGGGGCCGCGTTCGCGCAGACGCAGCCCGCGGAAGCTGACGGACTCGACTTCTCCGACCACCCGAACGTCGAGATGGTGATATCGAACATCGGCGTGCTGATGGACTGGCCAGCGGCCTACACCTGGAACTCGGGACCGATGGACGCTTTCGTCCTCGTGCAGCTCAAGGATGATCGGTGGCTGACGTCAGGACAGTGTGTCGACAAGCTCCGCATCGCACTTCAGGAAGAGCTGCCGGGGATCGAGTTCTCGTTCGACACCGCGGGGATGCTGACCACGGCGCTCAACTTCGGCTTGCCATCGCCGATCAACGTGCGCGTCGAGGGTACGGTGGATTACGACCGCGCGCACGAGATCGCCAAGACCTTGCGCTCGCGCCTCACCCTGATCCCGGGAGCAGTCGACGTCCGTATCCAGCAGAAGATCGACTATCCGCAGATCTCGATCAAGGTCGACCGTGAGAAGGCGGCGATCTACGGGCTCAGCCAGGAGGAGATCGTCAAGAACATTGTCACGGCGACGAACTCGAGCATCAACTTCAGGCCCTCCTTCTGGATCGACGAGGGCAACGGCAACCACTACTTCATCGGTGTGCAGTATCGCGAGGTCGCGATCGACTCGTGGGACGCGCTCGAAGGACTTCCGATCAACAGCCCTTTTCACGAGACACCGGTGTCCCTCGGCGATCTCGCGGTCTTCGAGCAGGCGACCGCGCCCGCGGAGATCACGCACCGCAACATTACGCGCATGGTCGACATTTTCGTGAACGTCGCCGATGGTCACGACGTCGGCTCGGTGTCGAGCGCGGTCGATCAGGTCATCGAGGATTCGAAGCTCGACGAGCAGCTGGTTCCCAAGGGCTTCGACGTATTCCAGTCCGGGGAGATCACGAGCTTCAAATCGAGCCGCACGAGCTTCGCGTTGGGTTTCGGGTTGGCGGGGATCATCGTCTACCTGATCCTCGTCGTGCTCTTCCGCTCGCTGAAGGAGCCGCTGGTTATTCTCCTCGCGGTGCCGCTCGGCCTCATCGGTGTGGGGTGGATGCTGTGGATTACCGGCACAACGCTCAATATCCAGTCCTACATGGGTATCATCCTGATGACCGGTCTCGTCGTCGAGTACGGCATCCTGCTGGTCGAATTCGCCAACCGTCGACGACGCGAAGGCCGTTCGATCGAGGATTCGATCATCGAGGCCGCGCGCGTGCGTCTGCGCCCGATCCTGATGACGTCGTTGACCACGGTCCTTGCGTTGATACCGATGGCGTTTTTCGGTGGGCGTGGGGGCGGGACCAACGCCGCGCTGTCGAGAACGATTCTCGGCGGCGTGATCGCGGCGACGGTGCTGACGCTGCTCGTCATGCCGGCGTTCTACCGCTTGCTGGCGAGACGTGACGTGCCCGACGACGTGGAGCTGGAAGCATGAGCGCTTACCGGCAGAGATGTTCGTTTCCGACGAGACATGACAGACCGATGCGACAGACCAGAGTCACCTCCTTCAAGAGTCTCGTGCTCGTCCTGAACGTCCTGACGCTCGTGACAGCGGCTGCGTTCGCTCAACGGGATCCTCCCGTCCTTGTCAAGAAGGTGGAGCAGGGCGTGCTCGAGCGGACGATTCGACAGTCAGCGGTCCTGGTTCCGTTCGAGGACGTTTCGCTACACACGAAGGTCGCGGGCTACGTGCGCTCGGTCGATGTCGACCTCGGCGACGAGGTGAAGAAGGGTGACGTTCTGGTCGTCATCGACGTCCCCGAGCTCGAGCAGGAGCTCGCCGCGGCGAAGGCGTCCGTGGCTACCGCGGGCGCTCGTGTCGCCCGCGCCGAAGCCAAGGCTCGTCTCGAGGGTGTGCGATACGACATCACGAAGAGCCTCCACGAGCGAAAGGCTCGAACGCAGCTCGAACTCGTCGAGGCGCGAGCCCAGATGGAGCTGGCGCGGGCGGATGTCGATCTCGCTCGCGCGGAGGAGACCGAGGCGAAGGCAGGCGTCGGTCGTATCGATGCGACGATCGCGTACGCGACCGTGAAGGCGCCGTTCGACGGTGTCATCACCTCGCGGGAAGTCCATCCGGGAGTCCTCGTCGGCTGGAGCGGATCGAAGGGCCATTCCTTCTTGCTGCAGATCGAGCGTCGTGACCGCCTGCGTTGTCGCGTCGAGATCCCGGAGAAGGACGCCATCCTTTCCCTTGACAGCCTGAGGCTCGGCACGCTGAGCATGAAGCTCCGGCTGGATGCACTGCCGGGCCCGCCGATCGAGCTCGACGCCCGGACGTGCCAGGGCGGGGCAGCGCATTTCGCGAAGTCCGTCCATCCGAAGGCTCATCACATGCTGGCCGAGTTCGACATAGTTAACGAGTCGCGGAGGCTGTTCGCCGGGCTCTTCGGCGCTGTCGAGATTTCGGCGAGCGGCGAGGCCGGCGAGAGTTACGTGCTCGTTCCGAACACCGCGATCCGTGCGCCGCGCAAGGGCACGCCGCACGTCTTCACAGTCGACCGGCTGGACGGGCCGACGAAAGTGATTCGATTCGACGTCGGCCTCCACGGTACGGACGGACGACTGACGCAGGTCAAGGGGCTCTCCGAGGGGGCCATCGTGGTCGTTCGTGGCGGTGCTGACATTCAGAACGGCGATGGCGTCAGGGTCAGTTCTGGCAAGGGGGCGAGCCGATGACCGTCGTGCGGGCTTTCGGCGCCGGCGTCGGCGTCCTCTTGATGCTCTGCGTGGCGGGCTGCTTGACGTCGTATACGGGGCGTTTGCCGGGCCGGGTAGACGGATCTTCGACAGCGAGCGCCGACGAGGAAGAGAAGATCGCGCGCACGGGCGAGCGTCCGTCGTCCGAGGTCGATCCGTCACGGTCCTTTCCGGTGACGCTCGAGTCGGTGCTCGAGCTTGCCGGGGCTAAGAACATCGACATCGAGATCGTCGCCCAGCGTGTCGAGGAGGCGAAGGCCGGTGTCGATGCCGCTCGCGCGGCGTATTTTCCGGATCTGCGACTCGGCGTCGAGTATCTGCGTCATGACGGCCGGCTGCAGGAGACGCGAGGCGCTGTCTACGATGTCTCGCGACAGTCGGGGTCCGCCGGACCGGGCCTGGAGCTCTTCGTCGATCCTGCCGAGGCCCACTTCGAGCGCCTGCGTGCTATCCAGCTGGTCACGGCGGTCGAGCACATGGGAGATCGAACGCGCGCCGAGACCATCGTCCGTTCGGCGATTCTCTATCTGCGCCTCGTGCGCGCGGCGGCGCTCGTGCAGGTCGCGCGGGACGCGGTCGAGCGTTCGCGAGCCCACGTCGCGCTGCAGCAGGCCGTCGTCGAGGCCGAAGCGGCGCTGAGGGTTTTTCTCGTGCGTGTGAAGGCGCAGCTCGCTCGGGACGAGCACCGGCTGCTCTCCGCGCAAGAGGAGGAGAATCGCGCCCGTGTGGACCTCTCGGTCTGGCTGCGATTGCCGCCACGGACGAATCTCGTGCTGTCGAGCGAGGAGATCGCTCCGGTGACGCTCGTGCCCGAGAACTCGAAGATCGACGAGCTGCTCCACAGCGCTCTCGCGCAGCGTCCGGATGTCGCCGAGCTGCGCGCTCTCGAGCTTGCGGCCGAGGAGCAGGCCGCGTCCGCGGAGTGGGGGCCGTGGCTGCCGGAGGCAAGCCTCTACACGGGCTACGGTCTCTACGCGGGAGGACGGAACAGCTACCTCGGCGACAGCGGTGATCGGCTCGACGTCGGCGTCGGCGTGTCGTGGACTCTGAGAGGATTCGGGCTCGGCGACGCCGCGCGAAGTCGGGCTGCCCGCGCACGACGAATCGGCGCCGCGCTGGAGCGCGAGAAGCTCGAGGACATCGTTCGCGCCGAGGTGCTCGACTCGTGGCAACGAGCGTCGAGCCTGCGTGCCCGCATCGAGGCATCTCGTCAACGCGTCGAGGCGGCGAAGGAGACGCAGGATCTGGTGCAGGCGAGATTCGACGGGGGCTATGCGATCCAGCTGGAGGTGCTCGAGGCGGTGCGTGAGCACGCCGACGCGCGGGCCATGCTCGTCGATGCGATCGTCGGCTACAACCAGAACCAGCATCTCCTCTTCTATCGCGTCCGCGGCTCGGCCTGGACCGGGGCTCGCTGAGGTATCGTTGGTCGCATTCTGACGGCATCGCGCCCCCGACGGACGCCGTGTTCGCCGGGTCGTGAGCACGGAGAAGCTCTCCGTCGTGAGTTTTTCCCTCTGGACCATGGGTCGTCTGGGGGATAATCCGGGTCTTCAGGAATCAATCGATAGAAAGCAACGGAGCTCGAGATGTACCGCCACGTTTCCGCCTCCTTGCGCCAGATGGCGCTTGTCGTGCTTCTGACCGCGCCCGTCGTCGCCCTGGAGGCGAATCAGCCGCCGAAGGGGTTTCGCGCTCTCTTCAACGGCAAGGACCTGTCGGGTTGGCGCGTCTACGTCATGGGCGGCAACCAGAAGAAGATTCTCGCGGCGAAGCCGCAGGCGGTCGACGCGGCGCGCCGCAAGGCGGCCGAGGAGCGAGACAGGTTCTGGAAGGTCGAGAACGGCGCGATCGTCAACCCCAACGGCAAGGGGCCGTACCTCGAGACCGTCGAGGACTTCGGTGACTTCGAGCTTCTTCTCGACTGGTGGATCGGCCCGAAGGCTGACAGCGGCATCTACCTCCGCGGCGTGCCGCAGGTGCAGATCTGGGATCCGGTCGCCGGCATCCCGGCGGCGAAGGTCGGCTCCGGTGGGCTCTACAACAACAAGTTGGGGCCGAGCAAGCCGCTGGTTCGCGCCGACCGGCCGGCGGGTGAGTGGAATACCTTCCGCATCGTTCTCGTCGGGGACGTCTGCAGCATCTGGCTCAACGACCGGCTCGTCGTCAACGAGACGCCCATGGAGAACTACTGGGATCGCGGCAGTCCGCTCTATCCTACCGGTCCGATCCAGTTCCAGACGCACGGCGGTGAGTTGCGCTTTCGCAACGTCTTTCTCCGTGAGATTGCCGCGCGCCCGAATGAGAGCGGTGTCCTCTCGCGGCAGGGGACGCCGGTGGGACCGGGCTGGAAGCGGCTCTTCGACGGTGACGAGCTCGTGGGGTTCCAGGCGGAGCCGGCTCACTGGAAGCTCGAGAAGGGACTGCTGACGGGCAAGGTCGCCGGGTCGCCGACTCATCACTACGCGTACACCGACGCCGAGTACGGTGACTTCGAGCTTCATGCTCAGGTCAAGCTCTCCGGGAAGAATGCGAACTCCGGTGTCTGTATCCGTACGAAGCCGACGAGCTTCGACGATGTTCCGGGCTACCAGGTGGACATGGGCGACGGCTTCTGGGGCTGCCTCTGGGACGAGCGACGGGACGGAATGGTCGACGCGTACCCCGCCGCGGCGGCGAAGAAGCTCGTCAAGTCCGGTGACTGGAACCACTACTACGTTATCGCCCGTGGCGATCGTGTCCGGGCCTGGCTCAACGGCGTGGAGACGATCCGGGTTGCCCACCCGCGTGGCATCCGCAAGGGCGCCATCGGCTTCCAGCTCTGTCACGGCAAGGATCGTGAGATGACCGCGCAGTTCAAGGACGTCTGGGTTCGCGAGATTCCGGAGGACTTCCATCTGGAGCACTCGGCCCCGAAGGCGGAGGACGGGTTCGCCGATCTCTTCAACGGCAAGGATCTCACCGGCTGGATCGGCAGCGTCAACGGCTACGGAGCCGAGGACGGAAAGATCATCTGCAAGCGCCGCGGCGGGGGCAACCTCTACGCAGCGAAGCAGTACGACAACTTCGTCTTGCGTTTCGAGTTCAAGCTGCCGCCGGGCGCCAACAACGGTGTAGGGCTGCGCGTGCCGTACGATCCCGTCAACGCGCCAAGGAAATTTCACGACGCCGCCTACCACGGGATGGAGATCCAGCTGCTCGAGAACACGGCCAGGGGCTACGCCAATCTGAAGGACTACCAGTACCACGGCTCTATCTACGATCTCGTCCCCGCGGTTCGCGGCTACCAGAAGGCGCCCGGTACCTGGAACTACGAGGAGATCACGGCGAATGGCGACCATGTCGTCGTCAAGCTCAACGGCAAGACGATCGTCGATGCGAACCTGAAAACGGGCACGCCGAAGAAGAAGTGGCCGCGACATCCGGGCCTCTTCCGCAAGCGGGGCTACATCGGTTTTCTTGGCCACGGGGCGCGCATCGAGTTCCGCAACATCCGGATCAAGGAGCTCGATTAGTCGCTTGTATTGACCTCCCGGAGGGGCTGGTCGATCGCTCTCGCTGCCGTGACCGGGTCGACCGCCACACGAGGTCGATTTCCGCTTCATGTCCGCGACTGCGCATGTCACGGTGAGTCCGCCTTGTGGCGCGCTCCCGCGGTTGACAGCGGTTTCCCTTGCGTCGGGTGTCGTTTGGCGGGATCCTCACGTCTCGAAGACCGAACCCAACGCGGAGCGCAGTCGATTGCGAGACATCAGAGGTCGAGTCCACCGCGGGCGCGTGCTCGCCGGACGTGTCGGGGTTCTTCTGTGCGTTCTCGCGGTGAGATGGGCTCCTGCGGCCGATTGCAACGGCAACGGCGTCCTTGACGATCTGGAGCTCGACGCCGGCGCTGTCGATGACTGCAACGCCGACGGCACGCCCGACGTGTGCGAGCAGGCGCCTCCTCCGTTCCTGGCGGCGAATTTCGTCAGATTGAGGACGCGTGCGCAGGCGTCGGCTGTCGGCGACCTCGACGGCGACGGTGTCGTCGAGTATGTCTTCGTGCGGGCGGATCGTCTTCATGTCCTGACCTACCGCAGCGATGGCGGCGCTGAAGGGGGCGTCGACGATCACGAGTACGCGATCGCCGGGTTCGCTACCGAGGTCCATACCGCGGACCTGGATGGAGACGGTCATCTCGACGTCCTCGTCGTCGCGGACAACCAGGTGTTGATCCTCATCAACGACGGTAGTGGCTTGCTCGGCGACGATACCCGGCTTGGCTTCGACGGCGTGGTGCGCGTCGCGGTCGGGGACCTCGACGGTGCCGGCGGCAGCGATATCGTGCTGTCGCGGCGTGCCGAGGGGCACGTGAGGATTCTCATCTCGGCGTCCGACGGGCTCTTCGAGGAGCCGATCGATGTGCCGTTCACATCTCGCGTCGAGGGCATGGCGACGGGAGATTTCGACGGCGATGGCGACCAGGATATCGGAGTCGCCGGCCGCAGTCCCGGGCCGGAGCTCTTCGTCCTCTGGAACGACGGCGACGGGAGCTTTCGCGTCGAGGAGATCGAGGACGTCGCTCTCGACGATCAGCGCTTTCTCACGGTCGACGCAGCCGACCTCGACGGCGATGGGGTGAGCGATCTCGTCGTGCTGGCGCGAACGGAGGTACTCGTGCGGCGTGGAGGCACGAGAGGTTTCGCGGAACTCCAGATCTTCTCGCTCGCCTCCTTCGAGGATGTGGCGCTGGTGCGGGCGTTGAGCATCGCGGACGTCTCGGGTGACGGTCAGCTCGACGTGGTGCTCGCGTCGGAGCGCAACGATATCGTCCTCCTTCTGGAGGGTGCCGGAGACGGCAGCTTCTCCTCGGCTCAGACTTTCCGGGCGGACGTGCCGGGAGTCGGGGTCGCCGAGATCGAGGGCGTGTTCGTCGGCAATCTCGACTCGGATGGCGATACGGACATACTCGTGGAGACGGCCGCTCCCGACGGATTGCTTTATCTCTTTCAGGATCCGAAGCGGCGCTTGCGTCCGGTGGCGTCGGGGAGCAACCTCTCCTTCGAGTCGTCGGTTGTTCTCAACCGTGATCCGCGCTGGGAGCCGCATTCCACCGGCCTTGCGGATTTCGATGGTGACGGTGATCTCGACATCGCCGCGATTGACGGCGAGAACTTCTGCTACATTCGATTCAACACGCCGGTGGATCGCTTCTCCGAGTGGATGCGGCTCGACGTACGCCGTTCGAGCGAGATGATCTCGCTCGCCACGGCGGACTTCGACGGCAGCGGCAGCCCCGACATCGTGCTCGCCGATGAGGCGACCGAGCGAGTGTTCGTGGTCTTCGTGGATCGCGGTGACGAGGGGATCACGCTTCGCCAGTCCGAGCAGATCTTCTCGGCCGGCGAGCGACCGTACCACGTCTCGACCGCCGACGTCACCGGAAACGGCGCGCCGGACATCATCTGCGTCGTGCAGGGACAGAGTGAGGTCGTCGTCTACGAGAACGACGGGGGTGGAGTGTTCGCCGAGTTCGCACGCGTCGCGGCGGGAACGCGGCCGACGAGCGCGACGACGGGTGACTTCGATCTCGACGGCGACACCGACATCGCGACGTCTGCCGAGGGCGGTGGAGGGGTCAGCGTCCTGTGGAACGACGGACAAGGCGCCTTCGCGCAGGCCGCATGGATCGATGTGCCGTCGCCGGTCTACGTGCACGCTGTCGATCTCGATCTCGATTCCGGCCCGGAGCTCGTCGTGGCGAGCGATGCTGCGCAGCGGCTAGAGGTTTTTGGGTACGACGGCCGTGGTCGATTCGAGCGCAGGGGGCGGGTCGATCTCGGTCAGCGCCCTTTTTCGATCGGCAGCGCCGATCTCGATGGTGACGGTCGTCCCGAGGTCATCTCCGCCAATCCGCGCGACCGGTCGATCTCGATCGTCCCGAACGAGCTCGGGGGGCTATTCGGGCCGGTGCGATTTCCCACGGGTGAGGACCCGCGCTTCGCGGTGGCGGGCGACATCGACGGCGACGGTGATAACGACGTCATCAGCGCTGACCACACCTCGAGGTCCTTCACCGTCCTGACCAACCAGACCTCGGAGCCGCTGACGGACGGGTCTTTCGCTGATCGGATCTGCACCGAGAGGGACTTCTATCGTTTCGCTATTCCGACCGGAAACCCCGGCCCGGTCGAGTGGCTCACGAAGTACGTTTTGCCTGCGGATCCTGACGATCCCGAGCTGCTCGGCGCGAAGTTTCAGAACGTCGGGCGTCACCCGCTCCATCAGGAGTTCCTCGCGGAGGTCTTTCCCGGCGTGATCCCTCCGGGGCGCTATGACGCGCTCGTCAACCGGCGAGAAACTCGCGACTACTACGTTGGCGTGCTCTACCGTATCGTCACGGACGAGGGACCGCTCTACGGGTTCAACGTGCTTTCGGCGTTTGTAGAGGATCGCTCCGAGCTGCCGGGGCCGGAGGAGGTCGCGTACGTGTACGCGGCGCTCGACGAGATCTTCACGATCGGTGATCTGGCGTATTTCCCGGACGAGACCGCGACGCGGGAGGATGCGGAAGACTGGGAGAGCCCCGGTTTCCCGATCTACCTCGGCCGGCTTGCGCCAGAGACCGGCTTTCAGGCGTACACGCGGGGCATCGGCTACGGGCGTGTTCGAGTGCTGAGCTCTCTGGAGGCGTTGATCGCCAATGCCAACGGTCAGCTCGGCTTTCAGGACATCGTCGTCTTCGAGGAGCCGCCGCGAGACATCGATGGGGTGGTTGCTGCGGTCATCACCGACCACCCTCAAGGCGCGCTTTCTCACCTCGGGGTGCGGACGGCCCGTCGCGGCACGCCGAACGCGTTCGTCGACGGCGCGTCGGACATCTTCGAGGAGATCGAGGGTGAGCTGATTCGCATCGAGATCAGCGGATCGGACTACACCGTTACCCGCGATGTCGAGGTCGCTGACGCCGAGTCCTGGTGGGAGAGAATTCGACCCCAGGTGCCACCACTGCCGCCCCCCGACACCGAGTACGCCGAGCTCGACAGCCTGGAGGAGATCGCGATTCTGGGGGCGGGCGTGATTCCTACCGCCCGCTACGGCGGCAAGGCAACCAATATGGCCCGTCTTCGGGGCATCCTCGTCGATCAGCTCGCTCGCTTTCGCGAGGACGGATTCGCTGTGCCGATGCGCTACTATGCGGAGTTCATGCACACCAATCGGATGCCATCCGCGCTCGATGGAAATCGACTGGTGACCTACGCGGGTTTTGTCGACGAGATCCTCGGCTGGGATGAGTTTCGCAGTGATTCCCTGGTACGTGTGCGTACGCTGTCCGACCTGCGGGAGCACATGCGGGACGACAGCGAAGTCGATGGGGATCTTGTGCGACGAGTCGCAGAGCGCGTCGGCGAGGTCTTCGGTGATACGGGGCGTCGCGTACGCATGCGCTCGTCTTCGAACGCCGAGGATTTGCTGGAGTTCAACGGCGCGGGGTTGTACGAATCGACCTCCGCGTGCGCCGCGGACGATCTCGACGCAGACGACGTCGGACCGTCTGCCTGCAATCAGAGCTGGGACGACGAGCGTGGTATCGCCGATGCGCTGCGCACGGTGTGGGGGGGCCTCTGGAACTTCCGCGCCTTCGAGGAACGCGAGTACTACCGCCTCACGCACGTCGGCTCGCACATGGGGGTCTACGTCAGTCGGGCCTTTGTGGACGAGCGCGCCAACGGTGTCGCGTTCACCGGCAATCCGTTGGACCCCTCGGACGGGCGCTACCTGGTGACGGTGCAGGTCGGGGAGGAGAGTGTCGTCGATCCTGATCCGGGCGTGATCCCGGAGACAACGCTCCTGCGTGTCGTCGACGGAAGCGTCGTCGAAATCACCCGCCAGACGACTTCTTCACTTCTGCCCGAGGGTGGAGTCGTCCTCACTGACGAGCGGCTGAGAGAGCTCGGCAACCTGCTGGCCCACATCGACCGGAACTTTCCTCTGTCGCTCGGTGACCACGAGCGTTCCGATGTGCTCCTCGACGTCGAATTCAAGATCGATGCTCAGGGCGATCTCGCGATCAAGCAGGTGCGCCCCTTCCTGCGCCCGACGCCGACGTTTCCGTCACCGATCTTCGAGCTGCAGATTCCCGAGGGGCAGGTCGCGTGCGGCGCCTTCGTCGAGACGAGGACCGCCAGGCGGGCTTTTGAGCTCAAGAGTCGGATTCGCTTCCGTCCCGGAATCTTCGAGCTGCCGACGCGGGGCGAGTCGTTCGAGCTGACCATCATCGATGAGGTGACTCTCGGGGCCGAGGACGCGATCGCGACCGCGAGTGGCCCGGGGATCTTCCGGGTTACCCGGGAGAGTGTCGGCGACATAGCCACTTTCCGTTTCCGCTACGAGCAGCTGTTCGACGCGCCGGGCGACGGCGGGACCCTGCGCATAGAGATGACCGGCGCGAGCTTTCGCTCGCGAGGCGTCGAGTCGATCGACGGGACACTGCGCCTCGACGATGTCTCGCTGGCCGAGAGACTGCGCCTTCACGGCGACATCGGCTTCGTGATCGACTACCTGAGCTGTGGTCAAGAGCGGCTGCCGCTGTGGGGCATCGACGTCGAGCTCGAGGACGGTCAGAGCATCCGCCTGCTCGAACGGCACGAACCACCGCCGACGCCCAACGACACGGGGCCGGCCGCGCTGGTCGAGGCGCGTGTGGTTCTGGGCGCGCGAGACCGCGTCGTCTCGGACTACTGGCATCTTGCGTACACGGCGTTGAGGCACAACGGCGCCGTCGAGCACTGGGTCATCTTCGCTCCGCCCTTCGCACGCGATTTGCCGCTCCTCCCGATCGAACGGATGCGCGTGATCGGCGAGGACACGGCGCTCGGCATCGAGCCCGACGTCGAGCTTTTCTCCCAGCCGGGCGTTATCGTCTCGGAGCCGTCGGTCGTTTCCTATCGCCGCACCCTCGTCGCCGACGTCGGAGACTTCCTCCGCGGCGATGTCTTTGCGGACGGCGTTGTGACGATCTCCGACGCGGTCTTCACCCTCAATTACCTGTTCACCGGGGGCTCCACGCCCGGCTGTCTCGACGCCGCTGACGTTGACGACGACGGATTCGTCACGCTGTCGGACGCTGTGCGTGTGCTCGGATTCCTTTTCCTGGAGGGGGCTCCGCCCCCCACGCCCTGGGGGGAGTGCGGAGAGGATCCCGGCGACGACGGGCTCGACTGCGCGGTCTACGGCGAGTGTCGATGACGGCGTCGATGTCGGCGTGGGCTGCTACCTCTCGTAGAGGTATACGCAGTCCGCCTTGCGGCTTTCGCTTCCATCGTCCACCGCGTACTGGCGACCTGAGTAGATCGCTCCTGCCGCGTGCTGGCCGTCCTTGCGCAGCGCGTAGAGGACGACATCAAAGGCCGGGCGGCCCTTCTCGTCGCGCAGTCTCGGATCGACTGTCTGGTGGACGATGCGCTCGAGCACGTCGACCACCGCGTCCTTGGGGCTCATGCCGTGGCGCATGTTCTCGACGACGATGCGCGATCCGGAGGAGATGATGACCGCCTCTCCACGACCGGTGGCGCCAGCGGCGCCTATGTCGTTGTCGACGTAGAGACCGGCGCCGATGATCGGCGAGTCGCCGATGCGCCCGGGGATCTTGAAGGCGAGTCCGCTCGTCGTCGTCACGCCGGACATCTCGCCGGCGGGATTGAGGCCCAGGCAGGTGATCGTGCCGGTCGGTCGAGCCTCGTGTCCGCTCTTCGCCTCCTGGGGCGTCAGCCAGTCGTCCCGGTCCGAGAGGCTCTCCTTCCAGCTCAGCCAGCGTTTTCGAGCCGCCTCGGTGAGGAGGTTCTCGGCCTTGAACCCGTGTGCGAGCGCGAATCGTCGCGCCCCTTCGCCGACAAGCATGACGTGATCGGTGCGCTTGAGAACGAGCTCGGCGACCCGTGAGGGGAGCTTGACATCCCGGATCGACGCCACCGAGCCGGCGTTGTAGCTCGGACCGTGCATGACGCAGGAGTCGAGCTCGACGACGCCTTCCTCGTTCGGGAGGCCACCGTACCCGACGCTCGTGTCGTTCGGGTCGGCCTCGACGATGTTGACACCGGAGAGCACCGCCTCGAGCGTATCCGCTCCTTGCGACATCAGCTCGATGGCGCGTGCGGTGCTGCGGAGTCCGTTGCCGCTCGAGATCGCGACCGGCTTCTTGGGCGGTTCTCCTGCGGTCTTCGCCGCAGAGCCGGTCTTCGCCGCGGAGCCGGCGGCTTCCGCGCCGAGAGCACCGCTGCCGAGGACCGCCGCAGACGCGAGGAAGGAACGTCGCGTGAGATTCTGGCTCATCGTCCATCTCCGTTGCGTGTACTTCCAGTTCGCTCGAGCGTCAATGCATCGGCCAGGGGGATGTTGAGGATGGTGCGGCCCGCGGCGATCTTGTCGACCGAGAACTCGGGTTTGTCCGGGTTTCCGGCGACGATGGCGTTCCTGTTCCCGACGAAGAGGACGATCAGATCATCGGGATTCAGGTGCTCCTTCGCGACGCGTCGAACATCCGCCACCGTCACCGCTCGCACGCGGTCCCGGTAGCTCTCCCAGAACCCCTCCTCGCGGCCCGTGAACTCGTCGTCGGCGAAGGTGCTCGCCACCTGCGAGGCCTGGGCGAAGAAGCGCGGGAAGACGTTGACGGCGTTGCTGATCGCCGCCCGGACCTCCTCGTCGGAGACATCTTCCTCGCGAATCCGTCGGATCTCCTCCAGAACGATCGCCGCAGCCTGTGCGCACGACGGGCTCTTGGACTGGAAGTAGGCCCGGAACTCGCCCTCGCCGGCGTGGCGATCGCCGAAGCTGAATCGCGAGCGAGCGGAGTACGCGAGCCCCTCGTCCGACCGCACTCGGGACATGATGCGCGAGACGAAGCCGCCGCCTCCCAGGATGTAGTTCATGATGCGGACCGCGTGCTCGTCCGGGTGATCCCGTCGCAGACCGATGTGCCCGACGCGTACGCGCCCCTGGTTGACGTCCGGCTTGTCGACGATGTAGACGCCGGGCGAGGCCGGAGGTCCCGGAGGGGGAGGTAGCGGCGTCGTGGCGTCCGGAAGGCCCCAGTCCGTCAGGTGCTTCTCGAGGGTGGCGAGCACTTCTTCGGTCTCGACGTCTCCGGACACGGCGATGATGAAGTTGCGCGGATGGATGTGAGCTGCATGAAACGCGAGGAGGTCGTCGCGCGTGATCGCCCGGATCGAGTCGTCCGTTCGATGATCGTTCGCGTGGTGGTCAGGGCCGCGCAGAAGGCGCTGCCACTCGCGAGCCTCGATCGACGCCGAGGAGTCGTTGCGCCGCGCGAGGTTCTGCAGCGTGCGTTTACGGTGAAGTTCGAGGCGGGCCAGGTCGAATCCCGGCCTCCGCAGCATCGAGAAGAAGAGCTCGAGTGTTCGGTCGAGGTCCTTCGTCAGGCAGTTGAGCGAGGCGTTGCCGCGATCGTCCCCGAGGGTGACATCGATGATCGCAGCGAGAAAGTCGACCTCCTCGTCGAACGCTTCGGGGCTCGAGTCGCCGGCGCCACCGCTGCGAAGGAGCGAGCCCAGAGCGCTCGCCAGTCCCGCGCGTCCGGGAGGGTCGAGGTAGGCGCCGGCGCGAATGACGACGTCCACATCGACGAGCGGCAGCGAACGGTCCTCGACGACGTAGACGACGACGCCGCTCGGGAGCACGTGACGGTGCTTCGCTGCATCGGGTGGGGTGAAGTCGAGATCGTCGAACCTGAGCTTGGACGGGTGGTCCACGACCCCCTCGGAGGAGACCTTGCACGACCAGAGCGGGAGCACGAGGCCAGGGATCGAGATCAGATGGAGTACGGTCCGGCCTGTCATCACCTGCCCTCCTTGCGCGCCGCAGCGCTCCGGGACGCGTCCTTGCCCCCCGCGGCTTTGCCCCCCTCCGCGGGCTTGTCTCCTGCAGCGACCTTCGCGGTGCCGGTGTGGAAGATCAGCGTCGAGCTGCTGTCCGGCGTGAAGTAGGTCGTCGCGACGCGACGGACGTCGTCTGCGGTGACCGCCTGGTACTTCGGTGGGTCGGTGTTGATCGTCCTCCAGCCGCGTCCCGCGTCCCGCATCAGCAGGTCGAGAAGCAACGAGAAGTTTGACCGCAGCTTGCGGAACTGGGTCGCCGCGCGCTGGTTCTTGACCTTGTCGAGCTCGCGTGGCGAGACGTTCTCGGTCTGGAGCGAATGGACGACCGCCAGCAGCTCGCTTTCGACTTCCTCGGGCGTCCTGCCCTCCGCGGCCACACCGTTGATGTCGAAGTAGCCCTCGTACTTGCGGCCGCTCTGCCCGGCTCTCGCCGACGTCGCGACGCGCTTCTTGTCGACGAGCGATCTGAAGAGGCGACCGGTGCGGCCATTGAGGATGTCCTGGAAGATCACCAGTGCCGGCTCGTCACGATGGCCGTCGGCGACGGTATGCCAGCGGATCGTCACCTGTGGCTTGGTCTCGGCGCTGGCAACCATACGTTTCGGCGCCAGCTGCGTCACCTCGACGGTTCGCACCGGGGGGACCTCGCGTGGACTGCGCTCCAGACGACTGAAGTACCGATTGGCGAGCACGATCGCATCCTGCGGATCGAAGTCGCCGACGAGGCAGGCCGTCAGGTTGTTCGGGGCGTAGTAGATACCGTAGAACTCACGCGCCTCCTCACGGTTGATCGCTTCGACGTCACTCGGCCAGCCGATGACCGGCCAGCCGTACGGCGACGAGTCCCAGAAGAGCGAGTCGAACTGTTCGTGGAATTTGCCGGTCGGAGTGCTCTCCACTCGCAGTCGGCGCTCCTCGCGCACGACGTCACGTTCGGAGTAGAACTCGCGAAAGACCGGATTGAGTAGCCGGTCCGATTCCATCCAGAACCAGAGCTCGAGCTTCGTCGCCGGTACGTTGACGAAGTAGATCGTCAAGTCGTAGCTGGTGCCAGCGTTCATGCCGCTGGCGCCGGCGCTCGAGTACAGCTTGGCGAACTCGTCCTTGACGATCGTCTTCTTCTGCTCGGCGAGCAGGCGGTCGAAGTCCCGGCGGAGGGTCTGGTGGCGCTTCGAGCGGGAGGCGGGATCGCGGAAGTCGGCGATTTCGCCGAGGCGCCAGCGCCTGACGAGGTTCTCCTCCTCCTTCGCGAGGGCGGCCTTGACGGTGTCGAGCCCGGCGATCGTCGCCAGATCCTTCTCGATATCCGAGGTCCCGATGGTGTGCGTGCCCTTGAACATCATGTGCTCGAAGAGGTGAGCGATGCCGGTGATGCCCGGGCGCTCGTTGACCGAGCCGACGTGCGCGACCCAGCCGGCGGAGATGTTCGGGTCGCCCGGACGCGGAACCAGAAGGAGGCGCAGCCCGTTGGCGAGCACCTCTTCGTGGACCTTGACGTCCTGCGCGCGAGTCGTCGATGGAAGACTGAGGCTTCCGAGGCAGAGCCAGATGGCGAGTCTTGATATCATCGATCGAGCCTCTCCGGATGAAGCTGCTTGCGGCACCGGACTTGGGGGGACCGTGCCGTGCTACCTTCGACCGGCGTATTCTAACCGGCGTTCGCAGCCGTGTCTTCAGGCAGAGACCGGAGGCGGGAGAGCCCCCTTGGGTGCTGGCGGGGAGCCCATCAGAAAGGCACCCGTCCGAGAAGGCGTCGATCCGGTCTCAGCGGCTGAGGAACTCGACGACCTGCTGGATCTCGACCGGCAGGCCGATGTCCTCCTTGTCGGGCAGACGCACGACCTTGGCGAGGAGATCCTTCGGCTCCGCGGCGATGAACCCGGACTCGGTGCTGCGGCGACTCGACTCGACGCGCTGGGTGTAGAGCTTCTTGAGATTCTCGCGACCGCGCACCTTGATGGTGTCGCCTTCGCTGACGATGAAGCTCGGTATGTCCGTTCGACGACCGTTGACCTCGAAGTGGCCGTGCGCGACCGACTGGCGCGCCTGGGCGCGAGTCTCGACGAGTCCCGACTTCCAGATGACGTTGTCGAGCCGGCGCTCGCAGAGGAGGAGGAGGTTCTCGCCCTTGTTGCCGCCCTGCTTCTTGGCGATCGAGAAGAAGCGTTCGAGCTGCTTCTGACTGAGGCCGTAGAAGTGCCGGATCTTCTGCTTCTCCATCAGAGCTCGTGCGTAGTCCGTCGGCCGGCGCCGGCGTGTCGGCTGCTTTCCAGGAGGCTGGGGCCGGCGGTGGGGCGCGCGCCCCCCCCCGCGGGGGTCGTTGC
>CAYMLL010000119.1:0-3628 GCA_964390645.1 uncultured Planctomycetia bacterium | reverse complement strand
GTTTGGCGGGGGGCGGGGGGGGGGGGGGGGGGGGCTTTCCCGGTGGGGGGGGCGGGCGGGGGGGCGCGCGACCCGCGCCGCTGGAGTCGTAGAGGTCGAAGCCGAGGCGGCGGTTGATTCTGGCCTTGGGGCCGGTGTAGTGTCCCATGAAGCTCCGGAAATCTCAGTCGTGGAAGGAGTTCGCGCGCGAGAAAGGCACTAACAGATAGGATCTCGAGGCGGATTTCAAGAGGAAACTCCGTCTTCGGTCGCGGTATCTGCGACGAGGGCAAGAACCGCCCTCAGGTCGCCCACGACGATGTCGGCCTCGTCCTCGTGGCCTTCTTCACCGTCGGGTAGCAGCAGCACCGCCGTGGCACCGGCCGCGCGGGCCGATTGCAGGTCGAAGATGTAGTCGCCGACGACGAACGTCCGCTCGACCGCCACACCCAGCTGGGCGCACAGGGCGAGAACCGGCTCGGGGGAGGGCTTGACCGCGCCATCCTCACGGGATCGCCGGGCGTCGACACGCAGTCCGTGGTCGTTGAGGACCCGATCGAGTGACCTGCGGCTGTTGCGCGTCAGGACGGCGGTCGGCACGCGACGTCGCGCCAGGGTCTCGAGAACCTCGGCGGCGAACGGCCGCAGCCGGGCTCGCGCCGCCGCGAACGTCTCGTGACGTTCGAGGATTTCCATCGCGCGGGCTCCGGCGTCGCGCGGCATCTCCTGGATGGCCTCGAGGATCGGTCCCTCGATGGCGCCGATTTCCCGTCGAATCTCGTCGAAGTCGAGGTCGGGAACGGTCAGCGTGCCGTCGAGGTCGAAGATCACCGCTTCGGTGCTGCGGTCGGCTCCGGTCGTGCGCGGGGGGCTCAAGTCGACGACGTCGCGCTCTTGGTGAGCCCCAGCGTGTACTGCAGCAGGTCGCCCTTCTTCTTCGAGAGATCGAGAAGCCGGGAATAGTCACCGGCCTTCTCGCAGATCTCGACCAGGCTCGGGCAGATGCTGAGCGGGCCAGGGGCGCTCTCGAGGTATTTCAGGTAGGCGTCGATGGCGTCCTGTGAGCGTCCGACGCGGTGGAGCAGGTGAACGAGCACCTCGCCACAGAAGTGATTGCCGTCCTCGTCCGGACCGTTGCGATCCGCCTTCGAGGTGAAGTAGCGCACCGCGCCGTCGACGCCCTCGTCGATCAGTGCCCGCAGGAAGATGCGATAGTCGTTGTAGAAGTCGTCAAAAGGGGGACGTTCCTGGGCCTGGAAGTCTCGCGCCAGCTGGCGACCGTAGTCACACATCTCGACAGCGCGTCCGATGACCTCCGCATCGTTTACCGAAGCGGCGACCCGTACGCAGGACTGTAGATGGGAGATGTCGACATGGTAGCCGAGGTTTTCGAAGAGCCACGAGCGGCCCTCTATCAGCTTCGCGACGTCGGAGTTCTCCGGCACCTTGTCGTCGCTGCGCTCGACGTCGGCCTGGAGACTGTCGCGCAGCTCGCCGTAGAGGTGCGTGATCAGCAGTCGGGCGCAGGATTCCTTGACATCGCCGGCGTACGGAAACTGGTGCTCGATGGTCGTGACCGCCCGGCACGTGCCGTAGTTCGACAGGATCAGCTCGTAGCCGCAAGTCGGATGGGCTCCCTGGTGGAAGGCGATGTCGATGATCTGATCGAGCTGGTCGTAATCATCGCCTTCGGAGTCACCGCCTTCGGAGTCACCGCCTTCGGAGTCACCGCCTTCGGAGTCGGACTGATCCTCGTCGCCGGGCGGGCTCCACGCGGCGATGGCATCGGCGACGCGCTGGGGCTCGTCGATGGCGCGGAAGTACGGCCATGCACCGATAATGTTGCCGCCGTCGAGAAAGAGCCCCCCGACGGTGCGGCATACCTCGACGTAGAAGCTCTCGACCTCATCCTGATGCTCTGCGGGAATGTCCTTGATCGACTCCGTGCCCTCGAGCGGCAGTCCCAGCTCGTGGCGCTTCTTCATCAACAGCGCCTCGAAGAGCTGCGGGAGCTCACGATCCGTCTCGAGCTTCGCGATCAGGTGGTCGAAGGCCGCGGGGACGCCGTGGGTCTCGAGCGTCTCGCGGAGGGTGTCGAACGTCGATTCGGGCAAGAGGTGGTGCTCCTCGGAGAAATTGGGTGCGGGACGGCAACGGAAAGTACCCTAATCGGTATTCCGGGTCGATGCCAGCCGTGGCACCCTCCGAGCGGATCCGAGGGCCCGACCGAGGTGCAGGCTGACTACTGTGGAATTCAAGGAAGGTTCTTGGTATCTTGTTCCGTTCCTACCCGTTCTCGAAATCGAAGGAACATACCCAAGAAATGAGCCAGGAATCGCTCACCATTCTCGACCGTCGCACTGGCGAGAGCTACGACATCGACCTTGTCAACGGCGCGCTGCCGGCCATGGCCTTGCGTCAGATCAAGACCCCCGACGACAGCTTCGGATTGATGTCCTACGATCCGTCGTTCGGCAACACCGCAGCTTGCAAGAGCTTCATCACGTTCATCGACGGGGAGGCAGGAATCCTCCGCTATCGTGGCTACCCCATCGAGCAGCTGGCGCAGAAGAGCAGCTTCCTCGACGTCGCATGCCTCCTGCTGGACGGCGAGCTGCCGGATGCCGCGCGTTCTCGATCCTGGGAGACCGCGATCACGCGGCATGTCTCGGTGCGTGACGAGATGAAGGCCTTCTTCGCGGCCTTTCCGGGCGAAGCTCATCCGATGGGCGTTTTCATCTCCAGTGTCGCGGCTCTGTCGACGTACTTCCCGGACGCCAAGGTGGTTCAGGATGCCGAACAGCGCTACGAGCACATCCATCGTCTGCTGGGCAAGGCGCCGACGCTCGCCGCGTATGCGATGCGGCAGTTCACGGGCCGCAAGACCTTTCCCGATCCGGATCCGGGCTTGAGCTACGTGGGCAACTTCTTGCGCCTCGCGTTTGCGGATGACGACGGCAACCACGAGATGCATGCGGTCCTCGAGCGTGCCATGGACGTGCTCTTCACCCTGCATGCCGATCACGAGCAGAACTGCTCGACGAGCGCCATGCGCGGAGTCGGCAGCTCTCTCGCCGATCCGTACTCGAGCGTCGCGGCGGCTGCGGCCGCTCTCTACGGGCCCTTGCACGGCGGCGCCAACGAGGCGGTGCTGCGCATGCTCGACGAGATCGGGACGCTCGACCGCATCCCGGAGTTCGTCGCCAGGGTGAAGGGGGGGGAGACGCGGCTGATGGGCTTCGGGCACCGCGTCTACAAGAACTACGACCCGCGCGCCAAGATCATCAAGTCGCTCGCCGACGAGGTCTTCGCGGTCCAGGGGACGAATCCACTGCTCGACATCGCGCTCGAGCTCGAGCGCATCGCCCTGGAGGACGAGTACTTCGTCGACCGCAAGCTCTATCCGAATGTCGACTTCTACTCGGGCTTGATCTACCAGTCGATGGGCTTTCCGGTATCGATGTTCCCGGTGCTCTTCGCTGCCGCACGTGCCGCGGGGTGGCTCTCCCAGTGGAACGAGTTCCTGGAGGACAAGGATCAGCGCATCTCCCGTCCGCGCCAGTTCTACCTCGGCTCCGACAGGCGCGATGTCCCTTGATCGGGCATCGTTGCGGAGGTCGCTGATTTCGATCTTGCGGTCGCGACTCGA
>CAYMLL010000118.1:20594-20865 GCA_964390645.1 uncultured Planctomycetia bacterium | reverse complement strand
GGTGGCGGTGGAGCTGCATATGGTCGCGACCGCGGTGCGCTTCCTAATCATGAGTGTCCTCGACGAGACGCAGCGTGAGCTGCGTGACGCTCGCGTCGCCCTTCAGGACACGACGGACAGGTACGAGTCCCTCGAACTCGCCTACGGCGCGATCGAGAAGAAGCTCGGCAAGGACGGCATCGAGGCGATTCTCAGCGGCCTCGTGGCGCCGCCGATCGACGCTCTTATCGAGGAGGTCGACTCCAACCTCAGCCTCGTTGTTCTCTCGGTC
>CAYMLL010000118.1:20047-20584 GCA_964390645.1 uncultured Planctomycetia bacterium | reverse complement strand
AAGAAGGATGAGGTCAAGGAGGGCTACGAGTTCACGGTCTACCGGGAAGATCAGTTCGTCGGCAAGGTTCGCGTCCACAAGGTCTTCGAGAATCTCGCGGGCGCTCGCGTTCTTTTCACCGCCGCCGGCGGCGATATCCGGCAGGGTGATCGCGCGACGACTCGGATCAACTGAGCGGAGAGAGCAACATGGCGACCAACCCGACCGAAGAGATTATCGAGAAACGGGACACGAGTCCCCTCGCCTCCAGCTGCCTCGCGGTCTCCATCCTCGCGATTCTCGGAGCCATCGCGCTGCAGATCGCCGAGCTTTCGCAGATCCGCGCCGACTGGAGTGCCAGCGAGAAGGTTCAGGCGAAGATCCTGCGCGTTGACGACGACAACGACGCCCTCGACGACCTCGTCAAGAAGATCCTCAAGCAGACGGAGCTCTTCCCCGACGATCTCGACGCGGCTCGCGAGATTACTGGCGACAGCGATCCGTCCGACGACGACGGTGACTCGTCCGACGGTGACTCGTCCGACGGTGACTCGTCCG
>CAYMLL010000118.1:5877-19947 GCA_964390645.1 uncultured Planctomycetia bacterium | reverse complement strand
ACGATGACTCGTCCGACGATGACTCGTCCGACGATGACTCGTCCGACGATGACTCGTCCGACGATGACTCATTCGACGATGACTCGTCCGACGATGGCTCGTCGGAGGACGACTTCTGATCCGTGAATCGGGGGCCGCACGGGTCCTGATCCGCGGCGTTCCGGCGTCCGCTTCTGACGGCGGACTTGAAGCAGTGACTTGAACGAACCCGCGTTTCCCCGCAGAATCGGTGCCGGGAACCGCGGGTTCGCTCATCGTGGCATATCTCCGACGAGCGGCTGCGGTTTCCCGGATCGAGGTCGCGATGGTGGTTTCCAGGCTCTTCGGGCTGTTCTCCTCGGACATGGGCTTCGACCTGGGGACGGAGAACACCCGCGTCTGCGTGCGAGGTAGGGGCGTCGTGCACCGCGGCCCGACGGTCGTCGCGGTGAAAAAGGGTACGCATCAGGTGCTCGACGGCGGTATGGCGGTCGGCCAGTCGGCCAAGGACATGCTCGGTCGTGCGCCGCTGTCGATCGAGGTCGTTCGTCCGCTGCGAGACGGCGTCATCGCCGACTTCGACATGACCGAGGCGCTGCTCAACTCCCTGATCCGGCGTGCGCACAACCGACGCCGCTGGGTGCGGCCACGTCTCCTGATCAACACGCCGACGGGGATCACGGTCGTGGAGAAGCGCGCGATCTTCAACGCGGCGGAGCGCGCCGGTGCGCGACAGGTCTACCTGGTCGAGCAGCCCCGAGCCGCCGGGGTCGGGGCCGGCCTGCCGATTCACGAGGCGCGGGGGCAGATGATCGTCGACATCGGCGCTGGCACGACGGACATCTCGGTGCTCGCTCTCGCGGATGTCGTAGAGTCGCGGAGCCTCCGGGTCGGTGGCGACACGATGAACGACGCGATCTCGACCTACCTGCGCAAGAGCTTCAACATCCTGATCGGGCAGAGCACGGCCGAGGAGATCAAGGTGACCCTCGGCTCGGCCTACCCGGCGGTCGAGGAGGCGGAGATGCAGGTGCGCGGACGCGAGCTCCTGGCCGGCGTACCCCGTAAGGTCGCGATCAACTCGATCGAGGTGCGGGAGGCGTTGCGTGAGCCGATCGACGAGGTCGTTGACGGTGTGCGGGCGACCCTCGAGCGCCTCGGCCCGGAGCTGGCCGGTGACCTTCTCGACACCGGGATGACGCTCTGCGGCGGTGGAGCGCTGCTTCCGGGGCTCGCCGAGCTGCTGGCACAGGAGACCGGGCTTCCTGTCTGTGTCGACGACGATCCGACGAACACGGTGGTTCGCGGACTCGGGGTCTTCCTCGAGCATTTCGAGGAGTTCGAGCCGATCCTGGAGAGCGCCGAGGACGATTTGTAGGCGACCATCGGCACGTCTTCCCGTTAGAATGCCCTTCGTTGAGCGCGGCCGCCCGGCCGAGCGACTCGAAAGGAAGTCTCGAAGAGAGGGTGGAGCATCGTGCGTGCGCGGCGTCCCGGTGGCATCGCTGTGGCCGAGGTCCTGTTCCTCGTTCTGCTGCTGGTGCCTCCCGCGCTGCGTCTCGTCCGGGATCACACCGGCTTTCGCGACTGGCTGGGGGCGGCCTCGCGTCGAACGCCGCTGCGGGACGCCGAGGTGTTGCGTGCCGAGCTCGCCGCCACGCGCGACGAGCTGCGCGAGGCCCACGCCCGACTGGAGTCGCTGCGCGACGTGGTCGGCGCCGTTGTCGAGGCCGACGGCGCGTCCAGCGACGACTTCGCCGCGCGCTTTCGCGCCGTCGGGGCCGACATCGTCGGCTTCTCGGACCCGTCGCCGCGTCGTCATGCGCTCTGGCTGTCGTTTCAGCCGCGCCGAGAGCCTCTTCGCGCGGTTGAAGAGGGCGGGAATGTCCAGCCGCTCGCCCCCCTCGCGGGTCTCCGGGCCCACGGCTCGGAGATTCCGCGTGTGAGCTGCGCGGTCGTCTCCGGCAAGCATCTCGTCGGTCGTCTCGTTCCTTCGCCCGCCGGCTTCTCGATCGCCCGTGTACAGTCGCTCCGCGACCCACTTTTTCGCGTGCGGTTCCGCGTCGGCGATGTCACCGGCATGCTCTGGGGAACCGGACTTGCGGACGGGGAGGGTCACGCCTTGCTCGAGGTGCACCACCGGACCCGTGACTCGGAGCCGGACACCCGTGTCGTCGAGAGCGCCGGCGCCGGCCTCGGGGCGGGTGCCCTCTCTACAGGCGTCGAGGTGGTCACGGCCGGCAACGACGGTGTGTTTCCTCCAGGAATTCTCATCGGTGAGACGGTGCCCGGGGCGGACGCGTCGCGGGTTGGCGGCAAGAGTCTGGTGCGAGCCGCGCTCGATCCGGCCTTTCTGGAGCGCGTCGTCGTCGTCGTGGATCGAACGCGGGTGGAGTTCGCCGTGCTGACGGCGGGAGAGAGCCGTTGATCGCTCTTCGGCTCGTGCTCATCGCCATTCTCACCGTCTTCTTCCAGGCTCTGACCGCTCCCTACTACGAGCTCGCGGGTGTGCGACCGGACTTCGTCCTCGTCGTGCTCGCCGTGTACGCGCTCGAGGCGCCCGGACCCGCGACCTGGATCGCCACCGTCTGTGCTGGCGTGCTCTTCGATCTGCTGTCGATCGCCCCCTTCGGCTGCCATCTGGTGGCGATGATCGTCGTCGTCCTCGTCGTCCAGCAGGGATCGGGGCGCGCTCACGGTATCCGTGGCGGCTCCGGTGATGCCGTGCTACATGGTGTCGTGCTGTTGACGGTAGGAATCGTCGTGGGATTGACGATACGCCCGCTTCTTCTCTGGCTGCTGTCCGGCCGCCAGCCGCCTGCCACTCACCTGCCGTTTGTCGCGCTGTACACTCTGATCTTCGCCCTGACCGCGTTGCCGGTTCTGCGCCGCTTCGTGATCGCACCGACGCTGCCGCGACGGGGAGATTTTCGTGGTCGCTCGGGGCGCCAACGATCGAAATGGGGCGGAAGGTTCTCGTGAGGCGACACGCGTGACCGGTGCGGCAGACCGTCGGGAGATCGGACCATGGTCCGCACGAGACTGAGAGTTCTCATGGTGCTTTCGACCCTCCCGGTCCTGGTGATTCTCGGCCGGCTGTGGTCACTGCAGGTCGACTCCGATACGCAGCTCCTGTGGCGGATCCGAGCCGAGCATGCGAAGCTCGTTCGCGTCGCGCCGACGCGAGGGCTGATCGTCGACCGCAAGGGTCGGGTGCTCGCCGCGAACCGCGCCGTCTTTGATCTTCACTTCACCTACAGCGATCTGAACCCGCGCTACGTCGTCATCGAAGTGCTCTGCGAGGAGCTCGCGAAGCTCGAGGCGTTCCCACCGGCTCATGACGTCGAGCGGCATCTACGAGGGCTCGCGTCCGAGGCGATGGCGCGCCCGCTGAGCGGAGTGGACGATGTCGACGACGAGCTGCTGCTCGTCGAGGGTATCCCCGCCCGCGCTGCACGGCAGATCCGACGGCGCCTGCGCTCGCGCGAGATTTTCCAGCGAGGCTTCTCGCTGCGACGGTCGTCGGAGTCGTCGAGTACCCGTCGGCTCGAGGAGCCCGGGAATCCCGACGATGATCTCGCGCGTTACGAGATGTGGTTCCGTCCGTCGACAGTGATGCGCCTGGAGAGAACGCTCGCTCGTCTCGACGGGCTGCTCGGAACGAGAACGTCGTTCGACACGCTCGATGCAGGCGTCGAGCGTGCTCTCGATCGTATCGATGCATGGGTGGCCAACTACGTCAAGCGGGATCGAGAGGCCGGCGTCGAGGAGGCGATCTGTCTCAGCAAGGAGCGCAACGCGAGGCGTGCGTATCTCGAGGACTCCTGGCTGCTCGTCGAGGACGTCCACCTCGATGTCGTCACTCAGATCGAGTATCGACCGGAGCTCTTTCCGGGCATCGAGATCGTCGATGGCAACAGGCGCCACTATCCGTTCGGTGAGGCGACCGGCACCCTGGTCGGCTTTCTCGGCGCGTTGACGAAGACGCAGGTGGACGATCTCGAGTCGCAGGATCGACTCCTCGATCTCTGGACGCGAGTTCGCAGCGCCGAGGCGTTCGCGGTGTTGCGCGAGGGCGCGTTGCGACGCACGGATCGGGTCGGTGTCTACGGTCTGGAGAACTTCTACGAGGAGAGACTGCGCGGGCTTTACGGCATGCGTGTGGTACAGGTCGACAGCGGTATGCGCGAGCGTTCCGTCCTGGCGACTCTCGGGGCAAGGGATGGAGTGACCTTGCGGACGACGATTGACGCCGAGCTGCAGACCTTGCTGCACGAGGCCGTGCGACAGCGCACGGGAGAGCTCGGAGCGATCGCGGGGAGCGTTGTCCTGATGAGCGTTCCTGACGGAGAGGTGCTCGCGTCGGTCGGCTACCCGAGCATCGATCCGAATCGTCTCTCGGACGTCGAGTACGCTCGGGATATCAAGCGACGCTGGGCGGACATGAAGCCGGGCGGCTGGGTGCACCGGCCGTTCTACCACGCGCTCGATCCTGGCTCCATCTTCAAGGTCGTCACGGCCGCGGCGGCTCTCGAGGACGGCGACGCCTGGGAAGGAGAGGTGGATCCGCTGCGCGAGTACGAGTGTGTCTCGGGCGATGCCCGCCCCTTCAAGCTCCGGTGCGCAAGCCGTTGGGGACACCACGATGTCAACCTCTACAAGGCCTTCTCGGTCTCGTGCAACAACTACTTCTACTACCTCGGCGCCAAGCACCTCGACACGACCCGATTCGACACCTGGGCGCGGCGCTTCGGCTTCGGCGAGTCGCCCGGACTGGATCTCGCGCGGCGTTCCGGGCGACATGATTCCGGCTACCTGCGTGCGCCGCAGGAGATCCACGGCGAAGCCGGGCTGTGCTCCTACGCGATCGGCCAGAGCCACGTGCAAGCGACACCGGTGCAGGTCGCGCGCATGATGGGCGCCGTCGCCACGGGCTGTGACAGCTTGCCGACGCCGTGGCTCGTTGATCGCGCGGCGCCTCGTCCGCTGGAATTCTCGAGCCCGCGCACCGGCAAGGTCCTCACCGAGTCCTTGAAGCTGGTCGTCAGCCAGGTCGACGGCACGATCTACAATGTCGGGCTGGAGCGCTACAGATTCGCCGGCAAGACGGGCACTGCCCAGTTCCGGGATCAAGGCACTCGTTACCACGCTTGGCTCGCGGGCTTCGGTCCCCTGCCGCGGCCATCCTGGGCCTTCGCGATCGTCCTCGAGGACAGCCCGCAGGGCGGTGGCAAGGCCTGCGCGCCGGTCGCGCGTGTTCTGCTGGACTGGCTGGCGAAGGAGGATCCGCGCCTTCTGGACTCCTCGCTCGGTGACACCGTCGAGGTCGAGCGGTGATCGCCGGACTCCTGTCCCCCACCGCCACCCGCTGGTACTTGCTTCTCGTGGCCCTCTTGCTGACCGTCATCGGCGTCGTCTTCGTTCACAGCACGATGGCTCTTCAGGGTCAGGGGACGCTCGACGGCGAGGGCTTTCCAGGCATCGTCGCTCGCAAGCAGATGATCAAGGCGGGCGTCGCGCTTCTGGCGCTGCTCGTCGTCGTGCGCATCGACTACCGCTGGATCGAGCGGCGCGCCTACGTCGCCTACGGGATCATCGTCCTCGTCCTCTGCGCACTGCTGGCGGGCAAGATTCTCGACGGCGACCGAGGACCGATCCGCTGGTTCCGCTTCGCGCTCTTCGACGTGCAGCCGAGCGAGCTGATGAAGCTCGCCGCGATACTCTGCCTGGCACGCTATCTTCGCTATCGCCAGGACCAGCGTCGGCTCGGCGGGCTTCTCCTTCCGGCGCTCCTGACGTCCGTGCCGATGGGACTCGTGCTCCTGCAGCCGGATCTCGGCACGAGCCTGATGTTCCCGCCGGTTCTGCTGGCGATGCTCTTCGTCGCGGGTGCGCGACGGCGCTATCTGGTCGTCGTGGCTCTCCTCGGTATTGTCGCGTTGCCGACCGTGTACCTCCTCGGAGACAGCATGCCGATTCTGCGCGGCTACCAGATGCGGCGCCTGACCGCGTTCTTCGAGCAGGGCGATGCGACGGTCCGCGGACGCGAAGCCTACCACCTGGACCAGTCGGAGGTCGCGCTCGGAAGCGGTGGCATCTTCGGGCGCGGGCTGGGTAAGGGCAGCCAGAACGCGCTCGGTCACTTGCCGGCGAAGCACACCGACTTCATCTTCAGCGTCGTCGGTGAGGAGTGGGGCTTTGTCGGCACGGCGAGCGTCCTCGGGCTCTTCCTGCTGCTGGTTCTCCTGTGCCTCCGGGTCGGGCTTCATACGCGTGAGCCGTTCGGAAGGCTCGTCAGCGTAGGCGTCGGTGTCGCCTTCGGCGCTCAGAGCTTCCAGAACATCGGCATGACGATGGGGCTGACGCCGATCACCGGGCTGCCGCTGCCTTTCGTCAGCTACGGTGGCTCGAGCCTCGTGTCGTCGTATCTGGCCCTGGCGCTGGTGCTGCGTGTCGCCTCGCAACGCGTCGCCGTCGTGGCGTCGAAGGACCTCGATCCGCAGGAAGACCCGGTTGTCGTTCAGGTCGAGGACGAGCGGCCAGCCGGCAGCCTGACGACGCAATGGCCCCTCTGAGAGAGGCGTGAGTGGTCGTCTCTGCACGTGGCCTGCGAACCTCTTCCGAGGAACCGGAGGGCACCGAAGGGTCGCCGACGCTCCCTCCAGGGTGGACAATGGAGGGACTCCGTCGATCTCGAGAGCTCTCCCATCGTGACGCGAATGACCGACGTGAACCTTTGCAGTCGTGTTCCTGCCCGATATCGGGTGCTGAGGCCGCTCGGCCGTGGTGGGCAGGGAAGCGTCTATCTCGTGGAGGACGGCGCGTGCGGCGGCGTCCCGCTCGCCCTCAAGGCGGTCGCCGCGGACGTCGCGCGGCTCGGCGACGTCGACGCCATCGCTACGGAATTCCTGACCCTGTCGCGACTCGCGCATCCCGGGCTCGCCCGTGTGCGGGACTTCGGCCGCCTCGATGAGGGCTCGGGCGTCTACTTCACGGCGGAGTTCGTCGTCGGCAGGCCGCTCCTGGAGTGGGCGGGCTCCGAGGCGCAGGACCTGGAGTCGCACGTTGTGGACCTCGCGAGGCAGGGTCTGGCCGTGATCGCCTATCTCCACCGTCGAGGCATCGAGCACGGCGACATCAAGCCACAGAACATCCTCGTGGAGGAGCGCGAGGGCCGTCCGGTGCTGCGCCTGGTCGATTTTGGCAGTGCCCGTCTGCGAGACGCCGACCCCGACGAGACCCGGTTCGGCACGCCTGCGTACATGCCGTCTGCAGAGGTCGACCGTGACGATCGGGCGCCGGTGGATGCAGATCTTTACGGGCTTGGAATGAGCATTTTTCACGGGCTCGTCGGCCACCTGCCTTTCACTCTCGACGATCGCGCCGCGCGTCGACAGTGGCTGGCGCGGGGTGAGCCCGCCGATCTCGCGCGGTGGCGTCCTGAAGTCTCCTCGCAGCTTGACCGGCTCGTCCGTGGTCTGACGTCTTCACGTCGAGGCGAGCAGTTTCGGGACGCGGCTCACGCGGGCGAGTCCTTGCGCGGCACCGTCGCGACGACCGCCACGCGTGGGGGGACGCCGCGGTTGTCACCGGTCGTCGGCCGCGAGGAGGTTTTCTCACGGCTCGTCGAGTCGGTCGGCGCGTCGTCTCCCGCGTTGACGCTGCTCGTCGGCGCCGGCGGCTCCGGAAAGAGCGCGCTCCTGGATGGCGTGCGGGCGCAACTGCAGGTCCGCGGCGTCGACGTCATCCACTTCGACGAGCCGTCGGATGTCCACGGCGTCGCGTCGCTGTTGCGGCTCGGCGGAGCCGGAGAGGAGGTCACGGCCTCTTCCTCGGCCAGCGAAGACCTCGCCGCCGAGATCGAGGCACGTCTCGAGCAGCCTCTGGCTGTTCTCGTCGACCACGCGGATCGAGGGGCTTGGCCCGGCCTGCTGCGGGCCCTCCTGGCTCCCGGATTCACCGGTCGCTGCGGCGGCTCGCGTATCACGACGATCGTCGCCGGGCGGGACCGCGAGGGAATCGAGCGCGGGCTCGAGTCGCGGGCCGAGGCTGCCGTCGTGGAACTCGGTCCGCTCGGTCGCGACGGCATCGCGGTGCTCGCGTCCGATCATCTCGGCGTCGAGTCGGTTTCCCCGCGTCTGCTCGATGCTCTCGAATCCCACAGCGGCGGTCATCCGTCGACCCTGCGTCGTGTCCTCGAGGCCGTGGGCCGCAGCGGCGTGAGCGTCGACTTTCTCGGTGAACTGGTGATCCCGGGTGACTTCGAGAGTCGGGTCGCCCGAGCGCTGCAGGAGCCGCTCGAGGATGCGGGCGACGAGATCGCCGGGCCCGTCGCACGGATGGCGTCGTTTCTCCTCATCGGCCGTGCCGCGCTGAATGCTGACGAGGCAGCGATCCTCTGCCCGCAATTCGATCGTGCGCAGTGGGAGCGGGGCCTCGACGAGTTGCGTGACCGGGGTCTCGCCGTGCGCCGCGGTGTCGAGGCGCCGTGGCGCGCGGGAGTCATCAGTTCGTTGTCGGCCACCGACCTCGCGAAGCGGCTCGCGGCAGCGGATCTGCGAGCGCCGGGTCGGGAGATCGCGGCGACGGCCGTCGGCTTGTCGACGACCGCGTGGACCTCGCTTCGATCGCCTGAGGTCGCCGCTTGCGGCGCGCGGCATCTGCTCTTCGTGGGCGCACCGGAGCTCGCCTGCCGGTGGGCGCTGCGGGCGCGAAG
Organism: uncultured Planctomycetia bacterium; assembly: GCA_964390645.1. Classification (GTDB taxonomy): domain Bacteria; phylum Planctomycetota; class UBA8108; order UBA8108; family UBA8108; genus CAYMLL01. The sequence continues at coordinate 11,252 of CAYMLL010000118.1, read as the reverse complement.
TCGCTACCTCGGTCAGGCTCGGGGAGTCGAGGCCTTCGAGCTCCTCGCCGAAGCGGTTCGTTCGGCGGCGCGGCCGGTCAGCGGAATGTGGAGGTGCCTTGCGCGCCTTCGCGCTGCGGACCTCGCCGTCGTTCTGGGGCGCGCTGCCGAGGGGCTCGAGCTCCTCGGTTCGCGCGGCGCACGTGTACCGCGACGACTGCGCGGAGCGGTGCTCGAGCGTCGAGCACGGCTCCTCGAGCAGCTCGGCCGACGACCGGAGGCCGTGCGAGCCTTCGCGGCCTTTCTGCGACCGGGTCCGCGTATGCCGTCGGTGGCGAAGCGTCTGGAGTGCCTGGCCCGGATGACGCATCTCTCCTTCGCCGAGGGGGCTCCCGTCGTCGCCAAGCGGTACCTGAGGGAGGCTCGACGTCTCCTGCCGCGATGTGATGATGACGCTCCGGAGGTGACGATCCGCGCCTCGAGCCTTCTCGCTGACTGCGAGATGGACCACGGTGATGCCGCTCGTGCCGAGGCGCTCCTGCATCGGTCGGTCAACCTCGCCCGTGCCGCTTCACGGGAGGATCTTGCGCGACAGCCGCTCGCCAGGCTGGCCGTGTATCTGGCGGGACGAGGCGAACGCGCTCGAGCTCTGGTGCTCTTCGCCGAGCTCGAGGAGATCGCCAGACGTCGCGGCGAGCGTCTCGAGCGCCTGAAGGCGCTCTACAATCGTGCGCTCCTCGAGCTCCGCGAGGAGCTTGCCGACGATGCGGAGAAGCACTTCCGTGAGGCCGTGCGCCTCTCCGAGGCGATGGGACGGCATCCGTTTTCCGCGACCGTCTGGCTCGGTCTGGCCGGGCTCTTGCGAGAGGCCGACCGACCGCTCGAGGCGCTACGTCTGATCTCGCGCGTCCTTCGACGCGACAGTCCCGCCCGACCGAACGATCGCGTTCTCGCGCACAACAACCGTGGTGAGATCTACCAGGACCTCGGTCGCCTCGATCGCAGTCACCATGAGCGTTCGTTGGCGGTGCTTCAGGCCAGGGAGCTCGACAGCCGCTTTCTTCTCGGAGTCGCGTTGCGGAACCTCGCAGCGGTCGAGCTGGCGCTCGGCGACCGAGACAGTGCGCGCGCTTGTCTCGTCGAGTCGCTCGAGCTCGCGAGCGGTGCGACGGATCCTCGCTGGATCGGTGGCGTGCGATTCTGGATGGCGATGTCCGAGCCGGACCCGCAGGACAGGCTGCGGGGGCTGCACACCGCGCGACGCGAGTGTCGCCGGCGAGGCGACGGGGTCTACACCGCGGCCTGTGCTCTGCAGATCGCTCACCTCCTGCTGCTGGCCGGACGGCGCAGATTCGTGGAGCGTTGTTTCGGTGCGGCACTCCGGGGTGGAGCGTCGAGCGTTCCAGCGCGGTGGCGTGCGCTCGCGTCCGTGATCGCCTTTCGAGCCGGAGTCGAAGGGCATGAGCGATTCGACAGGCTCGAGGCGACCCTCCGTCGTTACGAGGAGGAAGGTCGGATCTTCCAGGTCTTCGTTGCGCTCGGTCACCTGATCGAGGCAACCGGTCCCGACGACTCGTGCCGTGATGACCTGACGTCCTGGCGTGAGCTTCTTGCGGCGCGTCTGGCGGGTCGGCTCGGCGCGGACAGACGCCGCGCGTTTCGCGCGTGCTGGTTCGGGCCTCGGGACTCGGAGTCGCCGCGAGGGCGGGCGTCGGGGTCGTCCGTGGATGTCGACGACGTCGTCGCTCCGAGCGTGACGGCCGCGGCACGCGACCCCATCGTCGAGTGGTCCGAGCGCTGCGCGCCGGACGAGCTGGAGGCGCTGACTCGCGGCGCTCTCGCAGACTTGCGCAGGCGGGTCGGCGCCTGGGGCGTGGGGCTCGTCGAGCGCAGAGGCTCGTCGATGTCGTTGAGCTTCAGCGTCGGCAGGCTCGGTCGCGGTGAAGGGCTTGACGAGGAGCTCGCGAAACTCGTCGAGCAGGTCTCGCAGCAAGCGAATCGAGAATCGGACGGCTCACCGTCCGGGATACTCGTCGACGAGCACGGTCTCGCGGCCGCCGTTGGCAAGGCGCGCTCACGGTGGATCCTCGTCCACGCGCCGGTCGGTGACTGGCAGGCTCGAGACTGCGAGCGGGCTCGAAGGCGACTGCTCGAGGCGACGACTCGTCTGTCACTCGCCTTCCGTCTGGCACAGATGCGCTCCGAGCTGGACTCCGAGCAGGAGCGCCACCGCGTGGCGCGAGGAGAAGCCCGGCGTCTCCTCGCCTCTGCTCGTAGATCCGGCGCTCTCGCGGAGACCGAGGAACTCAGTCGACGCGGTGACCTGAGGGCCGCATCGCGATCGAAGGTGGCTTGCGTCGACTTCGGCGGGGAGACCACGAGCGCACCGGTGGCTGCGTCTCGAGCCCTGCGAGATCTGATGAGCCGCATCCCTCGTCTCGCGTCCCGGAGCTTGCCGGTCCTGATTCTCGGTGAGAGTGGCGTCGGCAAGGACATGCTGGCCCGATGGATCCACTTCCTCAGTCCACGACGAGACGCCCCGCTGCTCGCGGAGATCTGCTCGTTGCCGGAGTCGCTGCTGGAGTCGGAGCTCTTCGGTCACGTGGAGGGAGCCTTCACGGACGCGCACGACGGTCGCCCAGGGCTCTTCGAGCGCGTCGACGGCGGCACGCTCTACCTCGATGAGGTCGCGGATCTCTCCCCGGCTCTTCAGGCTCGGTTGCTGCGCGTGCTCCAGACGCGACGATCGCGTCGCGTCGGCGCGGCGGAGGATATCGAGCTCGATTTTCGCCTCATCGCGGCGACTCGTTGCTCGTCGACCGAGGAGCTTCGCGCCAGTGGATTGCGCGACGACCTGTTCTGGCGTCTGGAGGGCGAGGTCATCCACATTCCGCCTCTGCGCGAACGGCCGGACGATATCGGTGAGCTGACGCGGCGATTCGTCGAGGCTTACGCGTCGTCTCGCGGCATCGAGCCGCCGTACATCTCCGAGCCCACGATCGCCCGCCTGACCGCCTACGCGTGGCCCGGAAATGTCCGGGAACTCCTCAACGCGTTACGACGCGCGCTTCTCGAGGATCCGTCCGAACTCCGCGGCGACCTCGTCCTCACCGGCGACGCGGCAGCGCCGACGGCGGCGGGTGTCGGCATAGAGATCGGCGCCACCTTCCGTGGCGCGCGCGACAGCTTCGAGAAGCAGTTCCTCGTGCGCACGCTGCTTCACTACGGTGGCAACGCGAGCCGAGCCGCGGAAGCGCTCGACATCACGCGGCGCTATCTCGGCAAGCTTCTCGACAAGCATCGTATCGATCTGCGGTCGCTGAAGCGCGATTCCCGCCAGGCTCGATGAAAAAAGGCCCGCCCACGCCGAAGCGCGGAAGGGCCTCTCTCTCGTTTGTGCCCCCGGGTGAGAGCGACCTCGGAACGCTCTCGTGGAGGTGGTGGGTATCACGGCTCGAGCCAGCGGAGCCGGTTTCCCCGTCTCGTGCAGCCGGGGCCACGCCCCGACAGCAGGACCCTCGTTTGTATTGCAAGGTGCATGCCACTGTGCAGCAAGGCCTCCTGTTCGCCAGCAAGTCCTTGTTCAAAATTAACTTATGATCGACCGGGAAGAGCGTCGGGGGCTTCCGAGCGCCGATTCGAGCCTCGGGTTTACACCCTCTGCCGCCGACATGGAACGGTCGTTCCATGTCGCCCGTCGTCGACCGGTGGCAGGCAGTTTTGTTTTGACCGGGTCGGTGGAGGTCCCCTAAAATCGGACCGGACTTGGGTCTCTTTCCCGGTGGAAATCTCGACCGACGAGTCGGTCGCTTAGCACTTCAGGTGGGTTCGCGCTGCGGTTACCGGGGTCGTTTCTCCCGGGCGTGCCAGCGCAGATCCATCCCGACGAGACTTGGCTCGATGTTCACACAACGTCCAGTTTGCAAGGCGGGTTCATCGCCGGATCGTCGCCGGGATCCACCGCGGCGGTCGGTACGAGTCCTGGCCCTGGCGGGGGTCGTCATCCTCGCGGGTTTCGTGGCCGGACCGGACGTCGCCGCCCAGCAGCCGGGTACCCGGCCCACGTTCGTTCGAGGCGACGCGAACGTCGATGGCAAGGTGACGCTCGCTGACGTTTTCTCGATCCTCGGCTACCTTCACCGTGGCGGCCGGCTCGATTGTATGGACGCCGCGGATGTCGACGACAACGGTCGCATCTCGGTAGCGGACTGGCTCTCCCTGCTCGTTCTCGTCAATCGTCTCGGGACGCCGCTCGATGTCCTCCGGAGTCCCTACCCGCGGCGCGGTCTGGACCCCAGCGACGACGATCTCGACTGCGCGGTCGAACGCGATCGGGCGCAGCCCCGGGGGGACCCGGCTGGAGCGGGCGCCGGAGGGCGCGGTGGCGTCGGGCCGGAGGCCGAGTTCTGTGACCCCGACGGATTCGGCTCCGAGCTGGAGTTCATCCACTTCGCTCCGGATGAGATCTTCGTCTATCCAGGGGAAGAGCTGGTGCGTACGACGGTCGTCTTCGAAACGGTCATCGGCGAAGTCGAGGCCCTGACCCTGAGTGTCTTTTCTGCGCCGGAGTTCGTACGGCTGGAAAGCTTGCGTTTCGCCGACTCCTTCATAGAGGAGAACGTCACCTCGGCGAGCTCGGAGCGGCTCTTCGACGATGCCCGCGATCAGGGTTTTCTGGCCGCCACCCTGGCGATCGACTTGAACACCGGGACGCGCACCCTTCCTCGCATGCCGCAGCGGAGGATTGCCGAGGTGACGTTCTCCGTCACGGAGGACGCGCCGATCGGCGAGGAACTGTCGATCGAGTTCCGCCCCTATCCTGGCAGCGGCGGCTTGCCCGAAATCCCCAACGAGCTGGTCCGTGAGGGGCTGTCGAGAGAGCACGAGCGCTGCGGTGTCCGACTGCACGTTGTGAGGCGCGATCAGCTCTTTGTCCGCGGGGACGCCGACCGTAACGAGTCGGTCAACCTCAGCGATGCGGTCGCGATCCTGCGTTATCTCTTCGACGCGGAGCGTGCGGTGCCGGCGTGTCTCGATGCGGCGGACGTCAACGACAACGGCTCGGTCGACATCTCCGACGCGGCGTACCTGACGGGGTTCCTCTTCCTGCAGGGCTCGGCGCCCTTGCCACCATTTCCGAACGCCGGAAGGGACTCGGTCCTCATCGACGAGCTCGATTGCCGCTGAGTCATCGCCGCTGAGTTATGGAGCCCGTCAGCCCGCTCTCGGGCCGTCGAATGGGAGCTTCCGAGAGGCCGCTGAAGTTTCGGGGGGCGGCCGAGTCAGAGCTCGCGGGCCGCGGAGTTCGGCCCCGTGCTCCGCCCCGGCGTTCGACGAAAAACGGCGTTCGACGAAAAACGGCGTTCGACGAAAAACGGCGTTCGACGAAAAACGGC
>CAYMLL010000118.1:0-5777 GCA_964390645.1 uncultured Planctomycetia bacterium | reverse complement strand
GTTCGACAAAAAAACTCCCGTGAAAAACCCCCCCGTGAAAGACCACGAGGGGGCACAAACGAGGAGAAAAAAAACTGATGTTTTCGGGGTCGTTCCGCGCCCTGCCAGAATCACCCTCGGGCGATCTCGCGTCCGTCGCGCTCACCTGAAGTGCGGAGAGCCGCGATGGTCGTCTCGACTTCCGGTGCCGCGAACTTTCCGGCGCCGCGAACTCTGTTCGCCACCTGTCAGGGTCACTCGGCCGGTAGAACCGGACTTGATCTCTCTCGTTCCCGGGCTCCTCGATCACTCGGGGTGTTCGAGGGGGAGAACACATTCAGACGAGTCAAAAAGGACCACGTGCCAACTCGTCTCCAACGGTGTCGGGTCGCGAAACCTCCGGTCTCAGGTCCTCGGTGGTCCTTCGCACGACGGCCCCCCCGCGGGCGACACGATCCGATCTCACTGTAATAATCCTAGCTTGATCTTAAGGGTCGTCTCGCGGACCGGCAACCGAAAAACTTTGGGGAATGTTCTGCTGGCGCCTCGCCTGGCTTCGCTGTCTCCGGGGCCTGGCCCACGAAAAAAAGGACGCCAGCTGTCTGACGCCCTTCCGTAAGAAATGAAGCAAGTAAAAGGAGAAATGGGTAATTTGATCTAGTCTCTTGCGGCCCGCTGTTCTTCGGGCCGCTCACTCACCCTGATTCCAAGAGACGTTCGCTCCCGTCCTCCAGACTCGACCTACCCACCCAGGTTTCTTACGGTCTCACCCTCTTCCCCGAACCCTGACCTTCGGGGACAGACCCTTTCGACCGGATCACACGTCCGTGTGGCCCGGCACTTTCACCTTAGCTGTGAAGAGCCAATGCAAGGGTCGTACCATCTGAGAGGAAAACCATCGAATGTTCCTAACTGGCAGCGAAAGAGTCTCTTGTGAAAGTTCGCCTGGAACCTGCGAAGTGGCCGTCGGTGCTGAGCGGTAGTTTTTTGGCCATGCTGGTTCGAGGTGCGGGCTTACCTCCAGCCATAAACCTCTGAGCTCGAGTGACTTAAGATGCTCCGGGAATAGTTTGGCCGCTTTGAGAAAGCGGCTGATTTCTTGCCACTCCGGGCTGCGCTCGGGCCGCCATGGCGTTTTGTCCTTTATCCTCTGTGCGTTTTGTCGATAATCTCGTGCTTTGCGTCTCGGATCCTCACGGATCCGGTGGGCGGCTCGGGCCTCCTGACTTCGAGCCGTCGCGGCCTGAGTCGAGCGGTCGGAGCTGGGAGAGCGGGCCTTGTCAGACCTCGTGGGAAATGCCGTTATCGGTCAGTCCGGAGGGCCGACGCGGGTGATCAATGAGAGCCTCGTCGGGGCAGTTCTCGAGGCGGCGAATCACCGTGCCATCCGGCATGTCTACGGCGCGGTCCACGGGCTCGAGGGCCTGCTCGACGGGAACCTGATCGACCTCTCGGCGCAGGATCCCGAGCTTCTCGAGAACGTGGCTCGCACGCCGTCGGCAGCGCTCGGCTCGGTGCGCAAGAAGGCCACTGCCGACGACTGCAAGGCCCTGATCCAGGTCTTTCGCGAGAACGACATACGTTACTTCTTCTACATCGGGGGCAACGACAGCGCCGAGACGGCCCACATCATCGATGAGCTGGCACGCGACGAGGGGTACGAATTCCGCGTCTGTCATATCCCGAAGACGATCGACAACGACCTTCTCGTCACCGACCACTGCCCCGGATACGGTAGCGCCGCGCGTTTCGTCGCCCTCGCGCTGATGGGGGACAACCTCGACAACCGGGCGCTGCGTGGCGTCAAGATCGACATCGTCATGGGGCGTCACGCCGGGTTCCTCACCGCGGCCGCGGCCCTGGCCCGGCAGGACGAGGACGACGGCCCGCATCTCGTTTACGTTCCGGAGGTGCCGTTTGAGGAGGACCGGTTCTGCGATGACGTCCATCGCTGTCTCGACAAGTGGGGACGCTGCATCGTCGCCGCCTCCGAGGGCATCGCTCGAGAGGACGGCACACCGCTGTTCACCAGCGGAGAGAAGGACCTGCATGGCAACGTGCAGCTTTCAGGTACCGGCGCGCTCGGCGACTATCTGGCTGGAGAGGTCCTGGGCAAGGTTCCGGGGGCGAGCCGGGTGCGTGCCGACACTCTCGGGTATATGCAGCGCTGCTTCCCGTCGACTCGATCCGAGATCGACGCCCAGGAGGCGCGCGCCGCGGGGGCTTACGCCGTCGTCCAGATGAGCAGCGGCGATCACATGAGCGGCTCGGTGGCGCTGCGCCGCACTGACGATGCGGGAGCGTACGGTTTCGAGCTCTTCCTCACCGATCTGAAGAACGTCGCGAAGCATACGCGCAGTCTGCCGCAGGAGTACATCGCGCCATCCGGCAACGACGTGAACGCGGCGTTTATCGACTACGCCGCGCCGCTGGTCGGCGACCTTCCCACGCTCGGCCGGCTCGAGTTGGCGCGAGTTTCGGGCGGTACCTGAAGACGTCTCCACGGGACTTTGGGAGAGGGCAGGGGCCACAACGTCATGGCGGGTCGTGCAGAGAGAGAGCGGTTCGTCTTTGCATTCACGTCGCATGGATTCGGTCATCTCTCGCGGACGCTGCGTGTGCTTGACGCTTTCCTGACTCGCTACCCGGACGTCGACGCGACGGTCTGCGCGCGCGCACCAAGGTCGTTCATCGATCGACGCCTGTCGCGAGCGGTCGACGTGCGCGAGGTCGACTACGAGCCGGGCACCGCACAGAAGAACTGCTTCGAGGTTGACGTGGGTGCGACCATCGAGGCGTATCGACGCTTTGACTCGGAGCGGCCGGCGCGTCTGAGGGATGAGGAGCGGTTCCTGCGCAGCAGCGGCTGTCGAGGGCTCGTGGCCGATATCCCGGCGCTGCCGATTCGTGCCGCGCGGCAAGTCGGAGTCCCCAGCGTCGGACTGTCGAATTTCACCTGGGACTGGATTCTCGAGCCGCTGCTGGATGCCTCTCTCGTCGAGACTGTCCGCGCCGACTACGGTTGTGGTGATCTCCTTCTCGGTCTGCCGTTAGGACCTGGCACGGGCCCCTTCGCGACGGTTGAGGCGGCTCCGCTCGTCGGTCCGACGGACGCGAAGACGCGGCACGAGACCCTGGAGACTTGTGGCATCTCCCCGGATGACGATCGGCCGCTGGTCCTCGTCTGCATCGGCGGCTGGAGCGCCACCGAGTGGTCACCGATCCGCGTCAGCGGCTGCGAGAACTTGCGCTTCGTGATGGTCGGCGACCTGCCGATCGAAACCCGGGCCCGGGCCGTACGACTAGAGGACGACATCGTCGTCGGAGTTGATGTCTGCGATCTCGTTGCGGCCTCGGACGCCGTCCTGACGAAGCCTGGTTACGGTATCTGCTCGGAGTGTCTCGTGCACCGAACGCCGATGGTGGGCATCGAGCGTCGGGGCTTCCGGGAGTCGACCGTGCTGGTCGCCGCCATGGAGGGGGCCGGGCGCTTCCGCGGACTATCCCTGGAGGACTTCTTTGCCGGCGACTGGGAGGACGCGTTGAGCGCCGTGCTCGGGGACGACCGCGACTGGACGCCGTGGCCGACGGACGGGGCAGAGAAGGTGGCGTTGCGCATCGGCCGGCACTTCGGGATCGAGCCCCTTGCCGCTGCGAGCTCGAGACCGTACGAGTAGATGCATCCGCTCGGATCTTCGACTTCCGCTGGAGAGAGACGATGACAGACATTGCCTCTGGGATCCTTCCGCCTCTCGTCACGACCTTTCGCAAGGAGGGCTTCGATGCGAAGGCTTACGCGGCGAACATCGACTATCTCAACAGCACTGGCCTCGTGGGCTACGTCGTTCTCGGGTCGAACGGAGAGGGCGTCTACCTCAGTGAGGACGAGGCGATAGAAGTCGTCGAGACCGCCGTCGCGTCCCGGACGAAAGACAAGGCGATCGTGGTCGGAACCGGGCGCGAGTCCACGCGGGCAACGATCGATTTCACCCGGCGAGCCGCGGCGGCAGGGGCGGAGGCCGCGCTCGTCGTGCCGCCTGCGTATTACCGCTCGGCGATGACCGAGTCCGCGCTCGAGTTTCATTATCGATCGGTGGCGGACGCGTCCGAGATTCCGATCCTGCTGTACCACGTGCCGAAGTTCTGCCCGGTGCGCTTCGAGCCTGGCCTCGTCCTCCGCCTGGCAGGCCATCCGAACATCGTCGGCATGAAGGACACCTCTGCGGACGTGGTCTTCCTCACGACCTGCCTCAAGGATCGTCCGGAGGGTTTCAAGATCTACGTCGGGACCGCGAACCTCCTTCTGGCGGGAATGGTGCTCGGCGCCGACGGGGGCGTTCTCGCTCTCGCCAACATCGCGCCGCAGGAGTGCGTGCTGCTCTGCGACATGGTTCAACGCGGTGAAATCGAGGCAGCGCGCAATCTTCAGTATCGGCTGCTGCCGGTGAACCAGGCCGTGACCGCCCGCTTCGGGATCGTCGGTCTGAAGCTGGCGCTCGACAGGATCGGACTTCACGGAGGCGACGCGCGTCGCCCCCGGGAACCGCTGTCGCGGAAGGAGGAGGAGTTTCAGAGGATTCTCGAGGACGGCACGATAAAGAGTGTCACCGCGCAGAAGAGCTGACCAGTCGACCGATGCGGATGGCCTCACCGCTCTGCTCGACGACTTTCCAGATGTGCCCGGCTGCCAGAGGACCGACGCGTTGCTTGCGGCCCCCCGGCCACCGCACCTCGAGGGCCCGGGCCTCTTTCGCGTCGGCGAGTCCGAAGTGTGTCCGCACGTCGGTGGAGCTCAGATAGCCACCGCCACGGGATACGTGTCGCGTCATCGTCGTCCCGTCGACTTCCAGACGCAGCTCTGCGCCGATGCCCTCTCGATTTGACGTGCGTCCCTCCAGTACGACGAGAATCGCTCGCCCGAGTCCCGGGCTCTCGTTGAGGAGGAGCACGGGCGGTCCGTCCTGGACCGAGAGTAGCACGTCGAGGTCGCCGTCCGAGTCGATGTCACCGAGAGCCGCCCCGCGATGACATCGTGCCATGCGAAAGTCGTCTCCGAGCTCGTTCGTCACCGCGCGGAACTTGCCGGTTCCGTCGTTGAGGTATGCAAGACATGCTTGCCTGTAGCTCAGGGACGGATGCACCTGTGAGGCGCGGGGGTGTACGTGACCGTTCGCCACGATGAGATCGAGATCTCGATCGTTGTCGAGGTCTCCGAAGGCCGCGCTCCATCCGAGTGCGAGGTAGGACTCCTCCGAGAAGCCGCTCGTCGACGAGCGGTTTTCGTAGATACCGCCGCCCGTCGCGCGGTAGAGCGCGTTGCGCTCCTGCGAGTAGTTGCTGACGAAGATGTCGGGTAGCCCGTCGGCGTTGACGTCGCCGACGGCCACGCCCATGCCCGCCTGGCCCTGCCCCTCCTCGCTGAGGGCCGCGCCGCAAAAAAGGGACTCGTCGACGAAGCCTGCCTCGCGCTGTACCCAGAGGTGGTTCGCGGTGGTGTCGTTGGCGACGTAAATGTCCACGCGCCCGTCCCGGTCGAAGTCCCCGGTGGCCACGCCGAGTCCGTAGCCACCGGTCGAGGTCGTGATCCCCATCTCCTTGCTGACGTCTCGAAAGCCCCCGTTGCCGTCGCCGCGATACAGAGCGTCCGGAGCGGGATCAAAGAAGCTCGGGCCGCAGGCGACCCGAGCGCCGTTTTCCAGGCATGGCTCGGGCAGCGACCGTGGATCGATATCGACGTAGCGGGCGACGTAGAGGTCCAGGTTGCCGTCGGCGTCGTAGTCGAGGAAGACGGCGCTTGT
>CAYMLL010000117.1:0-20974 GCA_964390645.1 uncultured Planctomycetia bacterium | reverse complement strand
GGATCGAGTCGACCGCCGGCGCCAGGGTGACGAAAGCGATCAGGACGACACGACGGTCAACGCTCCTCACGTTCACTAGAAGTTCCCCCAGAGCTCGATGCCGATGGTCTTCGTCTTGCCGACGCGCTCAACCTCGAATCGCAGCCGCTGACCGGGCTTGACGCCACGGAAGATCTCATGAAGCAGGGTGACGGACTCGAGCCGCTTGTCGTCGAGCGCTTGGAGCACGTCACCGACCGCCAGACCGGCAGTCGCCGCAGGGCCCTTCGCTTGCACTGCGAGGACGCGAATCTTCCGATCTCTCTGCGTCTGAGCCGCCTCGAAGCCCGCGATCGCCGGGTAGCTCCCCGAGCGGTCGTCGAACCAGCCGCGCTCCGCGAGCAGGTACGGGCGCAGGACATCGACGGGAATCGCTGTGCCAAGCCAACGGTCCCTCGAGAAGTTCAGGATCAAGAGCCCGATCAGCTTGCCGTCACGATCGACCAGAGGTCCGCCGTCCATTCCACTGTTGAGTGCGGCGGTCGTCTCCAGAACCGGCCCTGTGTAAGTCGACTCGACGTGCTTCTCCTCGAGATCCATCCTGCCACTGACAATGCCGGCGGCCATGACGATCTGATCGTCCGTCTCGATGCTGTGGAAAGCGTTGCCGAAGCTGAAGGCCGGCGCGCCGATGCGCAGGTGCTCGCTCTTGCCCAGCTCGAGACAGGGCAGGTGCCGTCGACCCGGCGGCAACAGCTCCGCGTAGTCGTCAACGCGAAGAAGTGAGATCTCCTTCTCGGGAACGACCTTGATAATGCGTGCGGCACCGACGCGACCGCCGGGCAGGTACACCTCGATGTTGCGCGCGCCCGAGTTCACGACCGTGGTCGACGTCAAAATCAGGCCGACAGGGTCGATCAAGGTGCCGGTGCCGAAGTGAGTCACCTGACTGCGCGGCCTACCGCGTGGCAAGCTCCTCACGGTGATACCGACGACGCTCGACGCGGCTCGATCGTAGAGCGCCTCGGCCGAGACGAGCCAGGACCGCGTCGGACCGGGCCTGTCATCTGCCTCGCTCCCGGCCGCGTCGACCGCGAGCAGCCCCGGGATCACCACCAGGACCACGAAGATGAGAAAGAGGCGATGGCTTTGCGTCTGCTTCACTTTCAGTGTCGGTCCTCCCTGCTTTCACGGTCGCCCCCCGCCCAACCGACGCGGCGCTCCCTTACCGTCATCGTAAACCAAAACGTCTCCTTCACAAGGAGGCGCTGTCGTCGTGTACGTCGACCGAATCCCGGAGCGGTCTGAGCGCTCAGAAGCGAAACGTCGCGCCCACCTTGACCGACAGCTCCGACTCGACCCACCGTGCGCGGCCGTGATTCCGGGCGATGTTCTGGCCGAGTACGACGTACACGTCGCCGCCGGGCCGGAACTCCCAGTGAAAACGACTCTGGTATCCGACCGAGTCGGAGACGTTGTCGTACTGGACGAGGTGGAACCAGTTGATTGTCGGCGAGAAGCTGACTCGCGTGTTGACGGATGCGAGCCGGGTGTCAAAGTCGCCCTGGGGCATCTTCACGCGGTTGATCTCGTACTCGAGATCGACGCTCAGGTAGCGGATCGGTCTCAAGGTCAGCTCGACCTCGATGCCGTCCCGATCGCCGTCGTAAAAGCCGCCCAGGAAGCCGGCGAGCTCGAGCTCGACCGGACGTTTGCTCGCCGTGTTGACGCCGACTCGATACGTCGGCCACCAGTAGTGGTCCGGCTCGATAACCACGCCGTCGCTGATTTCGAAGTTCTCTCTCGGCGCGTCGAGCTCGTACTGTGCCGTCGCGAAGATGTAGTCACCACTCTCGAAGAACAGAAACAGCGGGTGGATCCGGTGCTCGACGGTCTCGAGATCGTCTTCGAGGTCGGTGAAGTAGGACGTCTCGTAGGCGAAGAACATCTGCCTCAGCCATTCGATCGACCTCGGCCGCGGGTTGTAGGCGAAGAAACCTTCGTAGGCGCGCACCGCGTCCCGCGGCACGAATCCGAGCGACGGTCGGAAGCCCTCGTCGACCTGAAAAAAACGCAGGCTCGCACGGTATTCATCGTTCGGCAGCTCGACGCTGCTGCCGAAGGAAAGGTTGTCGCGGCCGGCGGCACCCTCGCTCCACGTGCCGAGCGCGAAGAGCCCCGTCTGCAGCACCTTGTCACCGAGAAACTCGGAAGTGCGGAGGTTGACGTCACCACCGGCAAGGAAGCTGTCGTCACGCGAGTTCGGGTCGCCGTGCGTCGCGATCACGCCGATCTGTGATTGCTCGAGGATGTTGCGCGACACGCGTCCGACGAACGCGTTGCGCATCGGCAGACCGTCGTGGCGCTCGATGAGCGCGTCGATGAGGCCGAGGTTGTAGCTTCCGGAGCGACCCGCCACCTTGCCGGCGACGACGATGTCGTGCGGACTGCCATCGGTGCCGAGACCGATACGACGGCTGAAGTAGGGTATCGGCTCGGACCCGATCTGGTTGCGTCCACCCGGACCGAGAAAGCGGCCCGTGCGGCCGAAGCGACCGAAACGAAAGATGCTGCTGTCCTCCAGAAAGAAGTCACGCTTCTCCGGAAACAGCAGCGGAAAGCGCGTCAGGTTCAGTTGACGGACGTCGACCTCCGTCTGCGCGAAGTCCGTGTTGTAGCTGAGGCTCGCGGCAAGGTTCGGCGTGATGCGATAGCGGACCTCACCACCGAAGTCGGCGAGGAGATCGGTGTCGCCGGCGGCACGCTCGTCGCGAAAGGTGGATAGCACGTAGGGCGAGAGCTCGATCCCGAGGCCTTGGCGCAGGCCACGCAGCCCCCGCAGCTCGCCGGCCTCCTTGACGTTGTGGACCCGATGATGCTGCGCGACGCCCGCCCATCGCATGCGCTCGGAGTTGCGCTTGATGCCGCGCTCGAAGTTGAAGCCCCAGGTCTCGATGTTCGGGTCGAAGCCGAGCGTGTCGAAGGGAATGGCGAATTCAGCCCGCCAGCCCTTCTCGTCGATCGTCGCGCTGACCTCCCAGATGCCGTCCCACTCCTCGCTGAGATCGGCGTTGTCAGCGATGAGGAAGTCGCTCTTCGCTCCATTGGGGTTGGTGGCGAACAGGTAGCCGTTGCGCCCGTCATGAAAGGTGTCGAGAGCCAGCGCGAAGCTGTCGTCCTTGCGCAGGCGTGCGTCGCGCTCCATCATACGAGCACGTATTTCCCCCGGTCGGCTGTCGTGGCAAGTCGCGGCGAAGTAGATCGCGCTGTCGTCGTAAACGACGCGCACCTCCGTGCGTTCCGTCGGTATCGCGCCCGCGACTGGCTCGACCTGCTTCATGCGGCCGGCCTCGGTCGCCAGTGTCCAGACCTCGTCGGTCAATCGGCCGTCGATACGCGGGCCCTCCCGCACGCGCACGGCGACGACGAAGGGGCGAGGCGCTTCGTCGCCCTGATCATCATCCTGCGCGAAAACGCCGACTCTCACGAGAGCGCACACCGCGAACGCGACCGGCGACAGGAAAATCGCTCGCATGTGGTGTTCAGAGAATCGGAAGCGGCTCGCCTTCGGTCAGACGGAGCGGACGCCCGTCGAGATCGAAGATCGTGAATCCCGGATCGATGCCCAGAGCCTCGAAAACCGTCGCGTGGAGATCCTCGGGTCCGCAAGCCAGCTCCACCGGCGAGCTGCCCGACTCGTCGGACCTGCCGTATACGCCACCGCCCTGAACACCGCCGCCGGCGAACGCGACCGAATAGCAACTCGGGTAGTGATCGCGCCCCGCGCCGGGGTTGATCTTCGGCGTACGGCCGAACTCGGTGAGGAAGACGACGAGTGTCTCGTCGAGGCGGCCGCGCGCGGCAAGATCGTCGAGAAGCGCCGAGCCGGCGCGATCGAGCGGCGGGAGGAGGTCGCTTTTCAGCCGCGGGAAGTTCGAGCCGTGCGTGTCCCAGTGGTCGCCCTGGCCGCTGTTGAGGTCGCCCGAGGAGCAGTAGACGGTGACGAGCGGCACACCCGCCTCCGTCAACCGTCGCGCGAGCAGCGTGCTCTGCCCGCAGATGTGCATGCCGTAGGCCTCGCGCAGGGTGCGGGGCTCGCGGCGCAGATCGAACGCGTCCTGCACGTCCGGCGCCATCATCATGTCGAGCGCGCGCTCGCGATAGACCTCTACGGGCAACGTCTCGTCAACCTCGAAGCCACGTCCGTGGCCTGACTCCAGACGCGCCAGCAGATTCCGTCGTGAGACGAGACGTGAGCTCGTCACGCCGGGGCCCGGGCCGAGGTCGACGTGACCCGACGACGCCGACACGCCCTTGTAGGGCCGGCTGCGCTTCGGTCGCACGAAGGTCGGATCAAACTCGCCGCCGAGAAAACCGCCATACTGGCCGTTGAGAAGGCCTCGATCGGCGATCGGATAGGGCAGCGTCACCGTACGTGGCAGCGCAGCCGCCATTCCACGCCGGACCTCCGTCGGCTCGAGCTCCTCCGTCAGCTCACGCTCGATCGGCGGCGTGACCGCAACGTCTCCCGTGACCAGCGCGAGCTCGACGTCGCGAAACGCGATGTCGTCGTAGTGCGTACTCTCGACCCCGTTGAGCATCGCCAGGGAGAGATAGCGGCTCTTCTCGGCGACGAAGACCTCGATCTCGTGCGGAGAGTCGTCGCGACCGAAGGGTTCACTGACGTCGACGATGTCTCCGTCGACGAGGACCGCGGCCTGTCCGACGGCGGTTCCGGGCACGCCCGGAGCGCCGTTGATGCCCACGCGGCCCGTGACGCGAAACGCGCCGTCGCCCGCTCCGAAGTGCTTCTCACGCACGGCGTCGAGATCGAAGGTGATGAACTTGTTCGCGTGGCAGCCGAATCCCGTGTGCGGCTCGTTCTTCTCTGCGGCGCCCGGCAGATGGAGATGGCCTCCACGACCGTGCGTATCGCTCCCCCAGTCGCCCGCGGTCGAGTCCCCCGCGACGAGACCGCTGAAATCGCCGCACGGACCTTCCTCGGCGCGCGTCAGCGCGCAGCGCGACTGCGACGCGGAGGAGATCATACCGATCAGCTCCACCGTGCCGTGATTGCTGTAGCCGTCCGGGTGATCGAAGCTGCCGGTGGCAAAGCGCCCGGGACCGAGCACGTCACCGCTGAGGCTCACGGACGCCACGATCCTCGGCTCGTGTCTTCTCGGGGGCCTGCTCTTCGCCGCAGGTGGAGGCTCGACACCGCCGATACCCTCGACGCCCCGGACTCCGGGAGCATCGCTCGCCGCGCCGATCTCCCGCACCGGTCGATCGTCGGACGTCGGCGCCACGAAGAGAGCACGAGCAACCTGTGACCCGATCGCCGGCCAGTCCTCCCGGCTCGGGAGGATCGGCTGGCGGCCGAGAAGACGGGGGCGATGCCCGGTGAGGTTCCAGTACGCCGCCTCGCGATGGTCCGACGCCTCGTGCCGTACGCTGCGCACCACCGTCAGCCGGTGCGCCTGCTTCGCGAGGAGCGGCATATACTCCGTGAACACGACCCCGGGAACCGAGGTCGCGAGCGGCCGGAACTCGCCACGAATCTCCCGGGGACCGTCGGGCTTCGGGTCCCACGTGTCGAGATGGCTCATACCGCCCCAGGCGAACAGGACGATGCACGACCTCGCCTTCCCGACACGTGTCGTGTCAAGGCCCGCCGCGCGCAGGGCCAGGAGCTGCGGCAGACCGACTCCGACGGCACCGAACCGCAGGAAGCCCCGACGGGAGAGTGGATTCTCCAGAGCGTTCGACAGCATGTCAGCAGGCCATTAGACCCGGACATCCGGCACAAGAAAAGAGGACTGTACCCTTTCCGGCCCTTGCGGGGACGCTTAGCATGAGGGGCGTGATCAGGGGCGGGCGTCGGAGCGCCAGGGTGCTTCGCCGCTCGTACGGGGTCACTCGTTTCGCGGAGGTGAGCTGCCTCCGTTTCCGCCGGCCGGACGCGATCGTACCGGCGAGCCACGTAACCGTTTGGAGAGGCTGGAGACACGATGAAGAAAAAGAGCCGGCAAGTTTCACGCCGCGGCTTCCTGGCGGCGACCGGTGCCGCGGTGGCGGCCCCGTACTACGTCCCCGCCAGCGCCCTGGGCCTCGGCGGAGCGGTCGCGCCGAGCGAGCGAGTCACGATCGGCACCATCGGTTGCGGCGGCATGGGTCGCGGCAACACACGCCACCTCGCCGGCCAGAAGGATGCCCGGGTCATCGCCGTCTGCGACGTCGACAAGAACCACGTGCAGGCCGCGGCGAACGACACCAACAAGCGCTACAAGAACAAGGACTGCCGCACCTACAGCGACTACCGTGAGCTCCTCGAGCAGAAGGACATCGACGCGATCGTCATCGCGACTCCGGATCACTGGCACGGCATCTGCTCCGTCGCAGCGGCGAAGGCGAAGAAGGACATCTACTGCCAGAAGCCGGTCGTCCACACGTTCGCGGAAGGCCAGGCGGTCGTCAAGGCGGTCGCCGAGAACAAGGTCGTCTTCCAGGTCGGCAGCCAACAGCGTTCGCACAGAAACTTCCGCAAGGCCGCGGAGCTGGTGGCGAACGGGGTCATCGGCAAGATCAACCGCGTCGAGGTCGGACTGCCGACCGGGCACCGTCAGGGCAACGGCAAGGACACCGAGCCGCCCGCGAACCTCGACTACGACTTCTGGTGCGGCCCGTCCGAGAAGCTCCCCTACGTCAAGGAGCGCTGCCACTGGAACTGGCGCTGGCACCTGTCGTACGGCGGCGGCCAGCTGATGGACTGGATCGGTCACCACAACGACATCGCCCACTGGGGCCTCGGCCTCGACAAGAGCGGCCCGATCGAGACGAAGGCGCTCGGCTTCGAGTACCCCGCCGACCGCAGGGTGTGGAACTCCGCGTGGAAGTACGAGGTGCTGTCGAAATACGAGGGCGGCTACGAGGTCAGCATCTCGAACGGCAACCGGCAGGGGTGCAAGTGGATCGGCGAGGACGGCTGGGTCTTCGTCTCCCGCGGCGCCTTCAGAGCCTCCGACCCGAAGTGGATGAAGAAAGACTTCGACCCGGGGCCGAAGAAGCTCTACAACTCGCCGGAGCACCACCGCAACTTCCTGAACTGCATCAAGACTCGCGAGCCGTGCATCTGCACCGCCGAGATCGGCCACCGCTCGATCACGCCCGGCCACCTGGGGCTCGTCAGCGAGGCTCTCGGCGGCCGCACGCTGAAGTGGAACCCCCGGACCGAGACGATCGTCGGCGACGCCGAAGCCGACAAGCTCCTCAAGAAGGTCGAGTTCCGCAAGCGGTGGGTGCTCTGAGCCCACGCCGTTGACGCAAGTCCGGCAGCACGCGAGGGCGGCCCCGGCGGCGGAGGGGAGTCTCCCCCACCCGTGGCCGGGGCGTGCCGTGCACTGGTCGGCGAGCGAATGCCGTTCCTCAGTTCGCGACGCAGTTCGAGCGCTCGCAGAAGCCCTCGCGCGACGGCTGGCACTCTCCCGGGGACGGTGAAGGAATCGCGAAGCCTCCCGGCGAGAAGAGGTAGCCCAGCAAGGCCACCGCATCGCTCACCTGCACCGCGGTGTCGCCGTTGACGTCGCAGCCGTCGACGCACGACGGTGGCTCGCCGCCGAGGAAGAGAAAGAGCAGAATCGCCACGGCGTCGGAGATGTCGACCCGTGTGTCGGCGTTGCAGTTTCCGCGCACGAAGAGGGGCACCGGATCACCGGGGCGGTGGATGAACCACGGCGAGCCGTGGAGGTTGAGCGACGCGCGCCAGGCGGCGGCGTTGTCGTTGTCACTGTCCTCCTCGACATCGACGAGCTCGAGGCTGTAGCCGAGGCCGTCCGAGCGCGTCGTCCACGGGTCGTCGTCGCCGTAGCGGACGATGTCGACCGTCGCGGGATATCCCGGTCCGTCGTCCTTGACTCGAAGATCGTCACCTGCGTTGTCGAGACTGCCGGGGTAGGGACCGAAGACCCGCCCGCCCGCGCCATGCGCCACCTCGAAGAGCGTCGGGTTCTTGGCGACGACGAAGACCTCGTCCGACGCGATGCTGGTGCCCGCGGGGAAGATGAACTCCCTGCGGATCCCATCGGGCGTGGTCGTGCCGATGCCCTCGATCGTCCAGCCGGCGATGCTGATCGAGCGGCCGCTGTTGTTCCAGAGCTCGAGGAACTCCGCGTCATCGCTCCCCGTCGGGTTGTACATGATCTCGGTGATCATCAGACGATCATGCCCGCTCATCCCCTCGGTCGAGCGCAGGTAGTTGATCAGGTAGTTGCGCCGTATCCTGATGTGCTGCATGACACGGTCGAGATTCGGAAGGAACTCCGCGGGCGCGTTCCGGTCGTTGGCGGTGGCGCTCGTACGCCCCCAGACGGCGATGTCGTCGGCCTGCTCCTGCATCAGGAGCTCGCGGAAGCGCCCGATCTTTCGTTCGTAGAAATCCACCGGGTACTTCTCGTGGATCGCGTCCCAGAGCCGCACCAGGTAGGCGCGGCGATAGTACGTTCCCGACTGGTAAAAGAAGCGATCGAGAAGATGGTTGCCGATGCCGCCACCGCGCACCCGCGTGGCGTTCCATATCGTCATCCCCGGATTGTCCATGCGGTCGTTGTAGACCCCGCCGTTGCCGCCGTCCCAACGCTTCCCGAAGGCGAGGTCGAGGTCCCAGCCGGTGACGATCCACTTCCCGGTCTTCGAGCTCTGGTAGAGGTAGTGATTCTTGTGCGGGTAGTCGCGGTTGTTGATCAGGACCTGAGCGGCCTGATAGTCGATGATCGTGTCCTCGTCGGTGTTGTCCCGAAAGAAGCTCACGAGCCGGCTCGCGGAGTTCGTGTCGTGCATCTCGTTGAGAAACGCACGCAGAGGCGAGTAGTCCGACTCGTCGTTGGTCTTCTTCTCGTAGGTGCCGCCACGCTCCTCGCGCGACGCCGTCGCCTTGTAGAGATCACCGTCAGCGTCGAGGCCGACTCGATCGAGCCAGTCTTCATCCGGCTGCTCCATGATGGAGTAAAGCGCGTAGAAGTTGCCGTTCGCGTGGAGACGGAAGTACTCATGCGAGAGGGCCGGATTCGCCATCTCGTCGAAGGCCTCCCACGTCATACGCTCCCGGATCAGCGACTTGTCGGGCCACATGCTCTGCAGGTTGATCGTGCGATGCCCACGCCACTCGTGCCCCTTGTTGAACTTGATCTTCAGGAAGCGCTTGGTGGCGTTGTAGACGCTGCCGCCGCGGCGGCGAATCTGCGCGTTGTAGTGAACGTCGCCCCGGTAGGCGACATGGAAGCGCGAATAGCCACGGCCACGGCCCGAGATCCAGCTGCGGGCGTTGCTGCTCGGAACGATCAGGTCGATGCGACCGATCGTCGAAGCCGGCTGATTGTCGTTGACGTGGAAGCCGAACAGCTCCTCGGTATCCGTTCGCGGCGGAAAGGTGCGGGTCCCGCCCGGTCCGCTCGCCTCGATCTTGTAGAGGACGACCGTTCCGTCGGGCTGCGGCTGCACCTCACCGGCGTAGACGCCGTCGCCCTCGAGCCCGTCGTTCGACTCGCCATCGTCGAGCATCTCGATCGTCCGCACGCCGCTCGCCGTCTGCGCGACGAGCCGGACCTCGTCGACGTCGCCGCTCACCGTACACGTGAGCAGGGTGAAGTCACTCGAGAGCGGCTCCCTCGGTGTGCGGTGGATGCCGCTGACGAACGGAGGCAGCAGCGAGCGGTGCGCCACGTTGCGCTCGCCCGGCGTGCCGACCGCCCCGGCCGAGCCCTCCAGAGCCCAGTAGACGCCGCGGCTCGGCGTCGAGCTCGACAGGCGCGCGACGAGCTCCGTGCTGCCCGTGACATGCTGGTAGTCGAACTGCATCCGGTAGATCGTGTTTCCCGAAGTGTCGAGCCTGACGGGAAGATCGAGCGCCACCGAGTTCGCCGATCCCGATCCCGTACCCGTAGAGACCAGGTGGAGCGCCGCGTCGTCGAAGATCGTCCCGCCGGCGGCGCGACTCCAGCGTGAGCCCGAGTGATTCCCTCGCGGCTCCCAGTCACCGATACCCGAGTCGAACTCGCTCTCGAGATCCGCAACCAGGTTGTTCGCGAGATCGTCGACCGCCGCGATCCTGACGTTGTCGATCAGGAAGGCCCCGGGATCCTTGATGAAGAAGTAGATGCGGCTGCTGGTCGCCGGCCCCGACACTTCCTGCGTCTGCCACTGCGCCTCCATGGCGCGGTCGAGCTCACCGCTGTCGCTCCAGCTCGCGGGGTCGTCCGAGGTCGCCGAGGGGTGGATCTTCTCGAGCGTGTAGCCGAGACCGTCAGGGCCGATGTTCCAGGCCCCGGAGTCACGATAGGCGACCGAGTCCACCAGGTCGCCGACCGCATCGACGAGCGTCAGCCGCTCGCCGCTGTTCGAGAGCACGCCGCTCCAGTTGCCGACGGTGTCGACGGCGCCGAATCGCGAGCGCACGGCGCTCTGGTCGTGACAGACGACGACAAACTCCCCCGGGCCGAGCACCCGCGGGCCGTCGAAGCAATAGTCGATTCCGCGAGAGAAGCCGTAGCCGTCGAGATCGATCGGAGCGTCGGTCGTGTTCACGAGCTCGATGTACTCCTCGCGCTCGTCGACGTCGCTCTGGAAGCCCGCGGGGTGATAGTTGATCTCGTTGATGGCGATCCTCGGCGCGGGAAAGGATGGCGCCGGGCACTGCTCGCGGACGTTCGCCGCGAGTGGCGTCGGCCCTTCATCCTCCTCACCGCTCCAGTTTGCGGGGCTGTTCGACTCGCCGTCGGCGCAGATGCGCTGCAGGGACGCGCCGCGACCGTCCGCGCCGTTGGCCCACGGCACATCGTCATCGTAGGTGACCGAATCGACCACCGCTGCGTTCCAGTCGACGAGCTCGACCTTCTCGCCACCATCGGAGAGCGCGGCGCCGAACCAGACGACGAGAGCCTCCTGTGGAATCTCGAAGTGCCGAGCGAGCTCGATCGGGCTGCGGCAGATCACCAGGTAGCCGCCGGCAGGGATTATCGTCCCGGGCGCGAAGGCATGGCGGACCCCGCTGGTGAGCTCCCAGCCACCGATGTTGATCCGCTCATCTCGTGTGTTCCGCAGCTCGATGAACTCGAGGGAGCCACCCTCGGGCGGATCGTAGTGAATCTCGTTGATGACGACGTCGTACTGCCGGGCCTCGGCCGGCGGCCCGTCGCAGGCGTCCCCGACGCCGTCGCGGTCGCGGTCACGCTGGTCGGCGTTCGCGTCGACCGGGCAGTTGTCGCAGGCGTCGCCAACACCGTCGACGTCATCGTCGGCCTGGCTGGTGTTCTCCACGCTCGGACAGTTGTCGACGCCGGAGTCGATTCCGTCACCGTCCGGATCGGTGAAACCATCGTCAACCGTCAGGCGCGTCACCGAGCCGTCGGAGCCGTCGGAGCGGTTGCCGTTCGAGCCGACCGGTGTCAACGCGAGGTCGAGGACGTCGCCCTCGGACAGATCGACGGCCAGAGTCTCGGTGACGCCGACGCCGTCCTGTCCGCCGATGCGGTCACTCGCCAGCTCGGTGCCGTTGAGGAAGAGAATCCCCTCGACGCCGTTGCCGCCGTTGGTGTTGGTCTTGCTGAAGTGCCAGGTGACCTGGGCCGCCTCGATGTCACGATCGCACACCCAGCGCCGGATCGTCCAGTGCTCGTGACGGTTGCCGCTCGGGTCGGCGCTGTTCGTGCCGTTGGGGTGGGTGCCCTCGCGGTCGAGAACGGTCCACGGCCCGGGGGGGTGGGTTGTCGTCAGATCCCACGCCGAGCCGGTCCAGTGGTTGCCGTTGATCGACACGCCACCGCCGGAGTTCTCGAACTCCTGGAAGTCGGTCAGCTGGTAGGTGCCGTTGCCGTCGGTCGTGAGGTTGTAGAAGCCGTTGAACCAGCCTCGCTCGCCCTGGATGCCACCGGTCGACCAGTCATCGGCGGAGTCCGCGACCACGTCCGCCCGAGCTTTCCTCGCCTCGCCGACGACCGTCGCCATCACGACCGCCAGAAACGCCCACGAAGTGCGTGAGATCATGCTGTCGAAACCCTTGCCTTCTGCCGGCTCGATGCTCCGGACGCGGAGCACCTCCATCATCCGATCGGCCCTGCGAGATCCAAGCACTTTTCACGGGGACGATGCCAGAGCAGGGCGCCTCGTGCCCGGCGCCGGAAAGAACCAGAAAGATCCTCCTACACGAAGGAAGCGCCCCCTGGTGCAAGGGGGGGGATCCGGCTCACGACCGCGAGCCGGCGTCGGCGAGGTGGCAGGACCCTTGTCAAGAGGGTCGATTCGACGCGAAAGCGGCCGTCTCACCCGGGCTCTCGGCGGCCCGAGCTCGACAACTCACCCCGTCGCCTCGTTCGCGGACGAGATGACCCGCTTTCGCGCCGTGGCGCCTCTTCAACAGGCA
This sequence comes from uncultured Planctomycetia bacterium, assembly GCA_964390645.1. Classification (GTDB taxonomy): domain Bacteria; phylum Planctomycetota; class UBA8108; order UBA8108; family UBA8108; genus CAYMLL01. The sequence continues at coordinate 8,586 of CAYMLL010000117.1, read as the reverse complement.
GCTAACCCTCGCAGGACCCGTAGGTCTCGCATCCGAGCGACTCGTCCGGATCCTCCGGATCCGCTCCGCAGGTGGTCGGTCCCGGAGCCGGCGGCGCCTCCGTACCCTGGAACAGGAACCCGAGGATGTTGACCGCGTCGGTCAGCTGCACCTCGCCGTTGTCGTCCGCATCGGCCGCGTCGAAGCACGATGGCGCTTCCGAGCCCTGGAACAGGAACCCGAGGATGTTGACCGCGTCGGTCAGCTGCACCTCGCCGTTGTCGTCCGCATCGCCGCGACGGAAAACGTCGAGCACCTCGACAATTCCTCCGCTCTGCTCGATCGTTGCGACGAAGCCCGTGCCATCGGCACCGTCGTTGACCAGCGGGATCGTCTCGACCGCGTTGTCGGGATCGAAAACGCCCGCACCGTCCGCATCGATCGCGAAGTCGACGACATCGTCAGCCTGCACCGTCACGTTGACCTCGAACCGTCGCGGCGTGCCGTTCGACACCCCGGACCAGACCTGCGCTCCGTTGTGCAGAACGCGCAACACGGTCCCGTCGCCACCGGTGCTGAAGTTCTTGAAGAACCCGCTCGCGACGATGTCGCCGTCCGTATCCGCCTGCCAGCGGCGAATCGACCAGTGCACATCGGGATCGAGTTGCGCGTTGGCGGCCGGGTGCGTGCTGGCGCAGCCGATCTCCGTCCACGGTCCGTGACTCACCGGCGCACCGTTGTTCAGGAGGTCCCACTTGATACCGTCCCAGTGGTTTTCGCTGTCCCGCCACGCACCGATCGCCGGATCAGCGCTGACGACAAAGGAGCCATCGTTGAGGAACGGGACGAAGTCATCGAGGTGGTCGAAGACGCCGTTGTCCTTCGTCACGTCGAGACTCTGGTCGTAGTAGCCGTAGCTCCAGCCGTTCTCGCCCTGCTGACCGTCGACGGACCAGTCGATCTGCGAGTCCGCGAGAACCTCCCCGACCGGCGAGAAGCCCTCGGGAGTCTCGTCGATCTGCAGCCACGTGAAGGACCCGTCGGCACCGTCTCCCCCGTCGCCGCATACACCGAGTGGCCCGAGCGCCAGGTCGACCGAGTCCCCCTCGTCCAGGTCGATGAGTCGCTCCCGGACTCGCCCTATGCTGTCGTGGCCGTGCACCGTCACCTCGTCGACGAGCTCGTCGTTGACGTAGAGGTAGCCGGTGACACCGGTGCCGTTCGGGTTCTGCTTGCGGACCAGGTAGCGCGCCACGAAACGGCCGCCGCGATCGCTCGTCCAGCGACGGATCGCCCAGTGCTCGTCGCCATTGTTCGCGCCGTTGGGGTGACTCGCCAGGCGGCCGACCGTGGTCCACGGCGCCGGGGGATCCTGACTGAGGTCCCAGGCCCCGCCGTTCCAGTGGTTGCCCTCCTGGAAGATCAGGCCGCCGTCGGCCCCGAACTCGTTGAAGAAGAGCTGCATGTCGTCGGGCGAGTACGTGAAGTCGTCGTCGAGCGAGACGTTGTACCAGCCGTTCTCCCAGCCGTTCTCACCCTGCACGCCTTCCGCGGACCAGTCGTCATAGGAGTCGGCGATCGATCCGAGATCGCAGGGGTCACCGACACCGTCACGATCGCGATCGGCCTGGTCCGAGTTCGCATCGCCCGGGCAGTTGTCGCACTCGTCACCGACTCCGTCGGCGTCACCGTCCGCCTGGTCACCGTTCGCGGTGTCCGCACAGTTGTCGAGACAGTCGTGGATACCGTCCTCGTCGCGGTCCTTCGGATCGCAGGCATCGCCGACGCCATCGCCGTCACAGTCCGCCTGGTCCGAGTTGGCCTCGGTGGCGCAGTTGTCGCACTCGTCACCCACGTTGTCGCCGTCGCCGTCGGTCTGCTCCGGATTCGAGAGGCCCACACAGTTGTCGCCGCAGTCCGGCACGCCGTCGCGGTCGAGGTCCGGGTCCGGGATTACCTTGAACCAGTTGGCCGAGCCGTCCGACCCGTCGCTGCGGTTCCCTCCGGCGCCGGTCGGCCCGAGGTGAAGGTCGATCGTGTCGTCGACCTCGATGCTGATCACCACCGTGCGGATCACGCCGACGCCGTCGCCACCCGCGATCGCGACAGAGTCGAGAAGCGTGTCGTTGTGGTAGAGGTGGCCGTCGACACCCGTGCCGCCCAGGTTCACCTCGCGCATGTGCCAGATGATCGCGACGCACCCCTCACGGTCGCTGACCCATCGGCGCGTGGTCCAGTGCTCCTCGCGGACGTCGTCCGGATCCGCGCTGTTGGTGCCGTTGGGGTGCGTATCCTCCGCCGCGAGGTAGGTCCATGGGCCCGGCGGATGAACACGCGTCAGATCCCAGCCATTGTTGCCGTTCCAGTGGTTGAAGCCGGGCGTGACGACCCCGCTGCCGTCGTTGAGGAACTCGATGAAGTCCTCGGCCTGATAGACGCCGTCGTTGTTGAGCTCGTCCTCGGTCAGGTTGTAGTAGCCGTAGTACCAGCCATTCTCGCCCTGCGTGCCCGTCGCGGAGAAGTCGTCCTTCGAGTGGGCGAGGACGTTCTCGCAGGCGTCGCCCGTTCCGTCACCGTCCGAGTCCGTCTGATCCGGGTTCGCGTCGCCGGCGCAGTTGTCACAGATGTCGCCGATGCCGTCCTCGTCGACATCGGACTGACCCGCGTTCGGCTGATCCGGACAGTTGTCCTCCAGATCAGGCGCGTCGTCGCCGTCGCGATCCTGGCAGGCATCGCCGACGCCATCTCCGTCGCCGTCGGACTGACCTGGGTTCTCGTCATCGGGGCAGTTGTCGCACTCGTCGCCTACGCCGTCGGAGTCGGTATCGTCCTGGGCGTCGTTGGGGACGTCCGGACAGTTGTCCTCGCAGTGATTCCAGCCATCCTCGTCTTCGTCCGGGGGCTCGTCGTCGACGGTCATCGACAGGAACGTGCCGTCGCAGCCGTCGTTGTTGGTGCCGTCGAGGCCACGAGGTGTGTGGGCGAGATCGATGACCTGCCCCTCCTCGAACTCGTGACAGTAGACGCGCGTGACGCCGATGCCATCGTTGCCGCCGATGGTCGCGCGGTCGACCTCGACTCCATCGATCAGCAGGATGCCGGTGACGCCATTGCCACAGTTGGTGTTCTGCTTCGCCAGCGACCAGATGATCGACGCCTCTCCCTCGATGTTGCTGACCCAGCGGCGGACCGTCCAGTGAACATCACCGTTGTTGTTGCCGTTGGGGTGCGTGTTGCTGCTGCCGATCATCGTCCACGGGACGTTGGGAGGCGCGGTGGCTCCGTTGGCGAGATCCCATAGGCTCCCCGTCCAGTGGTTCGCGTCCACTGCCACCGGCCCACCCTCGATGCACGGCTCGCCATCGGGGCCGCAGGAGTTCGTGAACTCGATGAAGTCGTCGGTCTCGTAGCCGGGGACATCGTCCTGCGTCTCGTTGTAGTAGCCGTAGTACCAGTTGCCGAAACCCTGCTCGCCATCAAAGGACCAGTCCTCGACCGAGCTGGCGAGCTCCGTCGCTTCGACGGTCGACGGAACGAACAACGCGGACGCGAGCAGCGTCCATACGACACGACCGGTGCATCGATGCATGACGTCAAACCCTCTCTCTGACAGGCCTGGATTTTCGCCTGCTTGCGGATCGGTGAACCCTACCTCCAGAGCGGATAAGTGCCGCTCACGACTTCCTCTGGCGAACGCGCCCCCGCGAAACCCGCGCGGCCGGCGCGATTCGTTGCCAAGTATCCGCGACTGCCCACTGAACCGACAGCAAAAAACCTCCGGTAGCCCGCAGGGTGGCGTGCCGCGGCGCAAGCCGCTGTGATAGCATGGACCGAATGTCCCCCGGGCCGCTCCTCAGGAGAAGATGGACGTCTGTCCTCATCGCGACCGCCGCCCTCGCGACGGTGGCCACCGCCGTCTTCGTCGCCCGTCGCCACGCGGGAAGGACGGACCCGGCGGGCCTCGACGGACTGCGCACGCGCGAGGTGGCGGCGGTGCCCGGAACCGAGACCGCGACTCCCCGCGACCCGGCCGACAAGGACGGCTGGTCCAGCGAGGTCTTCAGCGACGTTGCCGGTGCCCGGCTGAAGAAGCTCGGCAAGCTCCTGGAGCACGGCGAGCCGATCCGGCCCATGTCGATCGCGCGCTTTCTCGACGACGGGTTCCGCTCGACGCCGCTTCGCCCCGAGAAGCTCGGCCAGGCCTTCGCCGACCGTGCCTTCACGGTCCGACGCGCGGGCTCCGAAGCTCGCTCGGCTGCCCCGAGCCTCGACGGCGTCTCCTTCGCGTCGCAGCTGCTCGAGGGGCTCCTGCCCTGCGAGAGTCCCCGGGATGTGCACACCAGGTTCAAGGTGGTCGGCGTCGAGCTCGAGGAATCCCGTGGTCGCGGCAGGACGGCCGTGCTGGCCCAGGTGAGCGGACGGCACGGGGAGGGCGCTTTTCAGGTGAAGACGACCTGGGACGTCCTCTGGACGGGCGCCGACCCCGGCGACGACCCGCGCATCCTCGAGATACGCGTGCGCGACTACGAGGAGATCAGCACACGAGCGCCGGCCGGCCCGATGTTCGCCGACTGCACGGAGGCGGTGCTGTCCGGCAGCCCGGCCTTCGACTCTCAGCTGCGTCCCGGCATCGACCACTGGCTCGAGCGCGTCGACATCCGCTTCGGCCTCGACGTCGGCGGCTGGCAGGGGCTGGCGATCGCGGACGTCAACGGCGACGGCCTCGACGACGTCTACGTCTCGCAGCCCGGTGGCCTGCCGAACCGGCTCTTCGTGCAGAACGCCGACGGCACCGCGACCGAGACCTCCGCGGCGGCGCACGTCGACTGGCTCGAGTCGTCGCACGGCTCGCTCTTCGTCGACCTCGACAACGACGGCGATCAGGATCTCCTCGCCGGCGTCGACCACGGCGTCATGATCGAGGAGAACGACGGCAGCGGACGCTTTCGACCACGCCGCGCGCTTCATCTGCCGGCGGCGCTCCCCTATTCGATCGCCGCGGCGGACTACGACGACGATGGCGACCTCGACTTCTACGTCTGCTGCTACAACCGTCGCCACGACACCGATCAGCACCTCGTCTTCGCGCGGCCGGTGCCGTACCACGACGCGAACAACGGCGGCCGCAACGTGCTGTTTCGCAACGAGGGCTCGTATCGCTTCACCGACATGACAGTGCGCGCTGGCCTCGACTCGAACAATCGGCGCTTCAGCTACGCCGCGAGCTGGGAGGACTACGACGACGACGGCGACCCGGACCTTTACGTCGCCAACGACTTCGGTCGGAACAACCTCTACCGCAACGACGGCGGGAGCTTCGTCGACGTCGCGAAGGCAGCGGGCGTCGAGGACATCTCGCCCGGAATGTCGGCCTCGTGGGGAGACTACGACAACGACGGGAAGATGGATCTCTATGTCAGCAACATGTTCTCATCCGCCGGGAACCGCATCACCGCGCAGTCGCGGTTTCACGCGGGTACGACGGCCGAGACCCGAGCACAGTTCCGCCGGCACGCGCGCGGCAACACGCTGCTGCGGAACCTCGGAAACGGCAAGTTCGAGGACGTCAGCGAGGACACCGGCGTCGTCATCGGCCGCTGGGCCTGGGGCTCGCGCTTCCTCGACCTCAACAACGATGGCTGGGAGGACATCCTGGTGACCAACGGCTTCGTCACTCAGGGCGACGCCGACGACTTGTGAAGCTTTTACTGGCGGCAGGTCGTGTCGCGCTCACCGGTGGAGGAGAAGGCCCTGGATCCGAGCCAGCGCTACCTCGACGCGTGGAGCGAGCTGGCGGAGCTGATCCGCAAGGGTCGCTCCTTCAGCGGCAAGGAGCGCAACTGCTGCTTTCTGAACACGCGGGGAGCGCGCTTCGCGGACGTCTCGGCGGTAACGGGCCTCGATCATGTCGACGACGGGCGCACCCTGGCGCTCGTCGACTGGGACCACGACGGCGACGTCGACGTCTGGCTCGCCAACCGCACCGGCCCCCGCGTTCGCTTCCTGCGCAACGATGTGCCGACGGACCATCACTGGATCTCGCTGCGACTCGTCGGTGATCCACGGCGCGGCACGAACCGAGATGCGATCGGCGCGCGCATCGAGCTGACCGTCGAGGACGACACGCCACGCACCCTGCACCGCTCGCTGCGCGCCGGCGACGGCTACCTGAGCCAGTCGAGCAAGTGGATCCTCATCGGCCTCGGTGACGCCACCAGGATCTCGCGGCTCGCGGTGCGCTGGCCCGGGTCGGGATCCATCGAGGTCTTCGAAGGCGCGACCGCCGACGGACGCTTCCGCGTCGCCCAGGGGGCGGGTCGCGTCGAGCCGGCCGGCGCGGGGAGACGATCGCTGTCCCTCGTTCCCTCCACGGTCGCGCCGTCGTCCACGAGCACGCCGGCACGCGGGCGCTTCGCGGAACGCGTGCCGATCTCCGCGAAGCTCGCCTTCGAGCGTCTCGACAGCGGTGCCGGCGATGCTCGACCGAGCGGCGCCCCGGTGCTCATCAATCTCTGGGCCACCTGGTGCCTTCCCTGCCTGCGCGAGCTCGAGGATCTCGGCAAGCACGCCGAAGACATCCGCGCCGCCGGTCTGCGGGTCGTACCGCTCAACGTCGACGCGCTGGACGACGACACCCGAGCCGACCGCGACAGGATCCGCGGCGTCCTCGAGCGGTCAGGTGCCCGTTTCTCGGACGCGGGCCTCGCCACACGCGCGCTCGTCGAGGCGCTCGACAAGGCGCAACGCAGCGGGATCTACCGTCAACGTCAGGTGTCGCTGCCGTCGAGTTTTCTGCTCGATACTCGCGGTCGCCTCGCCGTGCTGTACAAGGGCGCCCTGTCGATCGACGCGCTGCTGGAGGACGTGCGCTCGCTCGACTCCGTGGACAGGGAGGCCTTCGACCGCGCCGTGCCCTTCGCGGGCCGTTGGTCCCGCGAGCTCTTCGGACTCCACCCGCCGGCGGTCGCGGAGGTCTACCTGCGCGGCGGCTATCCCGAGGACGCGATCGCGTACCTCCTGACCCAGCTTGCCAGGGAGACGAAGGGGCTCGCGGAAGCGAATGATCCCCCGGAAGTCCGCGACGCGACGATGCGGGTGGCCGATCTCCACATCGCGCTCTCGCACACGCGGCTGCACCCCCGAGTCGACGAGGGCCGCAAGGCGATCGAGAGCCTGCGCACGGTGCTCGACCTGCTTCCGCGTGATGTCCGGGCAGCGGTCCTTCTGGCGCAGATTCTCGCGTCCCACCACGACCCCACGGTGCGCGACGGCGAGGAAGCCGTGCGCGTCGCCCGCCGGGCCTGCGAGACATCGGGATTCCGACACGTCCAGTCGCTCGATGCGCTCGGCGCCGCCTACGCCGAGAGCGGCAGCTTTGACGAGGCGGTCGAGACCACCCGGCGGGCCATCGCGCTGGCCCGGTCGAAGGGGCAGCAGCAGATCGCGAGCTCGCTCGACCGTCGGCTGCAGCTCTACACGCAGGGCCGGCCGTACCACCGCGAGCCCTGATACACGACGCCTTCGCGGGTCCCCCGGTTTTTGCTTGTCGACCGGGTGTCCAGCGGTTGAGATGCCGCCTACGGCTGTCGCGATACTGCATCAGGCTGTCCGACGGTCGGAACGGCTCCGGGGCTCTGGAACCCCGGACCAAGGGTCGTCTGTACCGTTCGACAGCTCGTATTCGTCGGGCTCCCGGCTCGATTCGTACGATCTGCGTGCCAAGGAGGGATTCCGGAATGTTGTTTCACGTACGCGCGGCGGTCTTGCCCACGCTGCTCTTCCTGGCGGCCTCTCTCGCCTTCGCGGGCGGGCCGGTGAACGATGACTGTGCCGACGCCATCCCACTCGAGCTGACCTCGACTACCGACGGCACGACGATCGACGCCACGCCGTCCGCGTCCCCCGACTGTCAGACGAACGATGACCCCTCCCCGGCCGTGTGGTACTCGATCACCGGCAACGGCAGTGACGTGGTCATCGAGACCTGCGGCGCCGGGACCGACTACGACACGAAGCTCTTCGTGTTCGAGGGCGGCTGCGGCGGACTCAGCTGCGTGGCCGGCAACGATGACAACTGCCCGGAATTCAGGTCGAAGGTGATTTTCACGGCGGTCGACGGCACCGAGTACCTGATCAAGGTCTTCGGCTGGAACGAAGCATCGGGCAACTTCCAGCTGGATCTGGCCGAGGTGGATCCAGCAACTTGCGATACCCCCCATGAGCCCGTAGGAGGCGCCGGCGCGTGCCCGCTCGTCCTCACCCAGACCCCGGGAGCCGAGGTCGGAGGTGGCGGGGTGTGGTGCCCGAATAACTTGAACATGTGGATGCGCGCCTTCGACCTCTCGACGCTCGAATGTCCCGACGTCGTGAGAGTGGCGGAGGTCGGTATCGGGATCGATCCCGGGACCACAACGACGCTGGCGGACGGCCAGCCGATCCGCATCGACCTCTACGGCGACAGCAGCGACTGTCCCCCGAGCCCCAATGCAGGGGATATCGAGCTTCTCCATAGCGAGGTCGTCCACGTCACCAACGACATGGCCAATACCTACCAGACCTTCCGCCTGAGCTCGGTGGTCACGGTGCCCGCCGGCAGGTCCCTGCTGG
>CAYMLL010000116.1:0-20997 GCA_964390645.1 uncultured Planctomycetia bacterium | reverse complement strand
GCCCGGGGGCGAGCAGAGGCCCGGGGGCGAGCAGAGGCCCGGGGGCGAGCAGAGGCCGCTTCTCGAGAAGGGAGCCAGTGAGCTCGAGGTGTCCGCTCAACGGGAGCGCCTCGAGAACGAGCGGCGGGAACTCGCCCGGGAGGCTCAGGCCCTTGCCGAGACTCTCGAGGCGATGCAGAAGTCAGCGTCGTCCGAGGGCTCGGCGACCCCGCGCGGCGCGCGGCGGCAGATGTCGCGTGCCGCGCAGAGTGCTGCGAAGGCGGGCAAGCAGCTCGAGCAAGGGGATCTGCAGCAAGCGACGCGGGACGAGGAAGAGACCGTTGCCGCTCTCGAGAAAGCCCGCGAGAAGCTGGCCGAGAAGCTCGAGGATTCGGAGTCTCGCAACGCGCGCGCGACCGCCGGCCTGCAGCAGGAAGAGAGCCGGCTTGCCCGGGAAGCCGGCCGGGCGGCGAGGGAACTGGGTGAGCAGTCACGGAAGGGCTCGAGCCAGTCCGCTCGGGATGCCCTCCAGGAAGGGTCGCGCAAACTGCAGCGGGCGGCGAGCAAGATGGCCGAGGTGATGCGCGATCTCGAGAATGGCAACAGCGCTGATGCGAAGGACTCCGGTCGTGAGGTTGCCGAGGAGCTTGCCGACGCTCGCAAGGCGATCCAGAACAGTAAGCGGGAGCTTGCCTCCCGGACCAGCGCGCAGAAGAAGCGTGACCTCGAGCGCAAGCTCGTGAGAGAGACCAAGAAGGCTGCCGAGAAAACCCGACGGCTGGAGCGCAAGCTGCGTCGCAAGGACGAAGAGAATTCGGAGAAGCTGGCGAACGCCCGGCGTTCTCTCGACGATGCCGCGGGAAAGATGAACCAGGCGAGCGACTCCGCGTCGCGTGGGCAGCAGCAGATCGCCCAGAAGAAGCGCGAGGAGGCATTGAAGGAGCTCGAACGGGCCCGCAGCGCCGTCGAGGAAGAGGAGAAAGATCAGCTCGCTCGCCTCGAGCGCAAGCGTCGGTTCGAGAAGCAGGCCCGGGAGCAGGAGCAGCTGGCGCAGAACACCCGGCAGGCTGCACAGCAGCAGTCGCAGAACAGCCAGAGCGATCGGCAGAGCGAGCAGCTCCAGGATTCCGCCGAGAAGATGGATCAGGCATCGCAGGAGCTCGAGCAGGAGAACGCCGCTGAGGCCGAGAAGCGTCAGGAAGAAGCGCTCGCGAAGCTCCGCGATCAGGAGGACCAGCTGCGGGAGCGGGAGCAGCAGCTCGATCAGCTCCAGAAGGAGCAAGAGCTCGTCTCGATGATGAAGGAGCTCACGGAGAGCAAGGAGGCGCAGGAGCAGATCCACTTGCGCACCGTCGAGATTCACCTCGCTCGTCCGGAAGGTCGTCTCAAGCGTCGTCAGCGCGTTGCGCTGAAGCTGCAGATGCGGCCGGTGTCGCAGGAGCAGCAAGACCTCGCCGACCGTATCGACGGGCTCGTCTCGAGGCTCGAGGAGGAGTCATCTCGGGTCTTCAAGTTCATGCTGCAGAATGTCAGCGCGGACATGAGGCAGATCCACGAGCTCATGGTGGACCTCGAGACCGACTCGTACACGCAGTTCCTGCAGAAAAACGTCATCAACGACCTCGGCCGTCTGGGCGCGTCGCTCGAGGAGCAGCTCGAGGTGCTCAAGAAGCAGCAGCAGCAGCAGCAGCAGCAGCAGCAGCAGCAGGACCAGCCGCCCTCGGAGCAGCCGCAGGGTCAGGAGGCACTCGTGTCAGTTCTCGCGGAGCTCTTGATGGTGAAGAACCTGCAGGTCGAGGTCAATCGCCAGACAGGGCGGCTGGAGGACTTACGGGATGCGAGCGACGGTGAGACGACGGATCTCTGGGATCGTGCGCTCGAGCGTCTCTCTCAACGTCAAGGAAACATCAGCGAGTTGACGAAGAAGTTGCTGGACGACTTCGAGAAGGCCTCACAGCAGCAGGATCCGCGTGGAGGAGGTGACGATCCCCTGGAGGGAAGCGATGGCGAGGAGAACGGGGGCGACGACACAGGGGAGGGCGAGAGCGACCGCTGAGGGCTTCGGCGCACCGTACCGATAAGCGATGGCAACAGCCACCTGGCGTAACTTCCTGGTCGGACTCGTTTTCGCGTACTGCACGATCGCGTTGCTCGCCGGGGACGACGGCGGGGTCGGACGGACGAGTGGTGAGGTCCGCGTTCGCTCCGAGAGTCGCCACGTCGACAGTGCCTCGATTCGCGAGCGCATGGAGCTGCGCCGGGCAGTGAAGAAGGCACTGCACTACTTTCGTGAGCGGCAGGACCGCAAGGCGGGGGAGTATCGTGGCTTCCTGGACACCGGCTTCCCCGTGGCCTCGACCAGTCTCGCCGGGCTCGCGATGCTTGCCAGCGGTGTGCTCCCCGACGAGGGTGAGGATGCAGACGTCCTCGGTGGCTGCCTCAGCTACCTCCTCGCGCTGTCGCAGCGGGGTCGCTTTCTCACCGAGCCCGGTGCGGAGAATGGCTCCGGAAGCCGCATGCACGGACACTGCTACGCGATTCTCTTCCTGACGCAGATCGCCGGCAGCCTGTCGGAAGACCGTGAACGGCAGGTGTCTCGTGTGATCAAGAATGGCGTCACGGTGATCCAGAACGCGCAGAGCCGGGAGGGTGGCTGGTACTACCTGGCCAGGAATGACGAGAACCGAGATGAGGCGTCGGTCACGATTTGTGCGATCCAGGCGTTGCGCGCAGCGCGTGACGCGGGTTATCTCGTCGACCACCATCGCATAGAGCGGGCGATCCGTTACGTCAAGGAGTGCCAGAAGCCGGACGGCAGCATCAAGTACCAGCGCCTCGGCAATCCGCGAACGAGCTTGTCTCTGACGGCCGCCGCCGTGTCCACGTTCAACGCCGCCGGCGTCTATCGCTCACCGGAGCTCAGTCTCGGGCTTGACTACATGAAGAAAGAGCTGCGCGAGTGCGAACAGAATCCGCTTTCGGCAGTCAATGACACCTACTTCTATTACGGCAACTTCTACGTTGCCCAGGCGCTCTGGCAGGAGAATCGCGCGGATTGGCGACACTGGTGCGTTCGGTCCCGGGCCCGTCTCCTGCGCCGGCAGAAGCCCGGTGGTAACTGGGAGAGTCCCTTCGGTGATGTTTATGCGACCTCGATGGCCCTCCTGATTCTCCAGATGCCGGTCGGCTACTTGCCGATTTTCGAGAGGTAGACGGTGTATCGATTCGGCGCCTTTCATTCCGGGTGGCTCACTGCGGCGCTCGTGTTTCTCGCAGTCGGGATCTTCGTGGCGACTTGTCGGCGGGCTTTCGAGCGTTTCTCGCGCCGTCGGTTTCTCGATCACTATCCTGTCGATCGACGCGATGCGATGGAGAGTTTCTTGGCGCAGAAGGACGACCTCGAGCGTACGCTCGAGCGTCTCGACAGCTCGTTGCGCTGCGCTGTCGTCTGCTGCTTGACCTTCGGTCGTCTCCTGTGGCTGGACTCTCAGGCCGGGCCGCAGGGACGGCTCGGGCTCACCGAGCAAGGCGTCGGAACGTTGACGCTCGTGACCTCGATACTCGTGGTCGAGCTCGCCGCGATGTACCTCGTCTTTTTCGAGCTCGTCCCCTCGGTCATCGGTCGTGTCGCGCCGGAAGTGTGGCTGGCCCGCTTTCGCGGCGCGATCGACTGGATTCACCGGCTGACCGAGCCCGTGCGCTGGGCCCTCGCTCGCGGCGTCTACCTCCTCTCGGGCCTTCTCGGTGGCAACTCGCAGCGCAGCGAGGCTGATATCTTCGAGGAGGAGATCCTCGAGAAGGTGGAGGAAGGCGAGCGGGAAGGCTTGCTCGAGTCGAACGAGGGCGACATGATCGAGTCGATCATCGAGTTCGGCGACGTCGAGGTGTCGGAGGTGATGACTCCCCGGACGGAGATGGTTTGCCTCGACCTCGCCGAACCCCTTCAGAAGAATCTGGATCGCGCGATCGAGTGCGGATACTCGCGTATACCGGTCTTCCTCGATCACAAGGACCACATCGTCGGCGTTCTGTACGTGAAGGATGTCTTGCGCAAGCTCTATCGTGGTCAGGAGATCGTGCTTGATTCGCTCGTGCGCAAGCCGTACTGCGTGCCGGTGACGAAGAAGATCGACGAGGTCTTGCAGGAGCTCAAGCAACACCGATTGCAGATCGCCATCGTCCTCGACGAGCACGGTGGCACGGATGGCGTGGTGACGGTCGAGGACATCCTCGAGGAAATCGTCGGTGAGATCAGCGACGAGTACGAGAAGGAAGAGACGGCGACCATCTCACACCTCTCCGACTGTATCTTCGTGGTAGATGCGGCGGTACACGTCGACGACCTCAACGAGGAGCTCAGTCTCGATCTTCCCGAGAACGAGAATTACGATACGATAGGCGGTTTCCTCTTTGCGCGGATGGGGAGGATCCCGGGCGTCGGCGACGACCTCGAGGTCGACGGTGTGCGCTTCGAGGTCACCCGGGCGGACGAACGTCGCGTCTTGCGCCTCCACGTCCATTTGCCGGAGGCGACCGGGAAGAACGGCGAAGCGGTGGTCGGTATGGAATGAGGTCAATGATGCGGCGGCAGGATTCCCGACCGACTTCTCCGGGGGGCGTTCGCAGGTCGTGAAGCGAAACACCGCGGCCATCGCCCTGTCGATCGTCGACTACAGCAACTCGAGCCAGGTCGTCTCCCTTCTGTCACGAGAGGTCGGTCTTCTCGAGGGGATGGCCAAGGGTGCGCATCGTCCGAAGAGCCCCTTCCAGGGCCCCTTCGATCTCGCGGTTCTCTACGACGTCGGATTCTTGGATCGCCGTGCGTCGGGGCTGGTCACGATCGCCGACTCCGAGGTTCTCGACGGTTTTCGAGGCCTGCGAGAGTCCTGGGCTCGACACGTCGCGGCCAGCCAGGTGATCGAGCTCCTGCGTGGCGTCAGCGTCGCAGGGGAGCGCACGCCGGATCTCTTCGACCTCGCCTGCGGGACCTTCACGCGTATCGCCGCGGCGCCGGAGACGTCGCTCGCGTGGAACCTGCTTCATTTCGAGGTCCGCGCGCTGCGCGTCCTGGGCTTCCTGGCTCCCAACGACGCCTGCGTCGCTTGCGGCAAGGAGTGGCCGGGGGGGCAGCGGGCGGCGTTCTTCAGTCCGGTCGCCGGCGGAATCGTCTGTCGGGGCTGTCACCGGACCCGCCCGCCGGCGTCCGATCGGGTCTCGGCACTGTCCGGTAAAGCGGTCGGTGTCCTGAGGGATCTCTCGGAGTTCACTGCCGCGCCGCCGGAGTCGTCGCTCGAGGAGAGGTTGATCCGTCAGCTTCACGGTTGCGTCTCGGGCCGCGTGACCGCCTTGTTGGCACGACCGCTGAGGATGTTAAGATACCGGGGCGCCTGGCTCTGAGGCGGCCGTCGTTCGTGGAGGGCGGCGCGTTGCGAGTCGTTTCCATATCAGGAAGCCTCGAGGTCGGTGCGCGTCAAGGAGTGATCGGTCCGAGTGAGCCTTCCGCTCAGAACCCTTTCCACGGTCACCGCGTGCGGGTTGCTGTTCGCCGGTGTTCCCGGCTGTGCCGTGTCGGAGATTCCGACTCAGGACATCGAGCCTCGATTTGCCAGCGCTGGGGAGTCCGAGCAGCCGTATCGCTGGACCTCTGATCTCGGCTGGCTCGAACCCGACGATGGGTCCTGGGGCTCGGACGAGCACGTCCGTGTGGAGTCCCGCAAGGCCTTCGACGCCGGCTACTACGCTGACGCCCTCGCCGGTTTCCTCGTTCTGGAGGATCGTGCCGCCGCGCCGACTGTCAAGGACCTGAACTTCTACCTGGCGGAGTGCTTCTACCGCCTTGGACACTACGATGAGGCCCTCGAGTATTTCCGTCCGGTCTACGGAACGGATTACCCCTCCGCCCAGCTTGTAGATCAGGCGCGGGAGCGTGTCTTCGAGATCGGGATGGACTATCTCAAGGGACGCAAGACGACGACGATGCTCGGGTTGTCGTTTCGCTCTCCCGACACCGGCATCGATATTATCAACGAGCTCATCATCGAGAACCCTCATCTGTCGTTCGCGGATGACGGGGGCGTCGCCATCGCCGATCACTACTTTGACGACCGTCAGTTTCCCGAGGCAGTGCCGATCTACGATCGGGTTATCGAGATGGATGCGGACGAGTGGGACGACTACGCGGAGTATCGTGCGGCCCTCGCCGAGTTTCGCCAGATTCGCGGTGTCGACTACGACCAGAGCAAGATGCAAGAGTCTCTCCGACGCTTCAATCTCTATCTCCAGCATCACCCGCGAGGTGACCACTGGGAGGACGCACGCGCCAAGAAACGTGAGCTCGCGGAGATGGAAGGGGAGAAGAATTTGCGTATCGCGAAGTTCTACCTCGACCACAGCCAGCCGCGTGCTTGTGAGGTCTACTTGCGACTCGTTCTGGACCGCTACCCGAACTCGCTCGCCGCGCGTGAGGCTCGAGAAATCCGTCGCAAACTCGACGACACCAGAGGTCGATGGTGACCCGGATTCTCGCTCTGCTGGCCGTGGGCAGCTTGCTCGGTGGGTGCGGCTACCACCTCGGCGCTCGCATGGCTCCCGGCGTGTCGACCATCGCCGTTCCGACCTTCACCAACGATACCTTCGCACTGCGTCGCGACCTCGAGTTCGAGCTCACTTCTGCCCTGCGCAAGGCCGTCCTGGAGCGGACGTCGCTCCGGCTTCGCGAGGACGGTGAGGCCGACGTCACGGTCTACGGGACGATCCGACGCTTTCGAGAGCGGGTTCTTACAGAGGACGCGCTCGACCGCGAGCTCGAGTCGTCGATCACGATCTCCGTCCATCTGCGGATCGAGGATTATCGGAGCAGGACGGTTCGGGAGGAGGTCGTCAGCGAGAGCGAGCCGCTGTCGATAACACAGGGAGAGACACTCCTTGTCGCACGTCACCGAGCTATCGCGGGACTCGCGAGGAAGATTCTCGATGTCGTCCAGTCCTACGAGTCGGGCTCGTCGCGTGCTGCCGGCGAGGTCAACTGACGGGTCGGTTCTCGGAGAATCGAATGGCGCAGAAGGACGCCTCGAACCCTGGTCCGCACGGGCGAGAACCCGGGGGCGGTACGGGGGCGCGCGTGCTGGGGGCCGGAGAGTCCTCGTCCGAGGTCACTAGGGCCAGCGCCCGGGTCCGGCGGGGTTCCGCTCGACCGAAGGGGCTTTTCCTCGTCGCCCGGCTTCTCGTTACTCTCGTCGCCGTGGCGGTGATCTGCACGGACGAGTCTGATGCCGTCCTCGTCGAGATGGACGGACTCGACCGGGACGACGGCGTCTGTCTGATTGCCTCGTTCAAGCAGCCCGCCGTTCTCGAACCGGCGCTTGTTCGTCCGGGTGGCCTGGACCGGAAGGCGACGATCGACCCGCCGGTTGTCGCGGGCCGGCCCCGTATCGTCGAGGTCCACGGTCGAACGGCGAGGCTCCGTGATCCGATCGCCGTCGAGCTCGCTGCCCCCGCGACTTCCGGGTTGAGCGGGGAGGAGCGACGGATCACCGCCCGTCACGAGCCGGGACACCGTGTCGTCGCTGCTGTTCTTCCCGATCTCGAGCCGATTCTCGAGGTGGCGATCTTCCCGCCAGGAACGAAGTCCGGTGTGACGCTGCAGGCGCTCGAGACGGACGGTTTTCCCGTGGTGGTGAAGCCGCTCCGGAGCAACCGGATGCTGCTCCGTGTCGCATGTATCGCAGGGAGGACTTCCTGGTGTGACCTTCCGGCGGAAGCTCGGAACGACGTCCGGCGTACGACCGATCTCTCGCGTAGGATGGTGTGTGATCGGGGCATGTCGGATACGATCGGGCCCGTTGGCGACTTCGATACCGGGGACGGGCCCTTCCCGGTCCGCGAGTCGAGCCACACTTGGAATCACGGCGAATCGATAGTGCAGAAGATCGACGAGCAGGTGAGGCGCGTCGTCCATGGCTGCTACGTCAGCCACGGGACGCTCCTGCGCGGGAACAAGGAGTCTGTCTACCTCGCTGCCGGGGCAACGCCCTGGAAGGGGGCCTCGGGCGGCACGGGTGCTGCCGAGCTCATCGAGGAAGGTGTGCGAAGATGACGACCCTGACCGAGCTGGAGATTCTGCGTGATTGGAAGACGTGGCGTTTCGCGCTGCCGCGTGCACGAGAATGGGCGGTCGGTCCGCTCCCCGTGGTCCTGGGGATCCTCAACGTCACCGATGATTCGTTTTCCGACGGCGGACGGTTCGACTCCGTCAGCGACGCCGTCCGTGCCGGGCTCGACATGGTCGACGACGGTGCGGACGCCCTCGACATCGGCGGCGAATCGACCCGGCCGGGTGCCGAAACCGTATCGACCCAGGAGCAGATCCGACGGGTTATCCCCGTCTTGAGTGAACTGCGTGGTCGGACGGAGGTGCCCATCTCCGTCGACACGCGTGATCCACGAGTTGGTGAGGCTGCTCTGGAGGCCGGCGCGGACGTGATCAACGACGTCAGCGCGTGTTCGGATCCGGCGTGGATACCGGTCCTGAACGCGCACGAGTGTCCGGTCGTGCTGATGCACATGCGAGGCACCCCGCGGGACATGCAGGAGCGCACGCGCTACGAAGACGGTGTGCTGACCGATGTTGTCGACAGGCTCCGTCGTCGCATGGACGTACTGGAGGCGGAAGGCATCTCGCGTTCGCGTTTTATAGTCGATCCTGGTATCGGTTTCGCGAAGCAGGCGGGGCACAACGTCGAGATTCTCACGAGACTGCGTGAACTCGGCGAGCTCGGGCGGCCGGTTCTCGTCGGCGTGTCCCGGAAGGCTTTCTTCGGGAAGATCCTGGGCGCCTCGTCGCGAGCTCGCGTCGAACGCGCGCGTGATCCGGCCCGGCGAGATGTCGGCACTGTCGCGGCGAACACGTGGGCGGCGCTCGCGGGAGCCTCGATCCTGCGGGTTCACAACGTTGCTTTCACCCGGGACCTTGTCGATGTTCTCGAGGCTTTGAGGCTCCAGGCGACCGTCGGGGACTGACGCGATGGAAGGGTTCATCGAGTTCTTCAACTCCGTTGGCGACTTGCTGAAGCCGCAGTATCTCTTCGAGATTCTGATCCTCTTCGGCGTGATCTACGTCTTCCTTCACTATCTGGAGGGGACTCGCGGTGAGGGGATTCTCAAGAGCTACGCTTTGCTGATGCTGATGTTTCCGCTGCTCCTGACGATCGTCGCGGAGGAGCTGAAGGTCATGGATCGCCTGCTGGTGATCATCCGATTTCTTGGTGCGGCGGCGATTCCGGCGCTCGTTATTATCGTCCAACCCGAGCTACGTCGAGCGCTCGTTCGTCTCGGACAGACGCGGTTCTTCGGCGGCCTCTTCAAGGGTGACACGGAGAGTACCGTCGATGATCTCGTCAAGGCCGCGTTTCGCATGTCAAAGCGCAAGATTGGCGCTCTGATCGCGATCGAGCGCGAGGTCGGGCTGAAGAACTATGTGGAGGGGGGAACCCGGATCGATGCGATCGTCACGACGGAGATTCTGACGACGATTTTCTTTCCCGGTTCAGATCTCCACGACGGCGCCGTCGTCGTGCAGAAGGAGCGTGTCGCGGGCGCCGGCTGCCTCTTTCCTCTGAGTGAGAGCTCGACCATCGACAAGAGGTACGGCGCGCGTCACCGTGCGGCTCTTGGAGTCACAGAAGAGACTGACGCAATCGTCATTGTTGTCTCGGAGGAGACCGGGGTCGTCTCCTTCGTCAACCGGGGGCAGATGGATCGGGTCGGCCATGAGCAGCTGCGTTGTCTTCTACTGAGTCACCTGGCGCACCTCGAGGATCGAGACGATGGCAGCAGTACGGATGTCGTGCAGGAAGCCGCGGGAGCTCGAGGACGATGACGACTCTTTTCGGGAAGCTGTTCTTTGCCGACTGGCGCAACAAGGGTGTCGCGCTGTTGTTCGCAGTCGGGATCTGGTACCTCGCCTACCAGTCCGAGAAGAGAAGCGTGGTGATGAAGTTCCGGGTCAAGTTCCGGCCTGCGCATTCCGAATCGAGCGTCGAGTTCTTCAAGATCGTGGGTGTCAAGGCTCCCGAGGACGGAGAGTTCTCGCTCGCGGAAGGCGGTGAGCGCTCGATCGAGGTCGTCATCGTCGGGCCTCGCAAGCAGATCGACAAGCTCGAGGGAGAGGAGCCGCCGGTTTTCGTGATTCCGGTCGATCCCGGTCCCGGACAGCAGATCCACGTGCTGGAGCAGGAGGACTTCGAGTATCCGAGGGGAGATTTGACGATCAGCAAGATCTCTCCGCTGACGATTCACTCGCTTCAGGAGCCCGTCAGGGAGCGGATTATTTCGGGTCTCGGCGACCAGATCTCCGTCACCGAGTTCGACCATTCCAGCAGCAAGGAAGCCACGGAGGTGCTGAGGCCGTCCAGCGGTGAGCTGAAGATTCGTGGTCCGGAGTCCGTTGTCAGCAAGGTCTCGGTCGGCCTGTCCGTCCCGATGGGTTACGGATCCGGACCGGTGGAGCGAGAGATCGACCCGGTCGTCTTCCCGGCGAATGATCCGGTGATCGAGCAGACCGTGGAGTTCTGGGACGAACTGCGAGAACGGTGGGTGTCGGCGAAGCAGCCACCGAAGGTCCTTGTCCGGGTGCAGCTCGAGGTCAATCAGGAGAGGTTTCCCTGCGAACAGGTGCGAGTCGTCTTTCAGCTGCCGTTGACGCTCGTCGCGTGCAAGGTGACGCTTCGGGAGGTACGGGAGGGCTCGGATATCATACCCGTGGAATTTCGTGGACCGAAGATACAGATCGAGCGCTTGCGTGCGCAGAAACTTCAGCCTGGCGGTATCACGTTGAGCGTGCCGCCGCCGTTGCGCTTCAATCGAGACAAGAGCGAGAGTTACACGTTCACCGAGGACAGTCTCGTTCTCCATGGTTTTCCGGACGTGCAGGTGGTACAGCACGAAAAGCGTCGTGAGGAGCGTCGGGCCTTCTGGACCTATGATGTGAAGGTCATCACCGAGAAGGAAGGAGGTGGGGGTTGAGCGAGATCGCGAAGGCCGGGGGGAGTATCTTCGGGACCGACGGAGTTCGAGGCCGAGCCGGAGAGGGGATGCTCGCGGAGCCGTCGGTCCGTCGGCTGGCGCGGGCGATCTCGCGTGTCCTCGATGATCGGAAGCGGTTTCCGATGGACGTTCCGGCGCAGAGCGGCCGTTCGGTTTTCATCGGCCGTGACACGCGAGCCTCCGGTCCGGTGCTCCACGAGCTGGTCGCGTTCGAGCTCGAGGGCGCGGGCTACGATGTCGGCGACCTGGGAGTGATTCCTACCCCCGGCGTGGCGTATGTGGCCGCGTCTTCGAGTGATTGCTGTCTCGCGATCGTTCTGTCCGCCTCGCACAATCCGGCGCATGACAACGGCATCAAGCTGCTGTCTGCGACGGGGACGAAGATTTCCGAGGAGTTCGAGCTCGCGGTCTCACGCGCATACCACGAGGGCGACTGTCCCACCGATTCCATGCGCGGGGCTGCCGACCACGACTCCTCCGATCACCAGGGGGGCTCGGCCGCGGATCGCAGAGGGAGCTCGCGCGATCTCTCGGCTCTGGCGCAGGAGTCCTACGTCAGCTTTCTGGTCGGCTGCTGTGAGCGCCCGGCGCGCCTGGCGGGAAAGAAGGTCGTCCTCGACACGGCGAACGGTGCCGCTTACCGTACGGGACCGGAGCTCTTCCGACGTCTCGGGATGGACGTCGAGGTGGTCGCGAACGAGCCGAATGGAGACAACATCAACAGTGGTTGCGGCGCGCTTCACCCGGAGATGGTCGCGGATCGCGTGCGGAGCTCCGGGGCCGTGGCCGGCTTCTGTTTTGATGGCGATGCGGATCGTATGATTCCGGTTTCGAGCTCCGGTACGGTGCTCGACGGCGATCATGTTCTCGCCCTCGCAGCCCGTTATTACGATCGCCAGGGGAGGCTGCCGAATAAGGTGGTCGTGACGACGGTGATGGCGAACGTCGGGCTCGAGAAGAGCGTGCGCTCCATGGGGCTCGAATTGCGGCGCACTCCCGTCGGGGACAAGCACGTCTACCGGGCCATGGTGGAGGAGGGTCATCCGGTTGGCGGCGAGCAGTCCGGGCACTTGATCTTCCTCGACTTCGCCGGAACCGGAGACGGTGCGCTTGCAGCGATCCGGCTTCTGGAGTTTCTCGATAGTGACGATCTCGATCTCGAGACCGAGGCGAAGATCGTCACGAAGTATCCGCAGGTTCTCCAGAACGTGCGCGTGCGTGCGCGCGTGTCCTTCGACGAGGTCCCCGAGATCCGGAGCGTGGTCCAGGATGTCGAGTCACGCCTGGCCGAAGAGGGACGCGTGGTGTTGCGCTACTCCGGGACGGAGCTCCTTGCCCGTGTCATGCTGGAGGGCCCCGATCAGGCGATCATCGGCGCTATGTGCCCCGAGATCTGCGCGGTGATCGAGGAACATCTCGGCCTGACGTCCTCTGGAGAGAGCGCTTCGTAGTGCGGTGGCGGCTGTCTCTCCCGGGAGCGATGCGTCGAAAACGGACCCGTTCCCCTCGGGTGGTGGTGCCTTCGCGGCCGGAAGCTCCGTCGAGTCCCTTCCTCGTGGTGTTTCCCCGGGCTCTCATCTACAATGCAGCCGGGCCTTTCCAGGCTGTCCCTCAGGAGGAGCGAGCTCATGTTCAAGGGGTCTCTCGTCGCGTTGATCACGCCGTTTCAGGACGGGGAGGTCGACGTCGCAAGGCTCGAGGAGATCGTCGAATACCACGTCGACTCCGGTACTCACGGCCTGGTTCCCTGCGGGACGACCGGTGAGTCTGCCACCCTCAGTCACGAGGAGCACGACCTGGTGATCGAGACCGTCGTGCGCAAGGCTGACGGGCGCATTCCGGTGCTCGCGGGCACGGGCTCGAACTCGACGGCCGAGGCGATTCGCATGACGGCGTTCGCCAGGGACATCGGCGCTGACGGCGCGCTCGTCATCACGCCGTACTACAACAAGCCGACGCAGGAGGGCATGTTTCGCCACTTCGAGGCCGTCGCGATGGCTGTCGACATTCCGATCGTTCTCTACAACGTGCCGCCGCGTACGGCGATCGACATGACGGCGGAAACCGTCGCGCGTCTCGCCGAGATCCCCGGTATCATCGGCATCAAGGAGGCGAGTGGCTCGGTGGATCGCGTGGTCGAGATCCAGCGTGTGTGTGACATCGATGTCCTCTCGGGCGATGATTCTCTGACACTGCCGCTGATGAGTGTTGGAGCCAAGGGCGTGATCTCTGTCGCGGCGAACGTCGTCGCGAAGCTCGTCGTCGATCTGGTCGACTTCGCTGCCGCCGGGGACTTTGCCCGTGCGAAGGAGCTTCATTTCCGGCTCTTTCCCCTCTTCAAGGCGCTCTTCGTCGAGACGAGCCCGATTCCGGTGAAGGCGGCCGCGGCGATGGTCGGCCTCTCGGGTCCGGACTTGCGACTTCCGCTCGTGAAGGCGAGCGAGACGACAAGCAAGAAGCTCGAGAGCGTGTTGAACGAGCTCGAGGTTTCCATCGAATTCGCCTCCGGCTCGTCCGGAACCGCTTCCTGTGGGGCCGGCTCGGTCAGCGGCTAGCGATCAGCCGCGAGCGTTCAGTCGCCAGCCGTCGACGAGCGATCCGCCGTCGACGAGCGATCCGCCGTCGATGGGTTGCCGTCGCGATCTGGAAAGAACAGTCGGCGGCCGAGGTGGGGCTTGAAGTCACTCCAGCGGCCGTCGGTGGGCGCACTGCCGGGGATGGGCGCGAGGAGCTCCTCTTCGATGCTGTCGAGCGTGGCCATCTTGGCATCGAGGTTGTCGAGGTAGTGGACGGCGAAGGCCTCCGGAGTTTGCGGTTGCTTCAGCGCGCCGTATTCGAGTTCCCCATGATGGCTGGCGATGATGTGCTGGATCTCCAGGAGTCGCGACGCGGGGAAGCCGGGCACCTGCCGCGCATGGCGGTCGATCAGCAGCATACCGAGTCCGATATGGCCGAGGAGCTGGCCGACGTTCGTGTAGCCGAAGTTGCGTGTGAAGCTGAGCTCCTCGAGCTTGCCGATGTCGTGCAGGATGCAGCCGGCGACGAGGATATCGCGGTCGAGGCGATCGTAACGATCAGCGACAGCGTTCGCGAGCTTGACGAGCGACAGGATGTGGTCGAGGAGACCGCCGATATAGGCGTGGTGCAGGCGCTTGCCGGCAGGACAGTGTGTCAGCCCGAAAAGGACCTCCGGATCGTCGATGAGCCGCGAGAGGAGCGCGCGGACATGGTCGTCATCGATCGCGGCGACAACCCCGCGCAGTTCCGTCTCCATCTCCGCGAGATCGCGGGCGACCATCGGCAGGAACTCGTCGTAGTCGACCATCGTCGGGTCGACCCGCTCGAGCGTGTCGATGACGAGCTGCAGGTTGCCCTGAAACTCCTCGATCCGGCCGCTCACGCGCAGAAAATCATCGACGTGGAAGGAGTGGTAGAGAACCTCGTCAGCTTCCCAGCGGATCGCGCGGATGGAACCCGAGCGATCTCGTAAGTTCATTTGAATAAAATACTTCTGGTTTCTCGTCTGCTTGAAGTTGGAAGTCTCGACGAGAAGGGTCGTGCCGCTGATTCGGTCGCCACGTCGCAGCTCTCGGATCCAGGGGCGGTCGGTCGTGGGGGAGTCCGGTGCGGACGGGTCTGGAGGCATGACGGGAGTATCATACTGGCCTCGACCTCACCTCGAAACCGTTTTCCCGTCGCTGCCCGGGTTGGCCCCAGTGTACAGCGCTTACTGGAGTTAGGAAGATCCCCTGGTCGCCTCCGAGCGAGGACGGTACAATCGCCTGTTCCGAGAGAACAGTATCAGAGAGCCACCCGCCTGCGGCACGATACCCGGTTCGGCCGCTCGCTGCCGTCCTTCCACCGAGGGCCTCTTTTCTTGCGGCCAGTTTTCCGAGCCGCGACCGTCGGCGCTATGGGATTTCCCCTCGCGACCCGGCGTTCGTGAGCGTCCCATCCACCTCTCTTTCGGACCCTTTCTTCGATGAACCCACTTTTGTCGTCACGTATTCGACGGACGGACCGGCGCTTGTCGATGTTGCGGCCCCTGGCCCTGGTGATCGTGACCTCGCTCGCGCTCCCGGCTCAGGAAGAGTCCGGCGACGCCGGGGATCCGGCCAGGGTCCCGATGCCGAAGAGTGAGGGAGTCTCGCCGACCGAGGAGACGAAGCCGGATCGGCCGGTCCCTCCGGCGATCCGGAAACGAGCACCCGTGTCGGTCGAGAAGGACCTCGATACGGTGCGGCTTCTCGATGGCTCGACGCAGTTCGGGCGCGTCAGCGACTCGGGCGGCAATGCGATTCAGCTCGGGTATCGAGGGGCCAGTCGCAAGATCCTCAAGTCCGAGATCGAGTCCATCGAGTTCTTCGAGGGACGACAGGCGAGGGAGCGGCTCGACACCGACCTCGTCATCCTCGAACTCAACCGGCACCACGTTCGCTGCAAGATCCTGCGCGAAAACGGTCGTGAGGTTCGTGTTGAGCTATCGAACGGCGCGCGGACGACCTACTCCCGCGACCGTGTGCAGCGCGTTCTGTACCGCGATCAAATCCTCACCGAGGCGTCGCACCACTACAACCAGGATCTCGAGAGCGAGATCCGGCGCGCGCTCGAGGTCATCCGTGGCGATGACGAGAAGATGCGCGAGCGTGCCGAGAAGCTCCTGGTTCAGGCGGGGATCTTCGCGATCGATTTGGTGGAGCGCTCGCTTGCCGAGATCACGAAGCTGTCGCGGGACGAGCGGCGGGCCAGGGCGGCCGCGATTCTCGCTCTGCGTCGGGTGCTTCACGTTCATGGGATCAAGAAGGTCACGTCGTCCGAGATCGAAGAGAACTTGCCCGGGCTCTACGACGACCTGGCGTACGGCGACTTCAAGGTCAAGGAGTCGTTGCTGAAGGTGATCTTCTCGCGCTTCTCCGACGAGTCGGTGCCGCTTGCTCTGTACTTGATCTCGAACTCGCAGGAAGATTCTCGCATTCGCGCCGCGTGCGTCGAGATCCTGCGTCGACTGGACCAGAACCGTGCTCTCGTCACGCTCTACAACGACAACTCCGGCCAGCTGCAGTTCGTCGCCGCGGTCGCGCTCGCGCGCAACCGTGTTTTTGTCGGCGTTCCAACCCTGATCGAAGCGCTCACGGTCGGAAGCCAGGAGGACGAGGCGATTCGCGAGCTCGCCGCGCAGATACTGCGTGAGACGACTGGCCAGAACTTCGACTTCCGCGCCGACGCCACCCCGGCTTCTCGTGACAAGGCCATCTCCAGGTGGCGCGACTGGTGGTCCACGAACGAGCGTACGCTGCAAGAAAAGTCGCGAATTGTCCTCGAGAAGAAGAAGGTCCAGACGATCGAGCGGCGTGAGGCGCTCGACCTCTGGAAGAAAGCGCACGAGTTTCTCGAGGAGAAGAAGTCCGCGCGAGCCGAGATTTTTCTGCGCGAGTCGATCAAGCGAGATCCCGGCTTCTACAAGTCGCACGTCAGCCTCGCGGTGCTTCTCTACTCGGTGCTCGCCGTTGCGGAGGATGACGTCGAGAAGAAGGTCGCTTTCTTCGATGAGGCTGAACGGATCCTCGACGACATCTCCCATCGATCGCTCGCCGAGATCACCGACGCCGACCGTCACTGGATCCACTACGAGCTGGGGAGCGTCTACTTGGCCCGCGGCAAGATCGTCGAAGCTCTCGACCAGCTCGAGACGAGCCTGGCGCTCGAGCCAACCAGTATCTCGACGATGCTCGGCCTGGCCGCATGCCACTGGGATCTGGCGACGAGCAAGAGCGAGCTCACTGCCGGGGAGCGCAAAATCGAGCTGCAGTCGGCGCTGCGCGCTTACCTCGATGCCAGCCAGACGATCCGACAGCGGCTGCGTACGATCCAGGTCATCGGCCTGGGCGACGTTCCGAGACTCGACACTTTGCCCTTTCAACGGCGCGACTACAATCGGAACGTCCTGTTGGTGCGAGAGGATCTGGAGGTGACGGCCATCGAGCTCTTCGTCAAGATCGCTCGTATCTACCGTCTTCAAGGCGATTCGAGACGTGCCGTCCTGGCATTGCGCGAGGGGATTGACACGTTGAAGGCGAGTACAGAGCTCAACGAGCCCGCGACGCTGGAGATCTCGCTGCGAACGCAGCTCGGGAACGCTTACGAGGCCGTCAACAAGGACACGCTCGCTCTCGTTCAGTACTCAACCGTGATTCAGTCTCTCGACGCGAAGAACGAGGTCTGCCTTCGAGGCTACGCGCGCGTTCGCCGACGCATCGACCGGAAGGAACGTGAGGTGACGAAGGCGGAGGACTGACCACGAGCCGGAACCGGGGAGTATACGACGGCGGACTGTCTCGCGAGGGTGCCTGCCCCTTACTTCCTTGTCCGGAACTTGACCTCCTGCAGCTCGATGGTCGTGACCAGCGTGTCCGCGTCGAAGATCTGCCGGCGGACCTCTCCTTCCCCGGGAGCGAGCCAGACGAGCTGGCGTATGCGGCGAGTCTCACCGTCTCCGATGGGGAGGTCGCGCGTGGTCTCGATGCGCAGGCAGTTCCGGAACGATCGTTTCGAGGCGATATCCACGCTGTCGTCATAGCTGACGATGCGGGCAACGCAATTCTGGCCGCCGCCGTCGTATTCGATTGTCGGCAACTCGTCGGAGCCTTCTCTCAGGCGCGTCGGCAGACGAAACTCTGCTCGTCGGCTTCGGCGCACGAGGACATCCTCCTCGAGCCACCACTCCTCCTCGAGCGTCAGTTCGTCCTCGCGGACCTCTATGTTGTAGCGGCCGTCCGCGTCTTCGCGGACGAAGACATCGAAGGGTTCCTTGCCGGCGGGAAAGTCGCGCTCGTAGCGCCAGTAGACGACACGGTCGAGCGGCAGATAGTCGGCGAATGTGGCGACCAACCGTGCCTGTGTGGTCGAGAGGTCCGACGGCAGGGTTCCGCCGAGGCTGACGTAGAGCTTCAGGGCCTCGTAGGCCCCTCGCCGGTCCTCGTCCTTCAGACGAAGACGGCCGAGGGACAGGTACACGTCCCGAAAGCGCACCTGCGCTGTTCGTGGAGGGCGCGCCTGCGCGAACTCCTCGAAGGCGGTGCGTGCGAGGTCGAGCTGACCGCGACGGTGCTGAGCCTTGCCGAGCAAAGCCAGTGTCTCGGGGGAGGTCTCGTCGAGCACGCTCCGGAAGAGGTTCGCTGACCGCGTGAGGTGTTCGGCCGCCTTGGAGTACTCGTGCTTGCCGAAGAGCTCGATACCGAGATGCTTTCGACTGTTCGCCTCCAGACGGGTGTCGTCGGGGCCGGGTTCAGAGACGTCGGCGAGGAAGGTCAGCGCTTCTGCTAATCGCCCGGACCCGAAGAGCTGGGACGCGATCAGTCGGTTCATGGTGTCGTCGCGCTGATCGGTCGGGGTCGTCTTGAGGAGCGCGACTCCGGCCTCCAGACGGTTGGACCGTACGAGTGACATGCCGTGCAGCAGCGTGAGCGGCTCGAAGTCGCGACTGGCGTCGGGCGATATGCGAGCGAAGGAGGCACTGGCGTCATTCCACCTCTCCAGATGGTACAGAGCGCCGCCGCGCTCGAAGTGCAAGAGGTTGCGGTTGATCTTGTCCAGGCGGTCTAACGACAGCCGGTCGACGAGTGCGAGCGCCTGGACGTGCCGTCCCTGCTCGCGAAGCCGAGCCGCTTCGTCGAGCTGCTCGCCGACGTGGTGCTGGTGGAGGAGGTTCTCCACCATGGCCACCTTCTTCAGCATCGCGCCTGCTCGATCGGCGTTCTCCGTCAGATCGCGGGCGGAATGGTAGATCTTCAGCGCCTCCTGGAGACGAGCGGGCGACCCGTCGTCGACGAGCGGCGCGGCGCTGGTCTCCAGAAGACGCGACCAGCGTTCGGACAGCTGGTCGTGGAGCTTCCGGACATCGGGGTGCTCGCCTCGCCGCTTCCGGAAGCGAACCAGGATGCCTATCGAGTCCTCGTACCGCCCCTCGATGGCGAGCTTCCGGGCTTGCTCGATCGTGTGAGCGACGACCGTGGAGCGTTCGCGTGTAGCGTGCTCCTCCTCGACCCTGCCAAGGAAGGCCGTCAGGCGCGTGCTCCGGACTCCGGTCTCGCGACGGAAGGTCTCGACTACCTGCTCGATGCGTCGTGCGGCTGATTCGGGCACCTCGTCGTGGATGTCGATGAGATAGTTGATGACGGGAAACGTCTCGTCGGACGGGAGATCCGACGCGATTTCGAGGACTTGCTCGACGGAGCGGGTGTCGAGCCCCTGTGCGCCTTCCCGGGCGAGGACCCGGAAGAACCGCTGTCGCCAGTCGTCGGGCAGGAGTGTGTCGCACGTCTTCAGAATCTGAAGCGCCCGGCGGTAATTCTCCTGGCGGTAGAGTGAGTACGCGCGCCACAGGAGGGAGTCATAGTGTGCGGGAGCGATCTCGCTGGCGCGACGAAACGCGACATTCGCGCTCATGAAGTGTTCTCGTGCGCGACGCCCCAGATCGGGATCGACGGCATGTGTGCGGAATGCGGTGTCGTCGACGAGGCGTTGACCTTTCTGGACGAGGCAGCGACCGCGGAGGAAATGAGCGTAACCGGTCCTCGGGTCGGGAAGAGCGCTCGAATGGAGAGCCTTCTCCAGATCACTGAGCGCGCTCTCGACCTCGCCGAGATGCATGCAAGCCTCGGCTCTGAGGAGTCGTGCGGGTGCGTGGTCCGGTCTTCCCTCGAGCAGCTTGTCGAAGGCGCCGCGCGCATCGACCCAGCGACTCTCGGCGATAGCGGTGACGCCCTGGTCGAAGTTCGCGGTCTGCGTCGGGTCGAGACCGGCGCAGCCGTCGAGGACCATGCAGACAATGGCGTACGGGATGGTCTTGCGGAGCATGCCGAGACTCTCGATATGATCAGCGAGTGAAGTGGACCGGGAACTCCAGGCGCTCGCCGAGTGTTCCTTCACGGTTACCTTCGCGGCCGGCGACGACCTCGACAAACGCGTCCTCCGTGGTCTGCGGACCTTTGAGGCCGGGCGGGAGCTCGAAGAATACCACGCCCTGGTAAACGCGCATGTTCCGGCTGATGCGAACGCTGCGCAGCGCTTTCTCCAGATAGTCACTTTCCAGCTCGTCATTGGCCGAGGACACGGACGAGGCGACGAACGGACCGGGGAGCACAAGGAGGAAACCGAAGAAGGAGCGCCAGTGAGAGAATGCGACGTCGTCGATGACCGTCAACGGGTCGGCCGCGGGCAGCCGCGTACCGTTCTGGAGTACGAGGGCGAGGTCCTCGCGTTTGACGTGAAAGGTGTCGCTGGAACTCATGTCGAGTTCCAGGAAGAGCCGTACCGGCACGTAATCGTGGTCGGGAAGGTCGCGGCCGAAGTGCTTCTCGCAGGAACGCAGGTCAGAGAGGTCGATCACCGCGGCATGTAGCCCGTTGCGTTCGACGTGCTCGACGTAGGACGACGCGGTGCCGGAGGAGATCAGTGGCCGACCGCCGTACGACGCGCAGCCGACCAGGCAGACGCAGGCGAGCGGGAACAGGGGGCTGGGCAGGCGGACTGGTGACGTCGATCGCATGCTGCGTTCCTCGTGTCGTGAGTGAAAAGAGCCCCTCCGACACGGCTCCACGGTTCTGTGGAGAGCGACTCGGTCAGGGCGTAGTTTGGCCTTGTCGTGAATATCGACCGTCATATAATCTCCCCTTTCGGTTTATCCCCAGCGAGGGTCGGGAGGCCGAGGGGCGAGTTCCTGTTCGGAACGCTCCGGGTCGCGCGGCAGCAGTTCCGTGAAGATCCACGAGTACCAGGCGAAGGAAATCCTCGCCCGCTTCGGTGTTCCGGTTCCGCAAGGAAGGGTCGCCACATCCGTCGAGGACGCCGTCTCCATCGCTGACGGGTTCGGTGGTGGTATGTGCGTCGTGAAAGCGCAGATTCACGCCGGCGGTCGCGGAAAGGGTGGCGGCGTCAAGGTCTGCTCGGGCATCGCCGAGGTTGGTGAGCAGGCGG
>CAYMLL010000115.1:0-21224 GCA_964390645.1 uncultured Planctomycetia bacterium | reverse complement strand
ACGAGCACCACTTTTTCCACTCGCTCGCTCGCACGCGTCACACGCTGACCCTCCTCGAGGGAACGAGCAACGACGACCCGTGGGCCCTCGCCTACGGCGGATTCGGCCGCAATCCGGACCGCAAGGCGAGGCCCGTCGAGGCCGCCCCTCCGTTCGGTCAGACCGTCGCCCCCAACGCGCCGGTCGACCTCTTTCCCGAGTCCGACGCGACCGTACTCTACTGTCCCACGCTGATCCGGATCGCCGACCCGACCGACTCGATCGAAAAGCTCGAGCACGAGCTCGACCCGACTTTTCTGCGTCAAGGTCACCATGCACACGGCCTCGTGGGAGAGCCGACGCGACCGCCGGCGGCGGAGCAGCCTCCAGGAGCGCGTGAGGTGTTGATCTACGGCGGCACGCTGACCCACCCGACGCGCGGCACCGAGGGCCTCTACTCCGACCTCTGGGAGATCTCCGTCGCTCAGTACCTCCAGGATCTCGACCACCAGCGCCCGCGCGAGGACGCGGCGCTCGACGGGGTGCTGTTCCGTTTCAATGCACGAGAGCCCGCATCCAGCCGCCTGGAAATCGTCTCCCACCCGACGCTTCGTCCGCAGTTCCTGACGCCAAAGGTACGCTTCAGCATGACCGGAGCACCGGGCCTTGGTGTCATCATCGCGGGAGGGGAGGCGGCGGGCAAGACCGACAACAGGGATTCGCCAGAGCTGCTGTCGACCGTCGAGATCTACTTCACGACGGGTGATCTCGCCGGGGAGTTACGCGAGCTCGCCTGGTCGCTCCAGACACCGAGATCACGCCATGACTCGTACGTCGTGACGCGCAACGGCCGACGATTCCTGGTCCTCGTCGGCGGACTCACGAAACCCGCCGGCGGCCCTGGCACTGATGTCGAGATCTTCCCACTGCCCTGATCCCGGTCCGCCGTCCTGAACGGACCGCTGCGACGTCGGCGCACGGCGAGAAGGCGCGGCTCAGTCCGCGCCTGCGGTCTCGCCGACGTCGAGCACGTGGACCAGCAGCGCGACGAGCGCCGCAACGTCACGACGGTTGTGCTCCAGGACCGGCTCGATCCACCGACGATCGCCT
Organism: uncultured Planctomycetia bacterium; assembly: GCA_964390645.1. Classification (GTDB taxonomy): domain Bacteria; phylum Planctomycetota; class UBA8108; order UBA8108; family UBA8108; genus CAYMLL01. Next base: position 20,135 of record CAYMLL010000115.1, on the reverse strand, counting down.
CCCTCGACAAAGTCCCAGTAGCGATCGGGAACCTCACGTCCCGGAACGTCCGCGGGGAGTCGGCCGAGCCCCAGGAGGCTCTTCTCCACCGTCGAGAGCCTGCAATTCGGGAGCTTTCCTTTCCAGCGGCGGCGAACCTCGTGAAGGAGATCCCGGTGGACCTCGCAGTCGGGAAACTCGATGCCGTGCGTACGCGCCCGACGACGCATCCGAGGGATGTCGAAGCTGCGCCCGTTGAAGCTCACCCACGTGCCACGCCGGGAGAGAATGTCAACGCTGCGCCGGAGCACCTCGGGCTCGCCGGTCGGATCGCGCGCGAAGAGCTGCAGGAGCTCGATCCCGTCGTCAGGGCGCCACGCGACTCCAACGAGAAAGATCGGGTCGTCGGCCAGACCGCAGGTCTCGATGTCGATGAAAGCCGTATCGGCAAACGAGAGTCCCGCGCCGCCGAGCAGGCGCTCCGCGCTCTCGAGACCGTCCTCGGCGGCGAAGACCTCGCCGAGAAGATCAGCGCGAGCCCCGGCGTCCTCGTCGTCGACGAAGAGCCGTTCACGCCAGACGAGGAGGCTGCGGTCCTCCTCGAAAACGCCCTCCCGGGCCAGCGCAGGAGCGACCGGAAGCACCGGCGGGACGGACGAGTCCACCTCGCGCGTCTCGACGGCACCCGAACCTCGCGCCACCGCCTTGCGCAGCCGCGACCGCAACCGCATGACGACGTCGCCCCGGAGCTTCGCTCCTTCCCGGGCTGCCCCGACCTCGTCGTCGGGCTGTCCTGTCACATCGCCGCTACCTGGAGTCACCGTTCGTTCCATCGCAAAAGCGGGCACCGCAGGTGCGCCCTCAAAGGAAATCAAGCGCGCGCCTCACCTTGCGCTCGAACTTCGGATCGAGCAGCTCGCGCGACTCGACCGGACTCGACTCTGGCCCCATTTCAGCCGGCGCCAGTTCCGGCACATGCGGCTCCATCTCGAGCAGAAGATGGAGCAGAAAGCGTGATGCCTCCTTCGGGAAGGGATACTCCTCGACGTTCGACTCCGACGCGATCTCGTAACGCGACGAAGCCGGCAGCACGCAGCTCGGACAGCCGGACTTGCACTCGCAATCGATGAGGTGCCCGAGCGTCGCCTCGAGGATCGTCTCGAAAATCTCGTGCGCCTTTTCCGCGTAGCCGATGCCGCCCGGATACAGATCGTAAAAGTAGAGGCGATGGCCGTCGATGAAGTAGTCGACATCGCGCGGATCGGCCATGACGAAAAACGGCATCAAGTTGGCGAAGAGCCGGCCGATGCCTTGAAGTCCGCTCTGGAAGAAGTCCGCTCCGAAACCCATCGCACGCTGAACGGCCTCGTCGGGCAGATCGAGCCAGACGGAGACCGTCTCGAGGATGATGGGGGGCAGATCGACCTCGCCATAACCGACGTTCTCGATCGTGTGGAAGCGCACCTTCTTGAAGCCCGTGATGCGGGTCTCGACCGTGACGTCGCCCGTCGACAGCCTCGCCGTGCGCCAGACGTCGGAGGCGACCTCCTCGTCGACGGTCACCCGTTTCTGGGCCAGAGCCTGAGTGTAATAGCCCGTGTCCTGCTTGCGAATACGCGCGATCTGGTTCTCCACGTCGAGCTCCTCGACAACGTGGGTCTCCGAGCGATGGATGTAGACCGCGCCCTCGTAGAGGCTCATCAACGCGGCGACGTAGTCGAGCTCCCCGACAATCTTCTGCGATCCGAGCTCATAGATCGTGAAGTTCTCCTCGCCGACCGTGCGCAACTTGACGCGCTTCGCGGGAAAGTCGCGATCGATGTAGTACCACTTGCCGTCGGCACCACCCCGCAAGCGATCGGCATCGGTGAGCACGCCGAGGAGTCCGCGAAAGACGTCCTCGCGAGAGGCATCCCCCTCCTCGCCGCCGAGCCCTGTTGCGAAGTACCCGACGTCCTCGACGCTGAGCGGCAGCTCATACGCGGCGCAAATCAGGTGCTTCGTCAAGATATACGGGTTCTCGGGCTCGATAATCGCGCTCTCCGGAGAGCGTTCGAAGAAGCTCTCCGGGTGGCGCATGAAGTACTGATCGATGGGCTCGATACTCGCGATGTAGATCACCAGCGAGCTCTGGGCGCGTCGACCGGCGCGGCCGGCGCGCTGCAGGAAGCTGGCGACACTGCCGGGATAGCCCACGAGCAGGCAGGCATCGAGCCCCCCGATGTCGACACCTAGCTCGAGAGCATTCGTACTGACGACGCCGAGGAGATCACCGGAGAAGAGTCGGCCCTCGATCTCACGGCGCTCTTGTGGCAAGTAACCGCCGCGATAGGCCTCGAGCTTGTCGGCGAGCGAGCGAGTGGTCCTGTTGGCGCGCAGACGGTCCCATGTGTACCTCAGGATCAGCTCGACGGTGTTGCGCGCACCGGCGAAGCAGATTGATCGAACCTCACGCCTGAGCAGTTCGGGAAGAAGGCGCACCGCGACCGACACCGGCCCCTTGCGCCCCTCGGTCCCATCGGGCCGACGGTAAAGTGGAGGATTCCAGAGCACGAAGGTCTTGGGGCCGCGCGGGGCGCCGTCATCATCGACAACCGTCACCTTCTCCCCGATCAGCCGCTCCGCATGGTCACCAGGATTCGCGACCGTCGCCGACGTGCCGATGAAACGTGGCTCGGAGCCGTAGTGTCGTGCGATGCGCCGCAGACGCTGCAGAACGCACGCTACGTTGGACCCGAATATGCCGCGCAGCGAGTGGACTTCATCGACGACGACCGTCTTCAGCCCGCTGAAGAGCCCGACCCACCCACCGTGGTGCGGCAAGATGGCCTGATGGAGCATGTCCGGGTTCGTCAGGATGATGCGACCCCGTCGTCGGAGCCTGCGTCGCGAGGTCGGGTCGGTGTCCCCGTCGAAGACACCCGCCTCGACGTCGATACCGAGTTCGGAGATCATCTGCGCGAGCACGCGCATCTGATCCTGAGCCAGCGCCTTTGTCGGAAACAGATAGAGCGAGTAGCCCCGCTCTCCGTGCAGGATCTCGTCGAGAACGGGGATATTGTAGCAGAGCGTCTTGCCACTCGCGGTTCCGGTAACGATGACGACGTTTTCGCCATCGAGGGCCAGATCGATGGCTCGCGCCTGGTGGGAGTAGAGCGCGCCGATGCCGCGAGCACGCAGGTACTCCGACCAGCGTGGATGCAGCCGCTCGGGCAGCGTCGCGGTCCTCGCCTCGTGTGCCGGAATCTCCTCGAGCCAGCGGACCTGCCCGACATTCTCGCGACGCCGGATGACCTCCTCACGAAAGCTCTCCAGAGCTCCGGGTCGTGCCTGGATCATGTTCTCTTCACGCAGCTTGGGGGACCCCTCCTCAGAGGCACGACGATCGTATCAGGGAGAGAGAAACGGCTCAACGAGAAGTGCGCGCAAGCGGCGGGATTCCGGTAACCCGAGACGTCCCGAAACCCGCGTCCCGAACGCGCTTGCGCCTTTTCTCTTCACGACCCTCGTGGTACGATTCTCGGCCGATTCGCTGTTCCCGCAGAGTGAGGTCCGCGGCCGTGAGAGGAGTTCCGGCGGCGAAGGCTCGACGGAAGAGTGGAGCGCCCCCCAGATCGAAGGCCGTAAGCCGAAGGCCGTAAGCCGAAGGCCGTAAGCCGAAGGCCGTAAGCCGAAGGCCGTAAACCGAAGACAACCGCGTCCTCGGTAGCGCAGGTGAAGAGAAAGAGCATGCCCAGGAGCAGTCTCCGTCGTCGGGTTCCCTCGACGCTCGCTCTCGTCGCGGCCGGCTTCCTTGCCGGTTGCACGCTGGCGCCGGGCTCGCGGTCAGCCGGCACCGAGTCGGGTGACAGCTCGACGAAGGGCGCGATGACGGCGGCCTCACAGCGCGCCAGAACGGTCGCGAGGAGCGGCGAGATGCTCGAGTCCGTCGCGCGACGCAGCAACTACGCGCGCACGCGAGCCGAAGCCTACCTCGATGCCGCGCGTGCGTACATCAGTGAGGCGCGCCCCACCGACGCGGTGCGCTGCGCACACGAGGCGCGTCACGCGCACTCCGACAGCCGGCTCGTCAGTCGCGCGTGTCGACTTCTCGGCGAGGCTCACCTGACGAGCGGCCAGTTCAAGCTTGCGGAGCGTTACCTGCGCAAGGGGCTCGCTGACGCGGCCGGCAACGAAAAGGATCTGACCACGGCACGCCTCGTCGTCACCTTGCGCGGTCTCGGTCGCAGCGAGGAAGCCGCCGATCTCGAGCGCCAGCTCCGACGGCGTAACTCCACGAAGACGCGCCGAATCCTGGCGATGAAAACGCCCGCTCGCATCTCCGCTCCCGGATCGCGCTTTCCCTTGGGCCGACCACTCGCGAGAAACAACCACGACGCGGGGCCAACGCCGGACGCCCTTCGACTGCCACGCCTGCGGGTCTTGCCACGCTCGACCTGGAACGCCCGACCGGTCGTTCGGCGCCGCACCGATCCTCTGGGGACCGTTCGCAAGGTGACGATCCACCATTCGGCGGGTCCCCACGACTCCAACGGCACGAGTCGCGGCGAGACCGCCAACGAGATCCGAAAGATCCAGCGCTACCATCAGGTGCAGAAGGGTTGGGCCGACATCGGCTACCACTACATCATCGATCGCCGCGGCGAGGTCTTCCAGGGGCGCTCGCTGAAGTACCAGGGTGCTCACGCGAGCGGCCGGGCCAATCGCGGCAACATCGGCATCGTCCTCCTGGGCAACTACAGTCCTCACCGTCAGCAGCTGACCAACCAGCAACGCCGCAGTCTCACCGTTCTGGCGGCTCGTCTCTGCGACCACTACCGCCTCGGAGCGAAGCAGATCTACACGCACGAGGAAATCCGTCCGGGCCACACCGCGTGCCCCGGCCCGGAGATCTCGAGCTACGTCAGCAAGATCCGACGCAGCGTCGAGCGACGTCAGCTGGCGCTCGCCGCGCGCCAGCGAGCGACTCGCCCCGTCGCTTACCACGGAAAGTAGGCCGCCCGAAAGCAGCTGCCCCTTTCCCTCCCGTACCACTGGACCGAGGCACGCCTGACCGGCCTGCAGCCGGAGCCGTCGATTCCGTCCCCGGCTTCGCACACGGTCAAAACAAACACGCGTCCCCGGAAAGCAGCCGGTGAATGCACGCTGACCTCGGATTTCGCCGGTGTGCCCGAAAGCGGGGATCGAGACGCGACGACAACGCGCGGCAGGAGGCCTGTCCGGAAGGAGGGGCGACGTGGAGTGCCGCAATCCTCCCGGGCCCCGGCCTGCAGGACACGATATTCGCGAGACCCGGCCGGGTCTCGGGGAGCGCCGAGACGCCCGAGACCGGCGCGATGAAGCACGGCGCCCGACCCACCTCCCGGGAGAACGGCACGACTCGTCCCCGGGAGGCTGTTTCAAGACCCGCTCCTTTGGCCCGAGGCCGGGCGACCTGGAACGAGGCGAGGCGGACCGACGAATCGATCTCAGGGAGTCGATCATCGAGGAGGCCCGACGGAGCATTCACACCGCTCTGGCCGGCCGAAGCCCGGATGGGGTCTCGAAACCGCCTCTAACGGCCGACGGCCATCAACGCGTCCCAGTCGTCAGGCTGCTCGGGATCGTCGAGCGACGCCCTGTTGACACGCTCGAATCCGCAGTCGACGCAGCGATGGAGGATCTTCCAGCCACTCGTGCTGCCACCTTCGATCCGCACCGGCTCCATCATCCCATGACACGCCTCGGAACGATCACCCGGCACCCTGTCGACGTGACGCGACCAGAGACAGGACGGACAGTGGTTCCGGATGCTGCCGCGCACCAGTGGACGCACGGACTCGCCACAGCAGACGCATTCGAAAGCATCGTTGCCGCCGGCCACGAGGTTGCGGCGATCGAGGGGATCGCGCTCATCATGCTCGACGTCAGTCACGCCGCAAGGATACGCTCGAGAGTCGCGGCGACGAGGTCGCCGGCTCGCTGTGCGCCCTCCTCGTCGACGTCCTTGTGGAACACGAAGCGAATGCCGCGCTGCGGCAGCCCGACCGCGCGCACTCCATCCTCCGCAAGCCTCTGCGCCGCCGCGGTGTACCGATCGTCGCGACCACCGGCCCACCCCACGAAGACCATGTTCGTCTCGGGATCCGCGAGCTCCAGCCCCTGCTCGCACAGCGGTGCGAGGTGCCCGGCGAAGGCGCGCGCACGACGGTGATCATCGGCCAGACGCTCGACATTGTTGCGAAGCGCATGCACGCCGCAGGCTGCGAGGATCCCACCCTGCCGCAGCCCCCCGCCGAGCAGCTTGCGCAAACGGTGGGCCTCACGGACAAACTCCCGACTGCCGACGAGCAGCGAGCCGGCCGGCGCACCGAGGCCCTTCGACACGCAGAACATCACCGAGTCCGCGCACCGGACGTAATCGCTGACGGGAACACCGCTGGCGACGCTGGCGTTGAAGAGCCTCGCGCCGTCGAGGTGAAAGCGCAGCCCCAGCTCGCGGCAGAGGTCACCGACGTCGCGTAGATAGTCGAGCGGCAACACGCAGCCGCCCGCCATGTTGCTCGTCTGCTCCAGAACCACGAGGCCCGTGTGCGGAAGATGGACGTCGTCGTGGCGCACCGAAGAGCGGATGCGCTCCAGGGGAATGCAACCACGTTCACCGTCCAACGCCACCGACTGGACACCCCAGAGCCGCGCCGCGCCGGCCTGCTCGAAGTTGAAGGTGTGGCAGAGCGTCTCGAGAACCATCTCGTCCCCCGGACGACAGTGGACACCGACCGCCGCGGCGTTGCCCATGGTTCCGGACGGCACGAAGACGCCCGCCTCCGTGCCGCAGATCTCCGCGGCCAGCGCCTCGAGTTCCTTCACCGTCGGATCATCGCCGAAGACGTCGTCACCGAGCGGCGCGGTCCTCATGGCCTCGAGCATGGGCGCATCGGGACGGGTGACGGTGTCACTGCGAAGATCGATCGCGGAGCTGAGTCGGGACATGGCCCGCAGATTATGGGAAGCCCGCGGCCGGATCAAGCAGGGGCCCCCCCGGCGAGGAACTTTACGAAACGCCGTGTCCTCACGGTACTCCATACCGGACGCCGGCCTTCGAGGAAGCCCCCAGGTCGAGCAGATAAGCCCTTGTGCTTCAGTGGCTTACAGCTCACGACGAGGGCCTTTCGGAGATCGGCCCACGAGGTGTAAGATGAACTCATGAGTGCCGCCGAGAGCCCCGTGATCCCTGACTCGACTCTGGTGGAGCAGGCCCTGGCCGGCGAGCTGCCCGCCTTCGAGGAGCTGATCTCCCGCTATCAACAGGGGATCTACAACGTCGCCTACTACAAGAGCCGCAACTGTTTCGACGCGGAGGACTTGAGTCAGGAGGTGTTCCTCGCCGCGTTCAAGGCGCTCGGCTCGCTGAAGGACACCGACAACTTCGGCGGCTGGCTCTACGGTATCGCCTACAACCGCTGCCACAAGTGGTTCCAGCGCGAGCGCACCAAGGTCGTGAAGTTCCGGGAGATCTGCCGCCAGGCCGAGCAGAATCAGCGCACCGACCGCATCGGCAGCAGTCAGCCATCGACGAGCCTCGACGGCGAGGCCCCGGAGGTTTCCGAGTTCCTGACGCGCCTGCCGGAGGATGTGCGGCAGGCGATGCAGCTGAAATACCTCGACGGCATGAGCTATCACGAGATCAGCGAGCGTCTCGGGATCAAGTCGCACCGGATCGACTACCTGATCCGCAAGGGAAAGCGGCTGATCCGCGATCGATGGAAGCCTCGCCATGCGTCCGGCGAGGACGCCCCGTAGAGAAGTCCAGGAGAGAGAACAGGGACATCCCGCAGGAAGAAGCCGGATGCCCCGCCTCGAGCCGTCCCTGGAAGCTCGGGAGAATCGAGAGAAGAGCACACTTCGATGAGCCGAAAAGAAAACCACACGAGCCCGCCCCCGGAACCGCCGGGACTATCGTGCGACGAGGCGCGGGTGTACCTCCACCTCGCCGTCGAGGACGAGCTCGACCCGCTGCGCCGAGCTCAGCTGCGGCCGCATCTCGAGAGCTGCACGGACTGCGATCGACGACATCGGGAGCTCCTCGACGAGAAGCGTTGGCTCCTCGCGGGCATGCTGCGTGCACCGCAGCTTCCCGGCCATTTCGCCGGCTCGCTGTGCGCGCGGCTCGAAGCCGAGGGAGCCACCCCCTTCGACCTCGCGGATCCGGACAGCACGGATCCGGACAGCACGGATCTGGACAGCACGGATCTGAACGGCACGGAGAAGGACGCGCAGAGGAGCGAGGCCGGCTCTCCAGCGGAGACGAGCGTCGCACGACCGCGGCGCTGGACCGTCTACGAGGCGATTCCGTGGCTCAGCGCCGCTGCGGTCGCCGTCTTCCTCGCGGCTCTCGCCGGTGTCCTCGAACGCGCCCCCCGATCGAGCACCGTGCACGTCGCTCGGCCGCCACAGAACTCTTCGACGACCCGCTCTTCGACGACCGATGTGACCGGGGTGGCCGGCGTCGCCTCGACGATCGCTCTCACGAGCAAGCTCGACGGCCGACGGCTCCTCGTCAACCGGCGCGCTGGGCTCACGGGCGCTGGGCTCACGGGCGCTGGGCTCACGGGCGCTGGGCTCACGGGCGCTGGGCAGGCCTCGACCCACGTTATCCGCAGCTCCAGCTACTGCTCACTCGATCGGCCACGACCCCTCAGCGCCAGATCCTGTCCTCAGATCGACGTCTTTCTCGATACGCTGCAGACGGACCTTTCGATCGTCGGTGCACCCTCCTCCGTCGTCTCGCTACCGAACCCGCAGCCGATGACACACCGCATCGAGGTCGTCGTACGCGACCGTCGTATCCCGAACGATGCCACGACGGGCCTCGCGGACGCGACCGCACCGATCGCCCTTCACACTCGCGAGAGCTCCCGGCACTTCGGACAGGTCTTCGGCCTCATGGCCCGCCTGTCGAGAGACCGCGAGCACGAACCGGTATCGACGCCCGGGCGCGAGGAGAAGGATCCGTGTGCGCAGGATCCCAACGAGGACGGTGAGCTCGACATCGTCGACGTGACCCACCTCTGCCAGCAGATCATGCAACCGAACGCGATGGTCACCGCCTCGAGTCTCGCCCTCCCGACAACGCCGGGAACCATCGATCCCGACTGCCACGAGGAAGAGGACTGCCTCTGACCCGCCGGCATCGGAATCGAGTCGACGAGAACTCGTGGCTCAGGACCCTCGCGAGATGACGCACCACCGAAAGGCGCCGAGCACACGAAAAGAACTCGATACTGCCACGGACACTTCGTATGCTGCCCGATCCTCTCAGCCAGCGTCACCACACGAAACTTCCCATCTCCTCGGAGACCAAGCCGTGAATCCTCCCATGCAACCGCCCGGGGCACGTCGGCGGAACCGCTGGCTACTGATCCTCACGGTGGTCGTGGTCGCAGCCGTTGCCGCCTGGTCCCTGCACGGAGTGAGTATCGAGCCGACGGCGGTATCGCTCGCGCAGGAAGCGAAGCTGGCGGCAGCCGGTGCGGCGGGGTCGAAGAAGCAGATCAACCTTCTCTACACCGTCAACAATCTCGGCTACACGACCACCTGCGGCTGACCGAAGAAGAAGATCAAGCTGGGCAGTCTGTCCAGACGACTCACCTTCATTCAGCAGATGCGTGGCCGCGGTCTTCCGACGCTCCTCGTCGACGGCGGCGACATCTTCTTCGGCGTGCCGACGATCAAGGCCCCGACGCGATCCGCCGAGTCTCGCGCCATGTCGAAGGCTCGCAGGATCGTCAAAGCCTACGCCTACATGGGCTACGACGTACTGGGCCTCGGACCGTCCGACCTGCAGTTCGGCGTCGAGAAGCTACAAGGGCTCCTGGCCCCGAGCAACATCCCGGTCGTGTGCTCCAACCTCGTCGAGAAAAAGACCGGCAAGACCGTCTTCGAGGAGTCGACGGTGGTGACGATCGGCGGTGTTCGCTTCGGCGTTTTCGGTGTTGTCCTGTCCTCGCTCAGCGAGAGCTACAAGAATCGTATCACCGCCGGCAAGTACGATCTCCTCGACGCGCTCGAAGTGTCGAAAAAAATCGTCCCCGAGTTGCGCAAGCGCTGCGATTTCATCATCTCCCTGTCACACGTCAACCAGGACGACAACGAGGCCATCCTCGAGGCGGTCCCGGGCATCGATGCGATCGTCGACCCTTACTCCCGCAGCGGCAACCAGCCCGTGTGGATCACCGAAGGCGAGTACGTGAAGTGGGTCGCGCAGAGGCCGCTGCTGCGTATCGACGGGCAGGGCTCGCGGGTCGGCGTCTGCGAGCTCACCTTCCCACGCTCGGGAGATCCTGAAACGGACTACTACGTCTATGACTACGCGCTCGAACCACAGATCATCGATCACCCCGACATGTCCAAGATCGTCAGCGGGACCTTCCTCTCGAGACAGTCGAAGCTTGATCCGAAGAAAGCCGCTCTGCTCGTGGACCTGTTCCTCGGTGCCGAGACTTGCGGCGCTTGCCACGAGGCGCAAGAGCAGTTCTGGGCGAGCACGAAGCACAAGACCGCAAACGACACGCTGGTGACGACCCAGGATCACTTCAAGTACGAATCCGTCGAGTGCCATACTCTCGGCTACGGGGTCTCGTTCGTGGACCCCAGGAAGGCGGAGGGCTTCGAAGGCGTGCAGTGCGAGAGCTGCCACGGTATCAACCACCGTCACGCAGACGACCCGGCACGCTATCGAATCGGCGAGGTCAAGGACTCCAAGTGCTGGGGTTGCCACAACCCGCAAGTTCTCGAGAAGCCGTTTGACATCAACGACCTCAAGAGCAAGGTCTCTTGTCCAAGGATGGAGTAAGCTCCATGATTCGCAGATTCATGTCGAGAGTGGCCGTCACGGCGACAGCGACAATCGCGTGCACGATTCTCACGTGCACGATTCTCACGTGCACGGTACTCGCGTGGGCTTTCGTGGGGCAAGGAAAAGGAGCCGGTGAAGGACCCGGAGCCCCCGACGGGAATACGAGCCAGCGCAAGACCTTCTCGCTGGTCTACAACGTCAACAATGCGGGCTATATCGACGTCTGCGGCTGCAAGCACAAGGAAGTCCGCCAGGGCAGCATCACGCGCCGCGCCGCGTTTCTCAAGCAGCTGCGCGCGACGAACCGGACTCTGCTCCTCGTCGACGGTGGCAGCGCGTTCTTCCCGATCAACAAGTCCGTGAAGCCCGCCGAGATGCCGGAAGCGATCCGCAAGGCAGAGCTCATCGTCGAGGCATATAACCGCATGGGGTACATGGCCATGGCGGTCGGTCCCTACGATCTGCTCGGCGGCCTCGATGCCCTGAAAAAGCTCGCAGCCAGGGCCAAGTTCCCGATGCTGTCAGCGAACTTGACCGATGCGGACGGCAACCTGCACTTCCCTCCGCACACGATTTTCACGGTGAATGGCGTCCGCATCGGAGTCTTCGGGCTCACCCTCGACACGATTCCGGAACCGCGGCTCCAGAAATGGGCTCCCGGCAGCAAGATCACCGACCCACGCGAGGCCGCCGAGAAGTCCTGCGCCGAACTGCGCCCGAAGGTCGATCTCGTCCTCGCCCTCGCGCACCTGCGCGAAGACTCCAACTTCGAGCTGGTGAAGAGTCTCGAGAAGCTCGAGATCCTGATCGATCCCTACATCCAGATCGGCAGTCACAAGACCTGGCTCAAGGACGACGACCCGTGGCTACAGGAGAAGGGTTCCACCCTCTTTCTGCGCAGCGATGGTCAGGGCGCGCGTCTCGGCCTGATCGACATCGAGCTGACGAAGTCCGGCGCGGCTCTCAGCTCAGGCGACCGCCACGACGAGCTCGCCGAGTTGATCGAATTCGACGAGGCCACCGCCGAAGAGAAGGCGGAAGCCGCGGCGCTGAGGGGCAATAACCTCTACCGATTCACACGCGTCTCCCTCGAACCACACCACTCGACCGACGAGGCGATCGATGCGCTCATCGACGCTTTCAAGAAGAACGTCAGCTTCTCGAACGTCCAGGCAACCGCCGCGCACCTGCCGAACAAGGACAAGTACCTCAAGCACGGCGCCTGCAAGAGCTGTCACGAGAAGCAGTACGAGTGGTGGAAGACGACGTCACACTCCCACGCGATGCAATCGCTGCGGAAGAACAACGACCACCAGCGCTACGATTGCGTCGGCTGCCACTCCCTGGGATACGGACAGGCCTGGCTCGACACGACAAACGTCGGTGACTACGCCAACGTGCAGTGCGAGTCGTGTCACGGGGTAGAGCCGGCGCACACGAAGGATCCGAAGAAGAACCCGTTCAAGCGCACGACGCGCAGCAAGTGCCTCGTCTGCCACAACAAGGAGCAGACGCGTAGCGACTTCTCCTACTTGCGCGCCAAGCGCAAGATCGCCTGTCCCAAGGGATAGCCGGCCCCTCGCCGGGTGTCCCCGAAGACTGGGGCCCCGAGGACTGGGGCTCCGAGGACTGGGGCTCCGAGGACTGGGGGGCATCTCTCGCGAAGGCACGGGAGCGCGACGGCAGCCGGGTGAAGCACACGTCCCGGGGCCCGATGGAATGCGGGAAAAAGAGAAGAGCCCGCTCTCACGAGGCGGGCTCCTCCTCCGTGGAGAGCCTCGAGCGCCTCAGGTCGCGGGGTCTCGACAGGTATCCATCAGAACTCGCGACTCTCCGACAACCGGAATGGCAGAGCAAAAAGCCCTCCAAACGGAGCGCTCTCGCCACAAAAGAACCCGACGTCTCTCGCCGCCGCCGATTCGCTTGCACTGCCGGGCGCGAGCCGCTAAAAACAAACCGCCTGAAGCCTCTCCCTGACGCCACGAAACCACCGAGAACAGCGCTCTCACTGACCCGGATCGGATCCGGGAAGTGGGTGTGCAGCTCGAGCCGCCCCGGACCCGTGCCGGCCTCGACCCAGATGTCAACTCCGCTTTACCCTCGATGGTCGATGCGCTCCACCGTGCCCGTCGTCCTTCCCGGCTCCGACCTCCGTTGATTTCCAAGCCCTCGTTCCTTGCCTCCCCCTGCCACGATGTCGCGATCATCGGCGCGGGTGTCATCGGGCTCGCGGTCGCCCGCCGGCTCGCCGCAGCCGGCGACCGGGTTGTCGTCCTCGACCGGGGACGGCCCGGCGCCGAGGCTTCCTACGCAGCCGCGGGAATGCTCTGTCCGCTGCTCGAGTTCGGTCCGTCGTCCTCGATCACCGGGCTCGGGGTCGACTCGCTCGCCCTCTATCCACGCTTCGTCGCGGAACTCGAGGAGGAGACCGGCGTCTCGGTCGACCTGCGGCTAAACGGCGTCGTCAGCCCGGAGATTCCCGAGGACGCGATCCTGCCCCCGAACGCGCGACTCATCGAAGGCTCGGCGGTCCGCGATCTCGAGCCGAGCCTCAGCCCGAGACTGTCGCGAGTCATCTTCCACGCCGACCAGGGCAGCGTCGACAACCGCGCCCTCACGTCGGCCTTGCTCGAGAGCTGTGCGATACGCGGTGTCGAGGTCCGCGGCGGCTGCTCGGTACAAAGGGTCCTCTCGACCGGCTCACGCGTGCGCGGTATCACGACGGACTCCGGAGACATCGCAGCGCCACTCGTCATCAATGCCGCCGGAGCCTGGGCGAGCGAGCCGACCGGCGGCGGCGAGACCGTCTCCGTGAGGCCGATCAAGGGACAGATGATCCTCCTCGACCAGGGAGGTCTTCCGGAGCAGCCTCTGGAACGGACGATCTACTCCCACCTCGCGTACGTCGTACCGCGAAGCGACGGTCGCGTCGTTGTCGGCACGACCGTCGAGGACCGCGGCTTCGACAAGACGGTCGACGACGAGACCGTCGCTCGCTTGCGCGACGGAGCCATGCAGCTGGTGCCGGGTTTCGCCGACGCGCCGCTACGTCAGTCGTGGGCAGGCCTGCGTCCTCGGGGAGTCGAGGAGACGCCGATGATCGGTCAGCGAGGACGCGCCGGGTACTTCGTCGCCGTCGGCCACTATCGCAACGGCATTCTGCTCGCGCCTCTGACCGCGCAGCGGCTTGCCAACGAAGTCCTGGTGAGCCGCTGAATACGGCTGAGCCATCAGACCTGACCCTCGAGCTCGGACTCCTTCTCGCTGAGCTTCTGCTCCCTTTCACAGACAGTCTCGCGGAGGGCCTCCCGTAGCTCGGCCTTCGCGACTTCGACACTGGCGACGTCAGCCTCCTCGCCGGCACTCGAGGACGCCTGGCTCACGGCCCCTTCAGCCTGAAGCTCGACCTGCCGCCGACGTCGGGTGACACCATCCGCCGGAAATCGCTCGACGAAGCTGCTCTGCTCGGTCCGGATGCGCTCACGAATCTCCGCGAGGATCTCCCGCGAATCGCTGTCCGACGTGAGGGCGGCCTTCGAGAGGAACTCGTTCACGTCGAGCAGAATCTCATGGTTCTCGCGGATGCGACCACGAAGGACGCCGACACCTTCGTTGATCACCTGCGCGACGTCCTGCAAGTCGTCCCCCTTGCGCAGCATACACCGATCATCCCAGCGACCGTCACGCAGCCCGGTAAAGTAGCGCTTGAACCTGTAGATGGGTCCGCAGAACTTGAACGAGTACAGAATTCCGACAAAACCCGCCAGCGGGACGGCGATCGCGACGGAGAAGAGGAACCTCTGAATCGTCGATCGCTTGACGCTCTCGAGCAATTCGGCCGCGTTGCTGCCCTCGCCCAGATGGTTCGACATGCTCCAGAGCCCTGCCAGCGCCAGCTGGAAGTTGATCAGCAAGACCAGGCTGGCGACAAAGAGCGTGATGAAGACGATCTTGAGCTGCAGATCGAGACGGATCAGCTTCTTGCGGCGGCGGTTCTTCGCCGTCAGGCGACGTTCTGCATCCGACATATCAACCTCAACAGGTCGAGTGGCGAAAAGAGACTCCATCCGGATTGTTCACGGTTCGCTTTCCACGAGCGTGTATCCGCATCGCTCCGGCAGAATTGCAACCGTGTCATCGTCCGTACTCCAGGTTCTCCGACCCCCGAAATGGGTATCGGGTCGTCGCAAGCAAGGTCTTTAGCAGTCCCTCGACAAAGTGCTCTCGAGCCGAGGTCGAGGGATTCTGTTCGAGATCGAGAAGCTGAAACGCCAGCAAGGTGCCTCCTCGTCGAGTTTCAGCGCCGCAGAGATCGGGCAGAATCACCGGTATCCAGTATCCAGCCGAAATGACTCCTTCAACGGGCGATCAGGGCAGCACGGCGAGAGTTGTCGCCGATCGCCTGCTCACCCTGGTCTGGAGTTTCACGGATTCCCGGAGGCCCGGCCGGGCAGCGAGGCTCGTCGCACGGTCTTCGGCCGTCTGGAAGCCCCGCAAGATACGGCCGGACGTCGGGGAAACCCTGCCCGAGCTCCCCGAAGAACAGCCACACCCACGGTTACCGGCCGCGTCATCACCCCCTCGACTCCGTGGAGGTCAGGCCCCGAACTTCATCAACCGTGACGCATGAGCCAGCGCGATGGTCACGAGATCGGTCGCCGCGAAGGTCCCCAGGTCCCCCGTCAGACACTCACGTTCCGTGAACGTCGCATCGGTCCGATAAAGCGCAAGCGGAGAGTAGATCATCGTCGGGACCGGATGCCAGCTGTGCTCCTCATGAACACACGGCGTGGAGTGATCGCCGGTCACGATGATGACCTCGGGCCCGAGCGCCTCGATACGATCGAGGACGGCGTCGAAATCCTCGAGCGCTTTCACCTTCTCATCAAAGAGCCCCGAATGTCCCGCGCTGTCGGTGTTCTTGTAGTGCAGGAAGAAGAAGTCGTGCTCGTCCCACTTCTCCTCGAGCAGCGCGATCTCGGCCGCCAGATTCTCCGGAGTTCCGAGAACCTTCATGCCGACGAGACGCGCGACGCCACGGTACATCGGATACGCGGCGATGGCCCCCGCGCTCGCGGAGTAGAGATCATCAAAAGGTGTAACCTCGGGAAGACCGGAGAAGCCACGCAGCAAGCATCCGGTCGCAACCTCCTCATCAGCGAGGATCTCCTTCATCGCGGCAAGAAACTCCGCTACGAGCTTCGCCGAACGCTCCGCACCGGGTTGCCGGGCGACGACCTCGAGAAGCCGGTTGCCCTCACGCTGTGGATCGTTGTCGTTGAGCGCCGGAGTGAGCCCTTCGCCGCGGAAGATCACGGTGAAACGGTGCTCCTTACCGGACAGCAGGAAGACCTCGAAACCGGGGAGGCGCCCCGCCAGGCCCGCGCGCAGCTTGTCGCAAAGACGCACGTTCTCGGAATCCGGCGGACGTCCCGCGCGACGATCCCGCACCATGCCGTCGGCGTCGATCGACGCGAAGTTGGCGCGCGCGGCAAGATCGCCCTTGCGCAGGTCGAAGTCGCTTCCGAGCGCCTCGAGAGCGCCACGTCCGAACTCGACCTCGTAGGGGTGATAGCCCCAAAGCGCCAGGTGAGCCGGACCGCTTCCCGGGGTCACGCCGGGCTCGATCGGCTGCATGCGCCCGAGCGACGCCCGAGATGCGAGACGGTCGAGGTTCGGCGTCGAGGCGGTCTCGAGCTCCGAGAGGCCCGTTTCGGGTCGGGGCAATCCGCCAAGCCCATCGAGCACCAGCTGCACGATCTTGCGGCCCGAGCCAGGGATGAGGAGAT
This sequence comes from uncultured Planctomycetia bacterium, assembly GCA_964390645.1. Classification (GTDB taxonomy): domain Bacteria; phylum Planctomycetota; class UBA8108; order UBA8108; family UBA8108; genus CAYMLL01. The sequence continues at coordinate 3,530 of CAYMLL010000115.1, read as the reverse complement.
CTCGAGTCTTGGGGTGGATCATCGGTCGCGGTCGTGGGGCTGTCTTCGAAATCGCGGGCGAGAAGCAACGAACCGCACAGGATACCGGGAGTCCGGACGCTCGTCCAGAGTGGCGGGCGGCGGCGGTTTGCGCTTGCAGTCACACGACGGGCGGATCATAAGAGCCACCCGGTACTCCAGCTTCCACCCCGACCCAGGAAGGACGCGTCGCCCCGATGAAGCTGCTCGCCCTCGGTCACAGCTCGTACCTGCTCGAGATGGACTCGCCCACCGGATCTCCCGTGCGCGTCCTCGCCGATCCGTGGCTGTCGGATCACCTGATCGGCGACCTGCAGGGGCGCTTTCCGCGCGTGCGCATCGACCTCGACGCGCTCGGCCCGATCGATGCTGTGTTCCTCTCACACTCGCACACGGATCACTGCGACCCGTACTCGCTCGTCGACCTCTGGCGCAGGCTCGATCCTGTTCCGGTGCTCTTCCTTCCACAGAGCATGCGCTACCTCGAGAGCCTCTTCAGAGCGCACCTCGAAGGAGCCCGAATCCTCGTGCTCGAGGACGCGAGCTCGATCGACTTTCACGGCGTCGAGATCACCGCACTGTTCAACCCCGAGACCCGGGCGACGAACGAGGATGACGTGATGCTGCTGATCGTTGACAGCGGCAACGAGCTCTTCGTCAGCGAAGCCGATGCAACACTCCCGTTCTACGACGCGGACGTGCGTGAGAATCTCGGAGCACGGCTGCTCGAGAAGAACCCGCAGACGATCGTATTCTTCGCGATCAAGAACCAGGGCGAATCCGCCATGTCGATGCTGGACGCGCGCAGCAGCGAAGATCGCCGCCACAGGCTGTCCCGCGAGATCGAGAGCACGTACGACGAGATCGAGTCGCTCTACACGCCATTCGAGGGTCTCGAAACGGACATCTGGGGCATCCGACGACTCGTGCGGCTCCTCGGCGGACAGGGAATCTGTTTTCCTCAGCAGCTCCAGAAGGGCTGGAACCGGATTCTCTTCCCGATCCGACTCGAGGATCGAATGCGCATGGAGAGGGAGGTCTCCGAGCGCAACGAGCTGTCGCACAGCATCGAGGAGTTTGTTCCCGGGATGACGCACGTCATCTCGAACGGTGAGCTCGAGCGCCGGGAGCCGTGCGAGGCGTTGACACTGCTCGACAGCGAGGATGATCGGCGCTTCGATCCGAACATCGATCTCATGGAGGCGGTCTTCCCGGTGGCCCCGCTTCGAGACGAGGCACGCGACCTCGCCGCGCAGGAGACGCGCATCCTAGAGGCACTCAACACGCGCTTCTTGCCCTGGTGGATCGGTGCGCGCACTCCTCCGGTAGAGCACGTGCTCGCATCACGCGGCGGCGAGTATCGCATCCGGATACGCTACGGCTCGACACTCGAGCACGAAGACGCCGACTACCGCTTCGGGTTCGACAACAACCGGTTCGAGCGCGAGGAGCCGGGAGAGGCGGATCCGGACGAGCACTACTGGGGGAACGACATCGAGGACGTCCTCGATGGCGACGCGGACGAGTTTTCCCTCTTCTGTCGCACTCCACTCGGCGGCCACGCTCAGCGCTTCTGGCGTGCGCTGGGGCTACCGTATCTCAACGCCGACCTCATCGAGCGCAAGCTCCGCCGACACTTCGAGCGCGCCTCCCGAGATGAACCGCTCGAGGAATGGGTGCTGTCGTTCTACGCCTAGTCTCGAGCCCCTCGAGAAATCGAGGCTGCCGTTCCGCTCTCAGCGTCGAGCCGCTCCCGGGTACCGATCCGCCTGCACCATCGAGAGGGAATCACGGCAGTGTCGCTTCTGGATCTGGACGATCCTCGCGATCCTGGCCCCCCGGGAACCGGCCACACCCGACCGAGGCCCGCCGGCCCGACTAGCTTCCGGTGTTCGCCGCGTCGTCGGCGGCCGCGTCAGCGTCCTCCGGAGACATCGTGTCGAAGAGATGCGGTCCCACCCAGACCTCGTCGTCGCCCGCAAAATCGAACGTGAAGATCCCGGCGAAAAAGTCGGCGATCTCGTACGGCGTCTGGATCGGGTTGATGACAATATCGAAGCCGATAACTCCGTACACCGAGACACCGATGTCCCAGAGGTGACGGTCGTAGTTCGCGGTGTACTCCTCCCGGCTCGGCAGCCAGAGCCAGTTGTCACCGTACCAGGGGTTCCACGCGTCCTCGCTCGGCGTCATCAGCGTGCGTCCCATGAGGACGGGGCGGCCCTGCTGACCGGAGTCGGGAGTCTCGATGTTGCGGAAGTAAACCAGCGGAGAGATGCCACCCTCGTAGCCGGTCTTGATCGGTTCGTAGAACTCGCGTGCCCGGTAGACAAAGCTGCGCGAGGTCCCGAGCCCACCGACCTGCAGGTAGTTGCTCACACGAGCACTGGCGCCGAGTCCCAATCCACTGCCGAACGGAATCGGGTCCACGAGGTCCATCGCCCGATTCTTCAAGTAAGCCGCCGTGGCGCGGGTAGCGCTGCAGCCACTTCCCCAGCCGACGACCACTGGCAACACCAGCCACGCAACCATCTTCACACACGTCGAACACGACATCTTGAGAGACTCCTGATTCCTCGTTTCCCTGCGGGGACCGACTCCGTGAAAGCGGGAATCGCCGCCAGAGAGACAGCACCGCGATAGCCCTCCCCAGGCGCAACAGGAGGCACCCGAGCGCACCAACAGGCACCCGCCCCCGATCGCCGCGTATCTTCACCCGGGGAGACCGCTGACGAAAGACCTCTGACAAGGGCCTCGCCAGTTCGCCGCAGATTATACCGGCCCGCAGGACTCCGGGTTCAGAAAAAAGGAGTTAGCTCGATCTTCGAGCAACGACCACGCCCGCTGCGAGACGGACCGACAACGGAAAGCACGAAGTCGTCCCGAGGAAGGACCGGGGGCGTACCGTCGCCAGTCCTCGACGTCCGGCTGTCCGGATTCGCAGGCTCTTCTTCCTGGCACACCCGTCGGCCACCGCTGGACCACCGCCGGCTCCGCGGATACGCTGGAGCCGTACCCGGCCGGCGTGGAACAGGACATTCGATCCGAGTGCTTCGCGACCGACCGGCGACGACCAGGTATCCGTCAGGTCCGGGTGGAGTCGCGAACAAGGCATGGGTCCCGGACGGGCCCCGGAGGCGAGCCCGCGGCAAACCCGACCGGACCCGCGGAAGTTTGCCGCGCATCTGCTCCAGGAGCCCCCGTCATGAACAAGCCGCTGGCGATCGAGTCGCTCCACCACATCTCCCGTAGGACACACCATCTCGAGGAGAGCCGGGCCTTCTATCGCGACGTGCTTGGATTCCGCCCGATTCCCCGGCCTCCCTTTCCGTTCGAGGGCGCGTGGCTCTACAACTACGGCATCCAGATCCACCTGATAGCCGCCGGCGACGACTCGGCCCCCGACGACGCGGAGGTCAGGACCCGGACCGACCACGTCGCCTTTCACGTCCCCGATACGGCGGTCGTCCAGCAGCTGCTCGAGAAACGCGGCATCACCTACCGGATCCAGC
>CAYMLL010000114.1:0-21408 GCA_964390645.1 uncultured Planctomycetia bacterium | reverse complement strand
GGCCTTTTAAGCCGGAGGTCCGGGATTCGATTTCCCGAGCTCCCACCATTTAAAGCCCTCCGCAGCAACGAGTTGCGGAGGGCTTTTTGCTTTCCGAAGGTCGGTGAGGCGCTGCTGGCAGAGACGGGATCTGCGGATTCTGCCGGGGGCCCGACCGCGAGCGGCCTCTCGTGGATCTCGAGAAGGGTGGAGTCCCACCTGTCGACTGTCCGGCGGCGATCGGTTCTCCGGAGCGCCAGGACCTGTCCGCGGACGGTCGTGAGGTTGGCGGGGCCGTACCGTGTCAGGTCCGGCTGTCGGACGCGACGGCGTCAGACGCGACCGGCGGCGAAGAGGAGCACGGCCGCCGCTGCGGATACGTTCAGCGACTCGATGGATCCGGTCATCGGGATCGTCACCGGCTCGAGACCCCTGACGACCTCGGGAATCTCGCCGGTCTCCGCGGTGAGCCAGAGAGCCACCGTGCCGGACCAGTCAAACTCCCGGGCAGACCGACCTCCCCGGGTGGCGGCGAGAACCTGGCGGAAGGCGCGACCCGCCAGCGCTCGGTGCGCTTCGGAAGAGCTCTGCATCGTGAATACGGGCAGGCGCAGGAGGCTTCCCATCGAGCCTCGTAGCGCCTTTTCTCCCCAGACGCGTGCTCCGCCCTTGATCACGATGAGTGCCGATACGCCCGCCGCCTCCGCCGTACGGGCCAGCGTACCGAGGTTGCCGGGATCGGCAACGCCGGCGGCGACGACCACGAGCGCATCTGACGTGATCGGCATCTCCGAGAACGGCGGACGCGCCGGGGCGCGTACCAGCGCGAGGATGCCGGGTGACGTTACCAGGCGACTGACGGTGCCCAGGAGCCCGGCCTCGACTTGCCGGACCTCGACACCGCCATCCTCCAGCTCCTTCAGACGCTCGGGCCGATCTCGCGAGACCAGGCAGAGTTCGAACTCGAAGCCGTGAAGGCGAGCCTCGTCCACCAGGAGATCGCCTTCCAGGAGGATCAGGTCCGGCTCACGCCCCGCGTTGACGGAGCGGACGCGCTTCAGCGCCGGGTTGGAGGGGGAGCGAATGATCGGCATGGCTCGGGGCTCGGGAACGGGTCCAGAGCATATCGGTTCGCGGCATCGCTGTCCAAGGGGGTCCGTCAGCTTGGGGGGAGGGAGCGCGTGGAGATTGTTCCGTGTACGGGTGGTGGTTACGATGCAGGGCTCTTACTACCGAACCGAGGAGGTCTTGACCCATGAGCTCGACGACGAAGGTCCTGGCGCTGGTCGCGCTGACCGGCTGTCTTTCGGTGGCCGGCTATCAGACGATTCTGGAAACCTGGGCGCAGGAAGGTCCGAACTGGATGAAGGGCCTGCCGCAGCAGCACCACTCTGTCTGGAAGGTGCACGACATCAACCGGCCGAAGCCCCGCAAGGTGGATCCCGGCGAGACGGCGACCGACGCGCCGTCGGACGCGATCATTCTCTTCGACGGCTCGAGCCTTGACGAATGGCAAGGCTCGGGCGGGAAGATGTGGGCACTCGTGGACGGTGCGATGGAGGTGAACAACACCGGCAACATTCGCACCAAGCGTGAGTTCGGCGACTGCCAGCTCCACCTCGAGTACATGCCACCCGCGAAGCCGAAGAAGGTCTCCCAGGGTAGGGGCAACAGTGGCATCATCTTCATGGAGAGGTACGAGGTGCAGGTCCTCGACAACTGGGAGAACCCGACCTATTCCGACGGCTACATCGGCTCTGTCTACGGCCAGCATCCGCCGCTGGTGAACCCCTGCCGCAAGCCGGGCGAATGGCAGACCTACGACATCGTGTTCAAGGCACCGCGCTTCGAGGACGGGAAGCTCGTCTCGACCGGGTACTTCACGGTCTTTCTCAACGGCGTTCTGGTGCAGCACAACGCCGAGATCTACGGAAGCGTCGTCTGGAGGAAGCTCGCGAAGTATTCCGCGCACGGCCCGAAGGGCAAGATCGTCCTGCAGGATCACGGCGATCGTCAGAACCCGCGCTTTCGCAACATCTGGATCCGCGAACTCGACCTCTCTCGCGGGGCTCTCGATAACCGTGAAGCCTCTGCGGAGTTGAAGTCGAAGGCCGGGCGTTGAGGTTTCGCGGAGGCAGGTCCCGCAGAGCGATGTCACGAGCGTGACATCTCGGGATCACGTCCGCCGCCTGGTCTGTTCCTCGCGTCGACTGGCTGTCTATTCGATGACCATCGACTTGGTCAAGTAGTGACTGCACCAGTCGAACAGGACTTCGTCGGAGACCGGTGGCACCTTCGACTTGCCTTCGCCGTAGTTGAAGTTGAAGGTCAGGGTCGTCATCGAGTCCTCCTCCTCGATGCGTGTGAGCCAGGCGAGGGCTGAATGGTCGACCGTGTCCGAGTCGGGCAGATCACGGTAGAAGGCGGCCACTAGATCGATGGGCCCGTCGTCCCCGAGGCGCTCGTTGAGCGTTGCGACGAGGACGCGCAGCGCGTGAATCGTCACGTTCTCGGCGAGGACGGAGCAGCCGGCCAGCATGTCCTCGAAGGAGGGGGTCGCGTGCTCGGGATCGAGCCCGAACTCCTCGACGAAGCGATTGACATTGTGAGCCACCGAGACGCTTCCTCGCAGTTCCGAGTCGACATAGCCGACGAGGCTCGCGGCATCGACTTGCGTAAGCGGCAGCGACTCGACGGAGCGCTCCTCGCAGACGCGCAAGATCGCGGCGTCGGATAGCGAGGGGAAGCCGGTGTGGAGAACTAACGTACGGCTCTCTCGGTCGACGGAAATCGGTAAGAGCGAATCCGGCGTCTTGTCGACCGCGATTTGCGAGACGTGCTGGGGACCGACGATTTCGTCGATGAGGTCGCTGAGGCCCTGGAGAGTCACGTTCTCCTTCTTGCTGATGCCGAGCGGCAGGGTCGTCTCGCGGTAGATCGTCGCGATCGCGTCGTAGGCCTGGTCTTGCGCCAGCCCGAGCGAGCGGCCCAGCGCGGCGATCGCGGGAGCCTCCTCCTCTTCCGAGGGAAGCACACCTCCACGTTCGGCACGCGCTGTCTGGTACCTGAGGATCGCCTTCTCGAGAACGGAGGTTTCCCGGTCGACCTTTTCCTCCTTGAGGCGCTCGACAATTGCCGGGTGGGCCTCCTTCAATAATCGTGAGGAGAGCGTGCCGCGGTGGCCCACGAAGAGTACGAGCGTGGCCGGATCCCATTCGTAGGTATACGGATCGCTGCCTTTCTTGTCCTCGACGCGTAGAGTCTCGATCGGAATCCCGAGAGTCTCCTTCAGGTCGATGATGACGTTGGTGATCCCGGTGACCGAGAGGCCGATCTTGGATCGTGCGTCCATCGTCTTGCGTGCGTAGAGGCTCGTGACGAACTCGAGAGCCTCGTCTCGGGTCCAGCCGACCATCTTTCCGAGCGTCTCGATCTGGTCCAGCTCGTCGTTGAGCATCGGGATGTCGGCGCCACTCTTGACGCGGACTTGCTTGAAGATCTGCTCGTTGGATTCCTGCGGGATACCCACCGAGGCGACGAGGTCAATCGGGTTGTCGAGAAAGACGTCCAGGTCGCAGGCGGCATCCTCGAGGGCGTCGGAAATCTCTGAAAGGTGCACCGGCAGGCTGCTGAGAGTCGGGCGTTGAGTCGTCTGCGCGAGGAGCCGAAAGACATCGCTGTGGCGTACGGTGCGCTCCTTGAATCCTGGATCGACGAGGATCAGCAGCGATTCCAGAATGCGCTGTCGCCCGGGAATCCCGTCGGGTAACGCGCGCTGCACGAAGATCGATGCAGCGATGACCCCGCTGGCCTGAAGGTCCGGATCACTGATCATCAGCAGGGTCTCGCTGACCCGGTCCAGCTTCTCGCGCACGCGGTCCGTCAAGAGTGACGGGAGGCGTGTCAGAAAGGGACGGACTCGCGGGCGCTCGAGAACCGCCGTCGCTGCGAGGACGAGTCCGACGGGTACGAGGGCCGTGTCGAGTTCGGCGCAGAGCTCTATCGCCTCCTGGAGGCGCTCTCGGTCGACCTCGCTCTGCGACGTGGTTGCCGTCGTGACCACGCCCTGTATGTGTTCGACGAGGGCGGAGTTCCTCACCTGATCCATCTTGATACTCCGGTCGGGCCGGCTATGGACCGTCCGCCGGCAAGGCCTCACGGTCCGCGTGCTCCGATTCTGTGGGATTGAGGCTGCCTGCAGGTTCGCGGCAGGCGACGATCGGGACCGCGTGCCTCCGGTCCGAGCCGGCGGTGTGACGAGGCCACGAACGGAGCATCTAAGTCCCTCGTTGGCGAATCGTCAAGGAGTCGGGCGGAATCTGGTCGCGGTTCCTTCGTCACCGGCGATTCCCGCTTCCGGCTCTGGTTTCCGAGAGAGCGCTCGTCGGTGTCGGGTAGGACCGGGACAGTGCAATAAGCTTGCAAACCAGGTTCCTCGTCGTTACATTTCTGCGCCGATGCCTGGGGTGGCTCGGCGAGCTCTCCGTTAGGGCCCCATCGTCTAGTTAGGTCTAGGACACCGGGTTTTCATCCCGGCAACAGGGGTTCAAATCCCCTTGGGGTCACCACTTAGGTCACGAGGCTCCCCTCCTGTCGAGGGGGAGCCTCGTTTCTTGCCGAGGCCAACCTGATAGACTCGCGACATGCCGTTTCCTCTTCAGCCTCCGGACTACTACGACATCGACGGCTCGCTCTCCGATGAGGAGCGTCTGGTGCGGGACAGTGTTCGCCGCTTCGTGAGTGATCGTGTCGTCCCGATCATCGCCGGGTGCTTCCGAGAGGAGCGTTTTCCGCGCGAGTTGACGAAGGAGATCGCTGATCTCGGACTTTTCGGCGCGAGCCTTCGCGGCTACGGGTGCGCCGGACTCGGAGACGTCGCCTACGGTCTGGCGATGCAGGAACTCGAGCGGGGTGACTCGGGGCTACGCAGCTTCGTCTCGGTGCAGGGGGCTCTCTCCATGTACGCGATTCACGCTTACGGGTCCGAGGAGCAGAAAGAGCGCTGGCTTCCGGTGATGGCGCGCGGCGATGCGATCGGCTGCTTCGGCCTTACCGAGCCCGACGCCGGCTCGAACCCATCGGCGATGCAGACGCGCGTCGAGGCGAAGGGGGATGAGCTGGTCCTTCACGGCAACAAGATGTGGATCACCAACGGCTCGATCGCCGACGTCGCTGTCGTCTGGGCTCGCGCTGATGACGGGATCGGCGGCTTTCTCGTCGAAAAGGACAGCCCGGGCTTCTCCACGACGGTGCAGAAAGGGAAATGGAGCCTGCGCGCGTCGATCACCTCGGAGCTGCATTTCGAGGAGTGCCGCATTCCTTCCGGGAGTCGTCTGCCGAAGGCAAAGGGGCTCGGCGCGGCGCTCGGCTGCCTGAACCAGGCGCGCTACGGCATCTCCTGGGGCGCCGTTGGAGCGGCGATGGCGTGCTACTGCGAGGCGCTCGAGTATGCCAGGGAGCGTGTTCAGTTCGACCGTCCGATCGCCGGTTTCCAGCTGGTGCAGCAGAAGCTCGTCGAGATGCTCTCCGGAATCACCGCGTCGCAGCTGCGCTCCCTGCAACTAGGTCGGCTGAAGGAGCAGGGCAAGATGCGCCATCAGCAGGTTTCGCTCGCGAAGCGTGACAACGTCGCCAGCGCGCTGGACATCGCGCGTAGCGCGAGAGACATTCTCGCTGCCAACGGCATCACGGATGAGTATCAGGTCGGCCGTCACATGGCGAACCTCGAGACCGTGAAAACGTACGAGGGAACCCATGACATCCACACCCTGGTGATCGGACAGGACATCACGGGCCTGGCGGCGTTCGAGGGATAGGTTCGGGTCTCGCCGTTTTTCGCAGTGGTCGGGGTCACGAGAATCGTCGGAATCGAGAATCGTTGGAGACGCGACTCCGGACGCGTATCGGGGTGCAGGAGCGTTGAACAGCCCGTCCCGGCGAACCTCGGCGTCCCGGCACGGGCCGGCAGGATCTTCACGACATCCGGCGGGTTCGGGGTCGGGGCGGGGAGCCGATCCCGCGACACCCGAGCGCTGATCTCCGGGCGTCCAGCGAGTACCCCCGCCGAACGCCGGAACTCGAGCCGGCCGCTCGTCGTCGAGAAGGAGCATTTCTTCGCCGGCCTGACGGACGGGCTGCTCGCCCGCCTGACGGGCGGCCCGTTCCGGAACTCTCGGGCGAGTTCGTCGGTGGTCGGCCGTGAGGTCGAGACGAGGCAGGAGCTTCTGCGCGTTGACGGGCGCGGACCAGACGGCGAGTGCCGGGCTCGGGGTCTGTGATCGACTTCGTCCCCGGCACCGTAGCCGACTGCGGTCCGGTTCCGGCGTCGCGCGCGGGTCTCGACCGTGCTCGCGGATCAGACGTTCGAGACAACCGAGACCAGGGCTTTCCCGATTCGTTTCACGCCTTCAGCGGCCTCCTCGCTGCTCAGGGTCAGTGGTGGCCGCACGCGGACCGATCTGTCACCGCACGAGAGCGCCAGAACGCGCTGCCCGAAGCAGCTCTGGAGCAAGCGATCGCGGACGTCGGCGTCCGGGCAGTCGAAGGCGCAAAAGAGCCCGCGTCCTCGAACGTTCGACACGATGTCGGGGTGCTCCTCGGCCAGCGTGCCGAGGCCCGCTAGCAGGTCGGCTCCGACGCGTGCCGCGTTGTCGACGAGACTCTCCTCCTCCATCGCTTCGAGGATCATCTCGCAGCGTACCATGTCGACGAGTCCGCCACCCCAGGTGGAGTTGATGCGGGAGGAGACGTGAAAGACGTTGTCCTTCACCTCGTCGAGCTTCGGTCCCGCAGCGATGCCGCAGACCTGGCTCTTCTTGCCGAAGGCGATGATATCGGGCGTCACTCCGAACTGCTCGAAGGCCCACATGGTCCCGGTCATCCCGAAGCCGGTCTGTACTTCGTCGAAGATCAGCAAGGCCTCGAAGTCGTCGGCCAGACGGCGCAGGCTGCGGAGGAACTCGGGTCGGAAATGGTTGTCGCCGCCCTCGCCCTGGATCGGCTCGATGATGATCGCGGCGACATCGTTCCGGTGTTGAGTGAACGCGGTCGTGATCTCGTCGAGCGTCGCCTTCTCCTCGATCTCGACGCGGGCGATCTCCGCATCGTCGACCGGGAACCGTAGCTTCGGGTTGCGCACTCGCGGCCAATGGAACTTCGGGAAGTGTGCCGTCTTGATCGGCAGCGTGTTCGTCAACGACAGCGTGTAACCGCTGCGTCCGTGGAATGCCTCGCGGAAATGGAGAATCTTCGTCCCGAGTTCTCCTCCGCCATTCACGTCGTTGCCGGCCTCGACGTTGAGTCGAACCTTCCAGTCGAACGCGGCCTTGATCGCGTTCTCGACTGCCAGGGCACCGCCCTCGACGAAGAACAGATGGCGAAAGCCGTCCGGCAGAGCGTGTTCGGCGAACGTGGTCGTGAAGCGAGCCAGCTCACAGGTGTGCGCGTCCGAGTTCGCCGGCTTCGTCAACGCGGCTTCGAGAAGGCGCCGCCGGTTTTCCTCCCGCTCGAAAACGCGGTGGCGAAATCCCAGGGGTAGGCTGGCGAAGAACGTGTAAAAGTCCAGGTACTCCTCGCCGTCGCGAGCGTCGACGATCCAGGAACCGCGGCTTCTCTGGAGGTCGAACACGAGTGGAAAGCCGTCGCCGATCAGGTGCTGTCGGATTACGTGGTCGACGTCGGACGGGGCGAGATGAGGGGGCTCGAACATGTCTACTCCTTCACGGGTTTCCTTCCTATCGTGAGGTTAACACCTTTTCCGGGCGGTGTCGGGAGCTGCGCCTAAGGCGTGGACTCAAAGGTGTTTAGGTGGTGTCTTTGAAATGGTCGCGGCGGTCAGTACAATACCGGCCCGGAGTGGTGGCTCTCCGGGGGCCCCGTCGGATCGGCCTCCGCGCGAATCGTGTAAGTTATCTTCCTGTAGGGAATTGGAACCCGGGTGGTGGGCCGACAGGGGACCGCTTGGCCTGTCTGAACCCGTGGAGACTCGATGGACAAGGTGCCGGACAAGCCGGTTCTCAGGGTCACCTCCGCGGAGGGGGCGGGCGCGCAGGTCTACGTCATCGGACAGGGCGAGTCGACTGTCGGGCGAGCGCAGGAGAACACCATCGTCGTGCAGGACTCGCTCGTCTCGCGACAGCACGCGGTGCTGACCTTCGACGGGCGCGTCGTCGTGCTCAAGGACGTCGGCGGCAAGAACCCGATCCGTGTCAACGGTCGCGACGTTCAGGACTACCAGCTGCTCGACGGCGATCGCATCGCCATGGGCCAGAGCGAGCTTCTCTTCGAATTCTCCGGCAGCGATCGCCACTTGACCCGCCTGCGCGTCGTTCACGACGGGCGTGACGTGGTGGAAGCGGACCGTGGCGGCGACTTGAGCGTCGATGCCTCGACGGTCGTCTTCGGGCGCCAGGGGGTGGACGGGCCGACGGTCGAGAAGGACCTTCACCGTCTCACGAGCCTCTACCGCCTTACCGAGCGCATTCTGACGGTTGCGGACGAGGAGCAGCTGTTCGACGCCATCCTCTCGGCGTCGACGTCGGAGTGCGCCGCGGAGCGCGGCTTTGTCGGGCTCGTCCCCGAGGGTACGGAACTCGATCCCTACGCGCTCGACATCGTGCGATTCTGGGACCCGGAGCACGGAGGCAACGCGCAGACGCTCGAGATGAGCGAGACGATCCTCGACCATATCCAGCGCGATCGCAAGGCGGTTCTGGTGCGTGATGTGGGCGACCAGCCGGACTTCGGGATGAGTGTGATCGACCTGGAGATCCGCTCGTTCATCTGTTCGCCCATGACTTTCGGTGATCAGTTCCTGGGTCTCGTTTATGTCGACACGCGCGGCGCACGGCAGCAGTTCGATCGCAGCGACCTGGATTACCTGAGCGCCATCGGCCGTCTGGCCGGGCTGACCTTGCAGAACCTGCGTACGCAAGCAGGGCTGCTGCGTGAGAACGAGCGGTTGCGCAACTTCTTCTGGAGGACTGGTGAGATCGTCGGCAGCTCCGATGCGATGGAGCGGGTCTTCCGACTCACCGAGAAGGTGGCGCCGCGCGACACGTCGGTTCTGATCTCCGGTGAGAACGGCACGGGAAAGGAGCTTGTTGCGCGGGCGATTCACGAACAGTCACATCGCAAGGACCGCCCGTTCGTCGCCGTCAACTGCGGGGCGATTCCGCCCAACCTCGTGGAGAGCGAGCTCTTCGGCTACGAGAAGGGAGCTTTCACCGGTGCGGAGAGCCGGACCGAGGGCAAGTTCGAGCTGGCGAGCGGTGGAACGCTGTTCCTCGACGAGATCGGAGACATGCCGGTCGACATGCAGGTGAAGATCCTGCGTGCGCTGCAGGAGCGAAAGTTCTACCGCGTCGGCGGCAAGACCGAGGTCTCCGTGGACATTCGTGTGATCTCGGCGACGAATCAGGACCTGAAGAAGGCGATCGAGAGCGGCTCCTTCCGGGAAGATCTGTACTTCCGCCTCGCGGTCGTCACGGTCGACGTGCCGCCTCTGCGGGAGCGTGGTGACGACATCCTGGAGATCGCGGAGCACTTCCTGAATCGGGGCGCGTCGTCGCGTATCCACCTGTCGAAGGTCGCGAAAGACTGCCTGCTCAACTACCGGTGGCCCGGGAATATCCGCGAGCTGCGCAACGCTCTGGAGCAGGCGGTCATCCTCGGTGACGGAAACAAGATCACGCCGGCGGATCTACCGCCCGAGATTGGCAAGGTGGGTCGAGGCAAGATGATCTTCCGGCTCAAGCCGATCCACGAGATCGAGAAGTACTACATACTCCGAGTGCTGGAGGAAACCGACGGGAACAAGGCGAAGGCAGCCTCGATCCTCGGAATATCCCGCGAGACTCTGTACCAGAAGCTGAAGCAGTACCAGTCGGCGTGACGCCCGTGCCGGATCTCCGGCCAGCTGCAGGTCACGCGACCGGCATTCTCCGATCGTGTTCTGGCAGCCGGTCGAAAACGCCCATTCGGCAGGAGAGCTGCCAGCTTGTCCGGGCTCTTCGATGCCAGAGCTCGACGATGTCTTCGAACGCCTGCGTTCTGGCGTTCGGGGCTCGGACTCGCTGACTCGCTTTCCCGTCCAGAGTACGTCCTCGACGAGCCGTTATCGGTCGCCTCCGTCGGGGACCACAGCGGTTCCGGATCGCATCGCCGGTCAAGTCGAATTGAATATCCGACCGATGTTTGGGTGGTGGACCCGCCAGGGAGTGACCTGACGGAAACACGGGCACAGGGATCAGGAAATGGTGATGGACCCGACTCAGTTCCTCGACAGTCTTCAGGATGGGGTGAAGGAACGGTTCCGGTCGTCCGAGCAGGTGCTGTCGTTCGACGAGTTCCTCCAGCGCTTCGCCGCTGAACCCTATCGATTCCTCCGCTCCGCACCGCAGTACCTGGCTGAGATGTTCGATCACTTCGGCACCATCGACACGTCTCGTGTCGGACAGGATGCGAAGCGACACCGTCTCTTCGACCTCGACGCGGACGTCGCTACCATCGGTCTTGTCGGTCAGGAGCGAACGCAGGGGGAGATCTACCAGTATCTGCAGAGTTTCGCCCGGCGCGGGAAGGCGGACAAGATGCTGCTCCTGCACGGGCCGAACGGATCGGGGAAGACGACGATTATCGAGAACATCATTCGTGGGCTCGAGGCGTTCTCTCGGACCTCGGATGGCGTCTTGATGACATTCAGCTGGGTTTTCACGGACAAGGAAGGCAAGCTCGAGCGGATCGGATTCGAGACCGGCGGGGAGGGGCCGCAGAGCGTTGACGATGTCGATAGTTTCTCGCAACTCGGTGTTAACGACCTCTCGGCTCGATTCGGCTGCGAGCTGCACGATTCGCCGCTTTTCCTCATCCCCGCGGAAGACCGCCTGGCCTTCGTCGAGGGGGTGACGGAGAACGTCTCCGAGCCGGATGGGTCGGCTCTGAACTACCGCCGTTTCCTAGAGGGCGATCTTTGCCAGAAGTGTCGCCGGATCTACGACACGCTGCTCGTTTCGTACGACGGCGATTGGCGCAAGGTGATCCGGCACGTGCGGGTCGAACGATTCGTCATCTCGAAGCGTTATCGCACCGGCGCGGTCAGCATCGAGCCGCAGGGAAACGTCGATTCCGGTACGCACGCGATCACGTCCGAGCACTCGTGGCATATCCCGATGGAGCTACGCAACGTCACTCTCTACCAGCCCGTGGGCGATATCGTCGACGCCAACCGCGGCGTGCTCGAGTACAGCGACTTCCTCAAACGGTCGCTGGAGGTGAACAAGTACTTGCTGACGACGTGCGAGCGAGGCACCGCGAGCCTGCAGAACTGCATGGCTTACCTCGACCTCGTCATCTTCGCGACGGCCAACGAGAAGCAGCTCAGCCTTTTCAAGCGCAGTCCGGACTTCTCGAGCTTCAAGGGTCGGATGGAGCTGATCGCGGTCCCGTACCTGCTGCGCCATTCGACGGAGGTCGAGCTCTATCGTCGGCAAGTTCGTTCGTTTTCGCGTGAGCGTCACGTCACCCCGCATGCGTCAGGAGTTGCCGCCCTGTGGGCGGTGTTGACGCGGCTACGCAAGCCGATGAAGGAGCACTACCACGAGCCGCTTGCGAGCGCGGTCGCCCGGTTGACGCCGCTGGAGAAGGCGCAACTTTACGACAGCGGCGAGCCGCCGGAGCACTTTTCGGAGGAAGAGAAGAAGGCACTGCGAACCGGAGTGCTCATGGTTCGTGCGGAGTTCGAGGAGCACGAGGCCGAGTTCGAGGGGATGTTCGGTGCCGAATACGAGGGCCGACGCGGCGTCTCGCCCCGCGAGATGCTGACTCTCCTTTCGCGTGCCGCGCAGGCGAAGACCTTCGATTGTCTGACGCCGATGGCCGTCCTCGATGCCATCGAGGAGCTGATCCGCGACGTCAGCCTCCACGACTTCTTGCGGCTTCCGGCGGAGGATGGCTACAACGACGTTCACGGGCTCCTCCAGGACGTGCGCCGCGAGTACTTGCGCTGGGTGCTCGATGAGGTCTATGACTCGATCGGGCTCATCGACGAGAGCGAGCATGACCGCGTCTTTCTCGAGTACTTTCGTCACGTCAAGGCCTTCGATTCGAAGGAGAAGGTCTACAACGTTTCGACGAACTCCTACGAAGATCCGAACGACGCACTCCTGGATAGCATCGAGAAGCTCGCCGAGATCTCGGAGAGCAAATCCGAGTGGCGGTCGAACATCATGACGAAGATCGCCGCGTGGTCGCTGGATCATCGCAACGAGAAGATCGATTACCACGGTCTCTTCCCTGGCATCTATCGCGCCATGCGAGACAGTTACAACCAGGACCGCAACCGCATCCTGACTCTGATCGAGCGAGACATCCTCAAGTACGGGACCGACGAGTTCGATCTGCTTACCGGGGCCGAGCAGAAGCAGGTGCGGGACGCTCTGGGCACGATGAAAGCAAAGTACCGCTACTGCGAAAACTGCGCGAGGGACGTGATCGCGTACGTGTTGAGGTTCGTGACGGATCTCGACGAGCGCTGAGCCTGCCTTCCGTCGATTCTTCCTGCCGGCTTCCTCGGGCGTCGCTCGCCTTCCGGTGATCAGGCCCGGCCGATCAGACGCGTCAGGAGGCCCGGTCTCTTCGCCGCCGGGTTCGCGCTCGGCCGCCGGTAGAGTCCGTCGGGCAGGCTCTCGAGCACCCGCTCGATGACGCTGTCCACGTCGACGCCCTCGGCCTCTGCGTGGTAGGTCCGCAGGAGGCGGTGGCGCATCGCCGGACGTGCCATCTCGTGGATGTCGTCGTGGGTCACCTCGCCACGGCCGTCGAGGAAGGCGAGAGCTCGCGCGCCAGAGAGCAAGGACTGGATCGCTCGCGGGCCCGCGCCCCAGGATATCCACTCGACCACGAAGTCGGGCGCATCGGGTGACGTGGGCCGCGTTCGCCGCACGACACGGGCGGCGTAGTCGACGAGCGTCTGCGGCAGGTGGATTCTCGAGGCCAGCTCGATGGCCTCGGAGATCGAGTCGTGATCGAGCAGCGGCTCGAGCACGGAATCGTAGGACGAGGTCGTCAGCTGGACGATGTCGAACTCCTCGTCGGTCGTCGGGTAGTCGATATGAATGGTCTGCTGGAAGCGGTCGAGCTGCGAAACCGGCAGCGGGTAGGTACCCTCCTGCTCGATCGGATTCTGGGTCGCCAGCACGAAGAAGGGGCGTGGCAGCGGCATGCGACTTCCAGCCGCGGTGATCTGCCGCTCTTCCATCGCTTCCATCAAAGCTGCCTGCGTCTTCGGCGGCGTGCGGTTGATCTCGTCCGCGAGGATGACGTTCGAGAAGATCGGTCCGCGAAGGAACCGGAAGCCGCGCTCGCCTTCTCGCGAGTCGCGGATCAGTGTCGCGCCGGTGATGTCGCTCGGCATCAGATCCGGAGTGAACTGGATGCGCTTGAACTCGAGTGACAGGAGGGACGCGACCGAGTGAATCAGAAGCGTCTTCGCGAGTCCGGGCACGCCGATAAGCAGGCAGTGGCCTTCCGACAGCAGCGCCGCGAGCACCTGACGAACGACCTGGTCCTGCCCGATGATCTTCTTGCCCAGGTTGGCACGCAGCTCCTTGAAGCTGGAGCCGTACTTGCGGAGATCCATACCGTCGACAGGTTCTGGTGCTCTGGAATTCGTCTTGGCCGGGCTCATTTTCTCCTCGATCTCAGGTCATTCCAGACAGCGTCCATCTGTTCGAGAGTGGCGCCATGCAGGTCGCCGAGACGGCGCTCGATTTCTCGGAATCTGTCCGAGAACTTGCGGGTGGACCGCCGCAGAGCATCGTCGGGTCGATGATCGAGCTTCCTGCACAGGTTCACGGCCGAGAAGAGGACGTCGCCGAGCTCCTCCTGCACGCGTGCTGCGTCCGCACGATCACCGTCGCATTCCAGCAGCTCTCGCAACTCGCCGATCTCCTCCTCGAGCTTGTCGATAAACCCGTCTGGGTCGGCGGCGTCGAAGCCGACCCCTGCCGCCTTGCGTGTCGCCTCGTAGGCGCGGGCGAGGGGCGGCAGGCCGCGTGGAACGTCGTCGAGCAGCGATGGTGAAGCTCGTCCGGCGGGGTTGCCGTCTTCTCTGTGCCGTTTCTCCTCGGCCTTGATCGCGTTCCATTGCTCGAGCACACCGTCGACATCGTCGACCTTGACGTCGCCGAAGACGTGCGGGTGACGTCGCACGAGCTTCTCACGAATACCGTCGGCGACGTCCGCCAGCGAGAACGCATCGGTCTCGGCCGCGATGACGCTCGAGAGAAAAACGTTCATCAGCACGTCGCCGAGCTCTTCGCAGACCGCCTCGGTCGGCAGGCCGTCGGAGTCGGCGATCGCGTCCTGAACCTCGCAGACCTCCTCCAGAATATAGCGACTCATGTCGGCGAGAGTCTGTTTACGGTCCCACGGACAGCCATCCGGCGCACGCAGCGCGGTGACGACTTCCAGGAGCTCGCCGAGCGCTCGGGTCGTTCGTTCCATGGCGGGAGATTCTACCAGCGACGCCGCAGCGCGACCACCGAGGGAGCTCGTGCGGAAGCTTCGTCGACGCTTCCAGCGCAGGGTCGGTGAATCGCAGGCGGACGAATCGTCCGTTTGCGAGCGGACACTTCTGGACGTTTCGTCGTGTGGCGCGTCCGGTGCTTCTCGGCAAGCCGGGCGCGCACAGGGACTTGAGAAATCAGTCCGACCGGGGCCCCGCGTTTGCATGTGGAGGCGGTTCCGTCTCGCGCCGGGCTGTGCACGGGACTGACTGGTGGAGGGCCGCTTCGTGGCGGTGACCGCAGCTCTCCATACCGTCGGACCTCTCGCACCGCGGCACGGCGACTCGCTATTGCGGTACCGATCCACCACGACCTCGAAAGGAGGTGAACACCGATCCCGGGGTCCGGAAACCCGACGCGGCGTGTCTCACGACCGGCAGAGGGCGCGCTTGCGGGCGCGTGGCCACGGGACAGATCGAGATAGGAGAACACTCACAACCACGAGGGACGGAGGGTTCGGCGTCTCGTGCTCGACCGGCTTTCATTGTCACGCGTTAACCGAGGGAAGAACGGCCCGAGGACCGCGGCGGAGTATGAGGGCGGCGGCGGACGGGTGTGGGGCGTCGGATCCGCGTCTCTGTGTTGCTCCGCGACGCGCAGGATGCGTATCGCGCCGCCACCCGGAACCAGGATGAACCCCAGAGGAGGCAAGAGACGATGAAACGGACTCTCCCCGCGACCCTGCTGGCCTTTCTGACCGCGTTTCCCGTCACGGCGGACGCCGGGAAGACCGACGATCCGAAGTCTCGCTCGGTACGCAAACCGACGAGGCGGACTTCCGTCAGCGCTGCCGGAGTGCGCCTGTCCTATCTCCCTCAACGAATGCCGCAGGGGCGCCGGACGACGGCGCGAGCCGAGAGCCTGATCCGTGGGCTCGATGCGACGATGTCGACGACGATCCCGCTCGGCTACGGTCGACGGGTGCTCGCGGCCGGGAACTACGTCGCGCGTGTCGAGGGGAAGTCCGGTGAGGAGCATTTCCTCGTCATCTCGTCGGTGACGTCGGGACGATCGAAGACGGCTGGGAAGACGGCTGCGAAGACGGCAGGGAGAAAGAAGAAGGCCCCGAGCACGAAGAAGGCCGCGAGAACGAAGCAGGCCGCGCAAACGAAGAAGCCCCTGAAGAAACACGGGAAGCGACCCGCGAAGACGGCTGCGAAGACGGAAGCCCCGCCGGTCGAGTTGCGTGCGCGCTTGCGGCTCGCGCCATCGCAGCGCGAGAAGCCCCTCGACGCGCTGAGCATCGAGCTCGAGATCTTCGCAACCGGAACGAAGCTGCGCGTGACGCTCGGCGCCGGTTCGGTCGCCGCGGTCGCCAACCTGCGCTTCGTCGATCCGAGCGGCAAGGTCAAGGTCGAGCGACCGGTGCCCGAGAAGGCATCGGGGAGGCGCCAGGGGGCGATTCGCAAGCGCTCGGCCGGGGGGCCGAAGGCGGCGCCCTGAGCCACGCCACCTGCCGGGGTCGCTCCTTGCGAGGTGGGGGGGCTTTGGCCTATTCTGGCTGGCCTCCGTGCGATCCTGCGGCCCCGGCGGGGCGGCGTTTCCTCTCAGAATGGACTCGACAAGCATGGCGAATCTCCCCGTTCTCGTCAGCGGCGCGCGCGGTCGCATGGGTCGCGAGGTCGTCGCGGCGGTGACCGCGGCGGAGGACCTCGACCTGGTCGCGCAGACCGACCTCGGCGACGATTTGGCGGCCGAGATCGAGCGCTGCGGTGCGAGGGTCGTCGTCGATTTCACCGTGCCGGCCAGCGCGGTCGAGAACACGCGCACAATTCTCGAGGCGGGAGCCTGTCCCGTCGTCGGCACGACCGGCTTCCGGACGGACGAGATCGCCACGCTGCAATCGCGTTCTGCGGAGCTCGGACGAGGCGGTCTGATCGCGCCGAACTTCGCCGTCGGTGCGGTGCTTCTGATGAAGTTCGCGGCCGAGGCCGCGAGGCACCTGCCCGACGTCGAGGTTGTCGAACTCCACCACGACCAGAAGGTAGACGCGCCTTCGGGTACGGCGATCAAGACGCTCGAGCTCATCCGTTCGAGCCTCGACGCTGCCCACGGGGAGGGTTCCGGGCCCGGCGGCCGATCGGGGGGATCGGGGGTCGACGAGCAGGAGACCGTCCCCGGGGCCCGCGGCGGCCGTCACCTCGGGATCCCGATTCACAGCGTCCGCCTTCCGGGCTTCGTCGCCCACGAGGAGGTCATCTTCGGTGGCCCCGGTCAGATTCTGACGATTCGCCACGACTCGATCTCTCGCGCCTCCTTCATGCCGGGCGTGCTCCTCGCTGTTCGCAAGGTCGTCGGTCTGGGCCGGCTGTACTACGGGCTGGATCAGATCCTGGACCTGTAGTCCGCGTCGATTCCTGAACTGCCCCGCGGTGATCTGCTCGCAGGTAGCGGTGATCTGTTCGCAGTCGGCCGCCGGGGGCGCTGATTCGGTGCTTCCTCGGGGTCCGGGGAGCCGTCCGGAGGCTGCCAGTCCACGAGGCCCACGGCTTTCCTGCTGCGTTGCCGCCGTGTCGACGCTCCGAATCGCCGCGTGTCGAGAGACCGCTCACGATCGGAACGCTGTCACTTCCTTGCCGGGCCCGGATCTACAAGGCCGGTCGCGACGAAAGTCGAGCAAGTCGGGGGTGGCGGGTTAGCGTCGCTGGAAGACCGGCAACGGCCGCTCGCAACCGAGCCGGCTGCCGACCGGTGAGACGCCGGCGGTGGGGAAGGGCGCGACGGGCTCCTGGCCGCCGTTGTAGAGGTAGTTGAGCATCAACACCGAGTCGTCGAGCCCGACCTGGCCGTCACCGTTGACGTCAGCGGCCTCGAGGCATCGGGGAGCCGGTCTGGAGCTGTCGAAGAGGAACTCGAGGATCGCGAGGCCGTCTCGCAGGCGCGGCTGGAGGCGCGCGGTGTCGGCTCTCGCGCTGGCGTCGTCAAGGAGCGCGCCGTCCGGGAACGCGCTGTCGTCGCCGTGGATCGAGCTGTCGACGTTGCCCCTGACGAACCAAGGGGGCAAGATCCGTAGCTGACCGGGAAGCGAGACACCCGGAGCCTCTCGCTGACCGGCGTTCTCGAAGGTCGGCCGGATCGACAGGGTCGCACCAACCGGTAGCCCTCCAGTCGCGGTGCCACCCAGGAAGTCGAACTCGATGTCCGCGACGTGCTTGCGCAGCACAGGGGTCGGTTCACCGGCGTCGGGGCCGGTGACGGGGATCGACACCGTGAACCGCAGACCCCGCCCGCCGGCTCGCGGCGTCACATCGAGGTCGCGGGGCTCGCCGTTCTCACCGTCGACTCGGCCGACTTCTCGGACACGGCTCGTGCGCAGAATCAGCTCGTCGTAGTCGACCCCGATGGTTAGCGTGTGGTCCTGTTCGCCTCGCGTGGTGCCGATGAGAGTGGCGAAGACCGGCAGCGTCAGTTTCTGCGCACGCCGGGTGAGACTTCCACGACCGATCTCGAGGCCATCCGCGTAGTAGATATCGATACCACCGTCCACGAGGATCGACGGGAAGGGGGCGACCGAACCGTTCTCCTCGTTGCCTTGGAGGCCGCCGAGAAAGGTCTCCTCCAGCGGGTTCATCGTCAGAGAACGGGGGTCGTGAACGGTGAAGGTGAGCGGGGTATGGAAGCGGTAGGTATCTGCGACGAAGTCCTCGACGCGGACCTCGAAGATCAGGTCGAAGATGTGCTCGCCTTCGTCCGGCGGCGGGTGGTCGGAGCTGCCACGTCGATACAGAGCGCCGCGCAGAAGGCTCTCGCTCGCGTCGTGGAAAACCGGAGTTCGCGAGGAGAGGAGCCAGCGGGTCGACGCACGCTCGACGTCGCCGTACTCCAGCCACTCGTCGTCGAAGTCGACCGAGAACTGGACGAAGTCGACCTTGTCGTCGGCGAAGAGACGAACGGGAACGCGTACGCGCCTGGATTCCGGGTCGCCTTCCCAGACCCACCGCGTCTCGTCGATCACCAGCCCCGGCGTCGTTCCGCTGAACGGGAAGTTCCCGGAGAGTCCGCCGATCGCTTCGTTACCAGGCTCTTGCGCAGACGCGTGGCTCCCGATCGTCAGAGCAAGAAAGACCGCGGCTGCCAGAAGCCGCAGAAGGCTCCTGCCAGTTCCGCGTGGCCCGACGTGGTAGGAGCCGCCGTTCGAGCACCTTCCGCGACCGCGTCGCGGGTGCGTTGATTCCCATGGAATGGGTGCGCAGATGCGGAGCAACGAGAGCGACCTTGGTGATCGGACCCGCCCGAGGCGGAGTTCGTGCGTCAGGAGAAGTTTTCCGTGGGCTTGACGGATCGAAACAGAGCGAGCCGTCGATGTGCGCGCCGGGAAACCCGCGATTGAGTCCATCCGGCGGACCGACCCTGCGTTACGGGACGAGTCCGGAATCGCCGGTGAAGTCTGGCGATCTGTCTGGAACCCACCCAGAGTACAAGGCCGATTCAAGGCCATTCTAAGCCCCTGGGGTGGGGTGTCAACATAGATGCCGCAAGGGGTTGTGGCTCCGGCGCGGGATTCCAGTCGCGTTGACAGGCCCGGGGACGGACCTACAATGGGGCCTCCATGTCCGACATGCCCGCAGACGTCCAGCGCCATGTGAGCGCCCTGGAGGAGTTCTTTCAGGCTCAGAACTCCCGCAAGTCCTACGAGTTCATCTCCGAGGGGGTGGACTACCAGTTTTCGACCGGCGGCAAGCGCCTGCGCCCGGCTCTCTGCCTGATGGCGTGCGAGGCTCTCGGGGGCAATCCTTCCGACGCCCTGCCCTTCGCGATGGGCACCGAGATCCTGCACAACTTCCTGCTTGTCCACGACGACATCGAGGACGGCGATACGGTTCGGCGCGATCTGCCGACCTTGTGGGCGAAGATCGGCGTTCCCAACGCCCTCAACGTCGCCGACTTCATGATCTGCCGCGCCTATCGTCTCATCCTCGAGTCGCCGCTCTCGAGTGAGGTGAAGCTGCGGCTGGCCCAGCAGTTCTCGCTGACCTTTCAGCGCACGGTTCAGGGGCAGGCTCTCGACATCAACCTTCGTGGCAACACGGAGGTGGACCTCGACACGTACTTTCACATCGTCACCCACAAGACGGCGTACTACCTCGCGCTTCCGTGGGTTGGCGGCGCCACCGTCGCCGGTGCCGCGGACGACCAGCTCGAGCCGCTCTGGGAACTCGGGCGCTGTCTCGGGCCGGCCTTCCAGATCAAGGACGATCTCATCGACCTGACGGAAGGCAAGGGCCGTGGAGGCGAGGTCGGGTGCGATATTCGCGAGGGCAAGCCGAGCATCTGCTACGCCTACGCGCTGTCGGCCGAGTGCGGGTCGTCCGAGGATCGACGCCGCCTGGTGGATGTCGTGCGCGCGCCGCGCGAGGAGACCTCCGCCGAGGATATCGACTGGACGATCGGCTACTACCAGAAGGAAGGCGTGCTGGAGTTCGCCCAGGCAGAGGCCGAGCGGCTCGCGGCCCGCTCCGAGAGCGTGCTCGAGGAGCTGCCGTTCGGGGAGGACGGCAAGAGTGGCTTCCGGGAGATGATCCGCTTTGTTGTCCAGCGGAAGTTCTGACTCCGCCGCGCCCGTTCGTCGAGCGACACGGCCGGGACGAGAGGTGAAGAGATGAAGCAGAGTGCGACGACCGCGGTGGCGGTCGTCATGGGGGGCACCTGTGGCGAGCGGCAGGTGTCGATGCTGACGGGAGCATGCGTGGTGCGGCATCTCGTGGGTCTGGACGAGGCCACGGACTCGCAGACTCCGTGCTTGTACCGGGTGAAGCCCGTGAAAATCCATCCCGACGGAGCCTGGGAGCCCGCCTGCGGTTTCGTCGGCGAGGATCTGTCGACGGGCAGCGAGGAGTGGTTTCACGGGGAGAAGCAAAGCGCGCTCGATGCTCTGGCGCGTCTGAAGCAGGAGGGCGTCGACGTCGTCTTCAACGCCCTGCACGGGCCCGGAGGCGAGGACGGTACGATCCAGGGGCTGCTGCGATTCGTGGGCTTGCCGTTTACCGGGCCCGACGTCGCGTCTGCTGCGGTGACGATGGACAAGCGTCTGACGAAGCGGGTGCTCGAGGCGGCGGGCATCCGTACGCCGGCCGGCGTCGATCTGCCGTGCCGAGGAGGCGACCGCAGGCTCGAGTGGCCGCGATGGGCCGAGGAGACCCTGGATGTCCTGCCGCTTCCGTGGATCGTCAAGCCGAACTGTCTCGGCTCGTCCGTCGGCGTGGAGGTCTTCAAGACCGCGGACGCGTTCGTCGCTCGAGCTGCCGAGGCCGGTGACGATCTCTGGCGTCCGCTCCGGGAGCTTCCCGGGTCGGGCTTTCTCGTCGAGAGTTTCGTCGCGGGGCGTGAGCTGACCTGCGGTGTGCTCGAGACGGACGGTCCGGCTCGGACCTTGCCCCCGATCGAGATCCGTCCACGGTGCAGCGAGGTCTTTGACTACGAGGCGAAGTACACACCGGGCGCGACGGAGGAGATCTGTCCGGCACCCCTCGATGAGGCGCAGACGCAAGTCGTCGAGCGGACTGCCCTGCTGGTTCATACGCTCTTGCAGAGCGCGCCCCTGTCACGCGTCGATCTCTTTCTGACCGACGACGGCGAGCCGGTCGTGCTCGAGATCAACACACTTCCCGGGATGACCGACGCATCGCTGATCCCGCAGTCGGCGAAGGAGGCCGGAATCCCGCTCGAACGGCTGTTCAGGGATCTTGTGGCACACGCCTTGCACCGTGAAGAGGCGCGCGATAGCGTGGGCGTGCCGTGACGTCGGCCGGATCTCGTGACCTTGTCTCGTGAAGCAGTACGGGGCGCAGCGAGCTCATCAGCCGCGCGTCGAGACCTTCGACTCCTGACGAGGGAGAGTCTGGAGCCCTGTTGAAATCGATCCGCA
>CAYMLL010000113.1:18987-21454 GCA_964390645.1 uncultured Planctomycetia bacterium | reverse complement strand
GTCTCCGCGACGGTGTCGACGACCGCGGCGATGACGTCGCCCGCCGGCTCGAGCGCCCGCCAGGCAGCGCCGTCCTCGTCGTGCATGGTCCGGACGATGTCTCGCGCGGACTTCTCGTCGATACCGACGGACGCCGGATTCACGTCCTCGGTCGACGGCAGCGTCCGACGAGTCGACTCGACGTCCTCCGACTTCACTTTCCGAACGGGTTTCCCGTCAGCGACAGCTTGCGGAGGATCTCTCCTTGGCGCTGATTGGCCTTCCGCGCGACGTCCTTGAACGGAAAGTCCCGCGCGATTCTCTGGTAAGCGTTGAGCGCCTTGTTGTACTTCAGCGCGCTGTCGGCCTTGAGGCGGTCTCCGTCCTTCTCGAGGCTCTCGGCCTCCGCCAGAAGCTTGCCGGCTCGATCGCGGTACTCCTTGATCACCTCGGCCGACCACCCCTGGAGCACCGGGTCGAGGCTCTTGCGGATCTTCGGAGACTCGAGATCCCGCACCTTGAGAATCGCCGCACGCGAGTTCCCGACCTCGAACGCCTTGCGCGACTCGACGAGCGCCTTCTCGACCGGCCGGGCCCGTCTCGAAAGATAGGTGTTGATCTTGAGGATCTTCTTCAACCTCGGGCTCAGCCGGCTGCGCCTGGGCACCCCGGCATCGTAGCGTTCGACGATCCGCTCGCGGAAGTCCAGAACGAGCAGCGCAGGCTGGCCCGCCGGCAGACGCAAGCGGTCGCCGACAGTCTCGGTCTTCGCCTCGCGCCTGGGCTCGAGGGCAGGGTCTCTCACGGCCGCGGCCTTCTTCTCCTTGCCCTTCACGCCCGCCCTCCCTGCGGCCTTGCGGGGCTTGCGCGACCCCTTCGCGAGGATTCGCGGGCCGGACGGAGGAGCCGGGTAGATCCTGGTCAGATCCTCGTCGCCGATGCGTATGAGAACACAGCGCCCGACCGTCGAGCGCAACGTCGAGTACGAGAGCAACTCGACGAGGTCGCCCTCGACGTCGTCGCTCTTCCGCGTGCCCTCGTACCAAAGGAGGGCCGGCCGGTAGGTCGCACGCACACGATCGAGGCCCGCGACCAGCGGCTGCCAGGCGAGTTCCTTCTTGCTCCCTACACGCGTCGCCGGCTCGAGGTTCACACCGGCGTCGATGATCGAGGAGCCGAGGATCAACAGGACTGTCAGGATGCCCGTGGAGCCCCCGACGAGCCCCCCCGTCGCTTCGCACCGCATGGATATTCCCTCCGATTGCGTTACGATACCCGGATTCCGCCGATCAGTATGACAATCGGACGGGGTCGCGTCTTCAACTATATCTTCTTCCATGGACGTCTCGAAGGAAAGTGCCCGAATCCGGAGCATGTTCGCCGGAATCTCCCGGCGCTACGATCTG
Source organism: uncultured Planctomycetia bacterium (assembly GCA_964390645.1). GTDB lineage: Bacteria > Planctomycetota > UBA8108 > UBA8108 > UBA8108 > CAYMLL01. The sequence continues at coordinate 20,069 of CAYMLL010000113.1, read as the reverse complement.
CTCAACCATGTGCTGAGCCTCAACATCGATCGACGCTGGCGACGCCATACGGCGCGAGCGCTCGAGCTCTCGCCGGACGCCCGCGTACTCGACGTCTGCACCGGCACGGCGGATCTCGCGCTCGAGCTCTGCCGGCACGTGTCCGCCGAGGCCGGAGGCAGCGTCGTCGGCACCGACTTCTGCGAGGAGATGCTGCGCATCGGCGAGGACAAGCGACGCAGACGCGACGAGAGCCGCCTGGAGCTTCTCGTGGCCGACACCCTCTCGCTTCCCTTCGACAGCGCGAGCTTCGATGCGGTCACCGTCGCCTTCGGGATCCGCAACGTCTGCGATCTCGAGCGCGGCCTCGTCGAGATGCGTCGCGTGCTGCGACCGGGAGGGCGCTGCGCGGTCCTCGAGTTCACGACGCCGCGCTTCGCGCCCTTGCGAGGACTCTATCGCCTCTACTTTCACCGTATGCTGCCGCGAATCGGGCGCTGGATATCGAGAAGCTCCGCGGCGAACGAAGCGTACTCCTACCTGCCGGCCTCGGTCGAGAACTTCCCTGCGCCCGACGGCCTCGCCGAGTCGATGCGCTCGGCCGGCTTCGACCAGGTCGCCTACCGCCTGCTGACCGCCGGAATCGCCGCGCTCCACGTCGGCGTCGCCGGTAGCACGACCACCACCGTCGGGTCGGCGGCAGAGACGACCGTGCCGTGAGCTCCGCCCTGATCCTCTCACCCGCCAACGCCGCCCCCTCCGCCGATCTGATCCGTGCCGCGCTCGAACGCCATCTGACGCTCCACCCGATCGAGTCAGCGGCCGCCGCAAGGGAACACGGCGGTATCATCGTTCCGTGCGAGCCGGCGGAGCGCCTCTGGCCTATCGCCGCCACCCTCGCCGAGGCGGGCGTGAAGACGGCGATCGTGCCGACCGACCGACTCACCTCGATCGGTCGCTCAACCCGTGCCAGCGGCATCTCCTTCGACGCCGACGACCTCGTCTTCGAGCACCCGCTCGGCCCGGCCTCGCGCGTGCCGCGATCGAACGTCGTCGGCGCCACGCTTCACGGACTGCCGCAAAGCCGCGAGCACGACGACGAG
>CAYMLL010000113.1:0-18977 GCA_964390645.1 uncultured Planctomycetia bacterium | reverse complement strand
ACGTTATTTGCGACGACTTTCCATCCTGTTTCTCGGTGGTCCGGATGTCAGTGGAGCAGGAGAAAGACGCCCGGACCGACGGCGTCGAAGACGCCACCATCGATCGATTCACGTGGCTCACCAGGACCTTCACTCGGCGCCTGGAGGAGCAAAGCCTCGATGGCATGAGCATCGTCCTGACACTCTACGCGCGGTCACCGCTGCGCGCGTTCCGCTGCGTGCGCGAGGATCTGGGATTCGCCGGCCTGGGAGAGCGCAAGACGCAGAACAGCCTCGAGAACCTCCTGCTGTTGCTGGACGACCTCGTGCGGAGACTCCCGGACGACTGCCGGCTCGAAGCTCTCGAGGAGCTCCTCGAGGATCCTCGGCCAGACCGGCTGCTGGTGGACAGCGAGAAGGAGGCCGCGAACCGCGACCGCTGGTTCCTCTACTGGGCCGGGACGCAGGACGAGGAGAGCTGAGCGATGACGAACGAGGAGAGGCTTCCGATCATCGTCGGGGTCACCGGCGCGTCGGGCGTCATCTACGCACAGCGACTCGTCGAACGCCTCCTCGCCGGCGAAAGACGTGTATTCGTCGCGGTGTCTGCGGCGGCGCGTCTCGTGATCCGTGAGGAGCTCGACTTGCCGCCGGGAAGCGACCCCTGGGGGGAGACGAACCGCGAGTTGCTCACCCTCTGCGCCGAGAAGGACTTCACCCTTCCCTTCTGCAGCGGCACGTCCCGCTTCCAGGGCATGGCCGTGATCCCCGCGTCGATGGGAACGGTCGGTAGCATCGCGGCAGGCGTCTCACTGAACGTGATTCACCGCGGCGCCGACGTCACCATCAAGGAGCGCCGCCCGCTCGTCATCGTGCCACGCGAGACGCCACTGTCAGTGATCCATCTCGAAAACCTGCTCCGGCTCGCCAGAGCCGGTGCGACAGTGCTGCCGCCGGCCCCCGCCTTCTATCAACATCCGAAGAACGTCGACGACTGCGTCGACTTCGTCGTATCCCGCGTTCTCGACGCGCTGGGAATCGACAATTCGCTGATCCCTCGCTGGGGAGAGTCTCCGGAGCCATGAGCCGACGGTTCGACACGCTGCGTGAGTTCGGTGAGGCGATCAAGCTGAGCCACTCGATCTTCGCGCTGCCCTTCGCGACTGCGGCCGCCTTTCTCGCCGCAGACGGCCTGCCGGCGATCGACGTGCTCGGCAAGGTCCTTCTTGCGTGCGTCGCAGCGCGGACGTCGGCGATGTCCTTCAACCGTGTCATCGACGCAGACCTCGACGCGGCCAACCCGCGAACCGCCACGCGCTCCGTCCCGGCAGGGCGACTGTCCCGTGGCTTCATGGGCTGGGCGACATTCGTGTCCGCCGCCACCTTCGTCGCCGTCGCCTGGTGGATCAACGACCTGGCCTTTGTCCTCTCGCCCATCGCGCTCGTCGTGCTGCTCGGCTACTCCGCAACGAAACGTTTCACGTTCCTGTCACACATCGTGCTCGGCGCAGCGCTCGGCCTCTCGCCGCTGGGAGCCTGGATCGCGGTTCGCGGGGAGTTCGCTCTCGAGCCATCACTCCTCGGCCTGGCGATCCTCTTCTGGACCGCCGGCTTCGACGTGATCTACGCCTGCCAGGATCACGACTTCGACCGCGACATGGGGCTCCACTCAATTCCACGTCACCTCGGCATCGGACGCGCGCTGTGGGTATCCCGCGGCTTCCATGTGGTCGCCCTCGGCCTCCTCGCCGCGGTCGGCCATGTCGGCGCTTACGGACCGTTCTATTGGAGCGGCGTGACGGTCGTCGGCGTTCTGCTCGCCTACGAGCAGAACCTCGTCCGCAGCGATGACCTCAGCCGCGTGAACCTGGCCTTCTTCACCCTGAACGGCCTTGTCAGCGTCGTTTTTATGGCTTCGGTGATTCTGCAGGTCGTAGTATGATGAACCCATCGGTGGACCGTGGATGGCTCTGCGGGAGACGACGATGGCAGCGACCCAGGAAACCACGCTCGAGAAGCTCCTTCAGACCAAGGGGCCGCTCCCCGTTCTGCAGGTAGCGCAGCTGGCGAGTCGGCTTGTCAAGGAACTCGAGACCGAGGCCGCGGTGGCTCCGAATCGCCGCGCCCCGGTCTTGCGCTCCGACCGTGTCCTCGTCGGGCCGGACGGCAAGGTCAAAGTCCGTCCCTACGAAGCGGACGGCATCTCGCTGCCGGTCATCGCCGAGTTTCCCACCCACGCGTCGCCGGAGGAGATTCGCGGCGAGGACGGCGACTTTCGCTCGAGCCTCTACTCCCTCGGCTGCACGCTGTTTCAGGTTCTCACGGGTCATCTTCCCTTCGGAGACCCGAGGCAAGGTGACGACCCGAAGGCGATCCTCAACGCGCACCTGAACAACCCGGCCCCCGATCCCCGCGACGCGGCCTCGAGAACCAGCGATGGGGTGGCTACGGTGGTGCTCGAGCTGCTGAGGAAGGATCCGGAACAGCGGGTGCAATCGAGCCACGAGCTCATTCGCCGACTGCAGAACGTCGTCGCACAGAGCGCTCGGGCTTCCGGAAGCACCGCGGCTTCTCCGAAAGAGGACTCTGCGGCACCTCCCCGATTCGCCACCGGCGGGCACCCCGGCTCGGCCGCGGGGAAAGGGAGTCAACGATCCAAGCTTCGCCCCCGTCCGGGCGACGAACGATCCGTCCGCAAGGTAGCCTCGTCCGAAAGTGCCGGCTCGCCCCGCCCCTCGCCGGTGGAGGACGACTGGGACGACTGGGATGACGACGACGTGCCCGCCGGACCGCCATCCACCCGCAGATCTTCCGGAACGGGCCCCTCGGCACGGAAGGCCGCGGGACGGGATGCTGCGGGACGGAGAACGACCGGACGGAAGGCCGCGGGACCGAGGTCCCCTGGACGGGCTGCCTCGGAACGCGCAGACGCGGCCACGAGGAACCCGGGTCGCGGGTCGTCAAGAACTGGGTCGTCGAGAACTGGGGCGCCGAGAACTGGGGCGCCGAGAACTGGGGCGCCGAGAACTGGCGGCTCCGCCCGCGGCGGACGAGTCCTGGACGGACGCAGCCCCACCGGCCGACGTGCCGGCGGAGCGCGCATGCCGGAGGACGACTGGCAAGACGAAGGTCACGATGACGCGGAGCACGTCATCCCGGGCAGGAAGAGAGTCTACGCGTTCACGATCGCCGGCGCCGCGATTGGCGTCGTCGTAGCGCTCCTCGTCGTCTTCGGCATGAGCAGCTCGTCAGAGGTCACCGAGCAGGTCGAAAAGGATGCGAGGCAGAAGAAGATCGCCCGCCACCTCGAAGGCCAGAAGGAACGGTGGCGGAATCTCTGGGCCAACGAAGAGAAAGAGGTCACGAACTTCCTCCAGCAGCAACAAAGTGCCATCGACAACGGCGGCAGCGCCTTCGTCGTCCACGGTCGCATCGAATCCGCGCTCGACACGAGCTACCACAACAAGCCGCGCTCGGCGATCCTTGCAGCGTACTACGCGGATCTCAGCGAACGCGTCGAGCAGGAACTCGGCAGCAGCGAGACCACGGACAACGCCCTGTGGGGATCGATCCAGGCGAAGTACAAGCAGGAGTTTGACGCGGGTCTCTTCGGTCCCGCCATCGACACGATCCGCGAAGCCGAGGACGACTACAGGGACGACAAGGAAAAGATGGCGGTCGTCGACCAGGCGATCGAAGACTGCTCGAACAGAATCGACGCGCTCTGGAAGAAGGACGAGCAGAAAATCGTCGACTTCGCCGGCCAGGGCGACGTGGACAGGGCGCTCGCGGTCGCCGAGGAGGTCAAGCGCTACGGGGACCCCGGCATCCGAGGCAAGGCGATTGCCTACATGAACCGCATCCGAGCCGAAGCGGCGGTGCAAGCCGACGGCGGCTCCGGCGAGGGCGGTGGCGACGACTTCGATCCCGAAGGCGCGACCATCGACAAGGAGGGCAACGGAGATGACGATGACGATGACGACCTCGACGGCATCGACCTGGACGAGGAGCTGAGGAAGCGAAAGGGTGACGGCGACGAGAGTGACGATGATCTCTGACCCCTCGATGCTCGCGTCCGTCCCCCTCTGACGCGTACTGCTCGATGAATCCCCTCGACGAAGGCTTCTCCTTCCTGCGAGACGAGGTCGGCGACCCGACTATTCGGACGCTCTTCGAGGAAGAGTCCGGCGAGTTCGAGTCCGCTGTCCGTGAACTGGTCGAGCGAGCGAGCTCCGACGACCGCGTCGCGGACCTGCTGATCGAGACGCTGGAGTCGTCGGTCGACGAGTTCATAGACGACACCGACGCGTCGTCATGGATCGCGATAATCCTCGGCGAGGCTCGTGTACACGCGGCGATCGACGTCCTGCTGCGCACCTTCGCTATCGACGACGACGAGACACTGCAGGACGCCGCATCAGTGGCACTCCTGCGCATCGGCCCCACGGCACTCGAATCGTTGATGGAGTGGCTCGACGAGGAGCCTGGGCGCCATCTTCGTCGCGAGGGCTACCGCCTTCTCGGCGAATCCGGGCTCGTCGAACACGAGTTCGCCAACGACGAGCGGGAAGAGAGCGAACAGCTTCGCAACGTCCCGGGAGGCAATGTCCCCGGAGGCAATGTCTCCGGAGGCAATGTCTCCGGAGGCAATATCTCCGGAGGCAATATCTCCGGAGGCAATATCTCCGGAGGCAATGTCCTCGGGGGCCACGGCGGCTTCGTCGAACGTGTCCGTCAGTTCCTGCGAGAGCGCATAGCGCGCGAACGCCATCTCGACCCCACGGAAAGCTCGCTCGAGGCCGCGATCTCGGCCATCGCTCGTCTCGGCGACCGCGAGAGCCTGGACCCGCTGCGAGAGATCCTCCGGCGTGACTTCGGCGGCATGCAGCCCGTGATCCAGGACGCGATCGAGCAACTCGAGGACAACCCCGATGGCGTGCCCTTCATACCAACGCGCTCCCCGTGGATGGATCGCTACGGCTGGCTGTTCGACGACCACTCCGGCCACGCCGCCACCTCGAGACGCCACCTGCGGTCGGAGGGAGCCCACTTCGAAGACGCGCCCCAGGTCCGGATCGACGGTGTCGACGACGACGACGAGCTCTGATGCCTCTACCGGAGGCTGGCCCGGCAGGGTCGGGTTCGACAGCGTCAGGTTCGACAGCGTCAGACAATGTCGGCGAGACCGACCCGGTCGCGCGACGCTTCGTGAACGTCCCACGGGCCGAGGCCGCCGACCTCGACCACGAGTAACGCTGCCGACAACAACACCGCGAGAGCCGGGAACCGTCAACAACATACCGCAACCGTCAAGTCGATGTCGGAGGAGCCTCCTCCTCCGAGCTGGCCGGCGCGTCCGAAGCGCGTTCTCTGTGCAGGGTGCGAGTGCGGATTCCTCACCGATTCCTGCTGCAAAGCCACAAGTCGCGCCGTGGACTGCGTCGGGCTGCGCTGCGCGCCTCGATCTCGGCGACGGAACGGCTCCCGGGCTCGACCCTCGATGCCGCAACTCGAGCCTAGGTGAAGTCGTCGTCCTCGTCGTCGAGATCGGCAGTAGCGTCGGAGCGCATGCCGGCCTTGACGAGGTGCTTCACCAGAAGCAGGTTGTCGGGGTTCTCGGCCAGCATGTCCCAGCGGAACTTCCACGCACGTTCGGACTGGTTGCCGGCTCCGAGGCTCGACACGGCGGTGTTCGGCCACTTCTCCTTGAGGTCGACCCGCAGCCTCCACGCGTCACCGGAGTCGAGCCCGCTCAGTGAGTCGAGCACCTCCTTGGCGAAACGCTTCGCGGCTTCGCGAAGCTGCCACGCGCGTGGGTCACTGCTACGACCGATCGTCTTGATGATGATCTTCGGGGCACGCCCGATGTGCTCGAGGCGAAGGTCCCAGGCGCGATCGGAGTCGATCCCACGAAGACTCATCAGCACCCACGGGAGGTACTCGGAAGAAAGCCGTTCGCGCCACTCCCAGGCCCGCTCCTCGTCAAGACCGCTAAGGCTCTCCAGCAGTGCCGGGTAGTACTTCTCCCTGGCTCGCTTCTCACGCAGCAGCCACGCTCTCTCGGTGTCCAGCCCACGCACGCTGATGAGAACCTGCCGGGCCGCCTTCTTGCCGATCCGATCCCGGAGAGCCCATGCGTGCGCCGTGTCCTGCCCCTTGACCGCGAGGGCGATGTGCTCGGGCACGACATCCGCAAGATACTCCCGGAGCGCGATGGCGCGCGGGTCGAGCGACATCCCCGAGAGACTGCGAGCGACGTAAATCGGCTCGTCGTCCCTGAGCTTCTCCCGAAAATGCATCGCCTCGTCGGAACGCAGCCCTCGCAGCCCGTTTGCGACCATCGAAGGCTCGCTGCCAATCACCTTGGCGCGTAGCTCGTGCGACTGCAGCGTGTCGAACCCACCGACGAACAGTGCCGTGAATGCCGGCTGGATCGCGGACAGGCGGTCGAGTTCACGGTAGAAGAGTTCGGTTATCGCCACCTTGCGCTCACCGTCGTCGCGACTGCTGCAGATGTCGAGCGTCGCCTTGCCGAGCAGCCCGAGCGGCGGCTTCGAGACCCCCTCGACGGGAACCGATACCGAGCTGTCGATCTTCGCCCACCCCGGATCCGGAACGTCGGGATAGCCCTTCTTGCTCAGCACCTCCCGCACCCGCAGGAAGATGCGCTGAAGAGACTGCTCGATGGTCGAGTTCGCGTTGTCGATGACCAACCAGGTGCCCGGATCCTCCTGGCCGAGCCGCAAGAAACCCTTGCGCATCTCCTCCCGAAACCCGATGCCCATGAGCCCCTTGCGCCCGAAGTCCCCGAGTCGCTTGTCGCGCACCTTCTGGATCTTCTTGCGCACGCGCGAGGTCAAGGGGTCGACATCGCAGTAGACGACAAGATCCGGCCAGAGGTCGCGAGACGCAAGACGCAGCACCGAATCGACCTCTTCCCGCGGCAACCCTCGCGCGTGGTGTGAGTGCGTGATGGCGCTGTAGAGATAGCGGTCGCAAAAGACCAGATGACCCGGCCGCAACTTCGGACGGATGTACTCGTCGATCATCTGTGTGTCGCGCGCCACGTAGAGCAAGAACTCCGTGACGTCAGACATGCGCAGAAAGCGTGGGTCGCGCGTCAGATCGCGAATCGCCTTGGATATCTCGGAGCGGAACACACCCTTCTCACGAGCGTGGTGAACCGGAATGCCACACTCGATCAGGTACGCGGCAAGACGATTCGACAGCGTCGTCTTTCCACTCCCATCGATTCCCTCGAAGTCGATAAAGACGGGCTCCCTCGCGACCGAGACGCCGTCTCCCTCACACGAGCCGTTTTGCGACGAAGTACCTGACATCGACTGACTCTCAGCTCTCGAACGGACTGCTGAATACCTGCGTGTCATCGAGCGACGGTGGAGACGACCGCCGGTGCAAAGGCGTCTCGCCGTCGTCGAAACGCCTCGCCTCCGGGTTGCCGTCAGGCTCCTCTCGAGACAACGAACGAACGCTCGCCGTGAACTTCGAGAAGAGCTTCGACGAGTGGAGCCGAAGGGCTCCGCGGAGCCAGTCGGGGTACTCGCCGGTCGCACACTTGATCTCGGTGATCACCTTGGAGAAACTGCGGATGGGAACGCCCAGAGAGGCCGGTGTCAAGGCTCCAACCTCGCCCGAACGACAGTAGAACCCGGGGCCGAAGACATCCCTCGGCGGTTCGTGGACACGAATTCGATCGTCGAAAGTGATCCGGAGCTCGTCCTCGTCGACCTGAAAGACCTGACGCCGGTAGCTGATCACGGAGGTCGCTCGCACCGAGAACCGCTCGAGGTAGCGCTTCAGAGCCGCGCGAGCATCCCGATGCGAGCCGGGGAGTTCGGCACCGGCGTCGTCCGGGGAAGCTGCCCCGAGACCGAGGAGCTGCTCGCCACCCGGGTCGTCTTCCGGATCGTCTCCGTCGAGGATCCGCCCCAACCTCGCCTTCGGAACGCGGAGGCGCTTCTTCGTCACCAGCTCACCCCGACGCTGTTTCAGCTCCACATAGGCGACCGGTGACGTTCGATAGCGAACGGCCACCCGGCCCGCCATCGATCCCGACGCCTGCGCGCTCGACGGCTCCTCGTAGTAGTACTCCTTGACACGGATCTTGTCGTTGTCGTGGTAGTGACGACGGGCGCGCTCGAAGAAGTGTCGGTCCGCGGTGTCGAAGTAGACCGTGGTGATGAAGGTATACGGATAACCCGGCGCAAACTCGAAGACCGGCAGACGCCGCGCGATCGAGTCGCGCAGAAACGTGGCCGCAGCGATATCGAGCTCGAACTTCACCTCGCTGCGACTGAACAGATGGCGAACGCCGCGGCCGAGCGAGCCTCGTGCGTTGCGAGAGCTGTCTTTCGGGGAATCCGGATTCACGAAGATCCCGCGGTCGACCGGCTTGCGCCGGACTGCCCTGGAGGAGAGTTGGCTGTTCCTCGGGTTGGCCGACGATCTGGAAACGAGTCAGAGCCGCCCGTAGAGGTTCAGCGTCCGGCGGCTCAACCGAGCTCTTCGATGGTAACGAGGCACAGGGATCGCGTCAAGGACGGCCGGTGAAGGCGGGCTCAACCGAAAGTGATCAGGAGCTGCACGAGAAGCTCGTCGTTGCCGATCTCGGAGCCGCCGGTCTCCTCGTCGTTGAAGGTGTATTCGACCTTCAGGTAGATCTCGCTCGTCACCTCGAGGATGCCCGCGATGACGAGGGCCCGACGGTCCCAGGTTCCGGGAATCTCGACAGCTCGGCCGTTCGGAACGTCGACATCGAGCCTGCCGTATCGAACAAGCGGCTCGAAGCTCCGGAAGTACCGCTTGGCGAGCAGCTTGCCGAAGCTGAAGCGATACGAGCCCTGCGCGTACCAGCCCTCGCGCTCCAGATCGCCGTCCTCGCCCCGAATCCACTGCAGCAGCATTCGCAGTCCATCGCGTTTGCGAGTCTTGATATCGGAACCCGCGAAGATGCTCTTTGCCGGCAGAAAGTACTCGGCCGTCAGTCCGCAGCGCGAGCTCCCGTCGTCGTTCGAGTCGCCGTAGCCGGCCGTGACGGCGCCGCCCGGTTCCCTGGACGTCATCTCGTCGCCCTGCAGGAACTCGATCGAGCTCTGCCGCAGCTCGTCGTCGAAGAAGAAGCCCTGGAGCCCGAGATCGCCAAAGGCCTGAAAGCTGCGTCTCCACCCGATACCGACACCGAGTTCCCGAAGCGCCAGGTCACTCTCGAGGGAACGATCGTCCTGCACGAGGTCGTTGAAACGAGCGCCGTCGAAGTTGACCTCGTTGTTGGAGAGCTCGTAGCCCTGACCGAGAGAGAATATCAGCTGCAGCTGCCCCCAGTTCTCCGCGAAGTCGAAGGCACCCGGCCGCGCTTCGCCCGCCGACCTCGAATCGCCGCGGCCGGAGATATCATCCGTGTCGTAGCTCTCGTTGAAGCCCTCGGTCGCCGCACCGCCACGCGTCTTGTTCCTCTTCCCCTTCGACCCGTCGGCACGCGCGGCCGCGGCACCGTCCGGATGGCCGGCGGAGAGCGCCCACGTGAGCGCCATCGACTCGTCCCTCCAGAACGTGTTGCCAATCAGCGGATACCCCTTCGTGCGCCGGGCCGGCCGGATGAACCGATCGTCGAGGCCAACCTGGAATCGAGACCCGAGCCACCAGAACGGCCGCGAGTCATGTCGGACAACGAACTCCTTGAGCGTCGTGTCACCATCGTTGACGCGAAAGTCGAGCTGCCCACGAGCGCTGATCCAGCGATTGAGGTCGAACACCGGCGCCAGACGTAGCCGCTGTAGCAGCAGGTGCAGGTCGGGCTCGTCCGTGGCGAAGGTCGGCCCGAGCGATGTCACGGCGCCATCCTCGGAGTCGATCGCCAGAAGCTCGAGCTTGCCTCCAAGGCGTAGCTTCGAGCCACCGCCAAGTGTCAGGACCCCGTCGGCAAAGTCAGCCTCTTCCCGGTCCTTCTTGTCCTCGAGGAGCTCGTAGACCTCCTCCTCGAGCTTCGCGAGACGACCCGCGAGCCGCTCCCCGTACGGATCGTCCTGAGCAACGGCACGCAGGCTCGATGCGATGACAACGAGCGCCACCAGGACCCCGACGAGCACCGGCAACAGCGTACTCGTCTCTCTCGAATCTACTCGTGTCATACCCATCGATATCGGCAGCTTCGTCGCGGAGCTTCCCTCGGTTCTCCCGGGAACTCGCCGTCCCTTCGGCGAAGTGGCCTCTCGTTCCGAAAATCCTCGCTCGTGCGAAAGGGAGACCGGCGCCGCGCACGCTTTCCGGAATCGAACGACCCGATCAACCGGTAGTCCGGCTGACTCGCGGGCGTCAACCTACGCCATGCCGTCGCGACGAGAAAGGAAAAAGCGCCGCTGGGTCCACACGCGTGGCAGCCACCGGGCGAGGGCGAGCACACCGCGAGCCGGTACTGCATCGAGGGACAGCTACGACCCGTCACATGGAATCTCGTCCGGGGTCGGATCGACGCCGGCCACCGGAAACGGCAAGCGCGGCGAGTCTCCCCCTCGGAAGAGGTAGCCGAGCAGATAGACCGCGTCGGAGACGTTCAGCCGGCCGCTGTCGTCGACGTCGAGGATGTCGAGGCACCGCGGACCGTCGGCGGCACGGAACAGGAAGTCGAGCACTGCGACCGCATCGGTCAGTGTCACCTCGCCGTCACGATCGACATCACCACGAACAAACGTGACCTCGGAGACACCGGAGACCTCTCCGGGCGTCGGCTCGTCGACGTCGACGATGTCCCCACCGCCGCCATCTCGCCCGAGCCCTCTCATCGACCTGCAGACGGGATCCGAGAACCGAGCCTCGAAAGAATCGACGAGACAGCTGCCACGCTCCGACCGCTCGAAGAGAAACAGGGTGACCGGGGGCGCGGAGAGCGGCTCCTCCCCGGGTACCTCGAGGTTCTCGCCGCAGCTTCGAAGATCTGATTCACAGTCCGGACCGTTTCTGGTGTACAGCTTCTTCTCCGGAATCCACTCCAGATCGACGACGACGTGAGGTGGAGGCTCCTGCCCGGAGAGCGGATCGCCACCGTCGGTAACGAGCAGTAGCGTGCCGCGCCCGGGAACGATCGTCCCGTCATCGAACGTGAACGTCCGTGGGGGCGTCACGTCATCGGACGTGGACGTCCGTGGGACCCGAGCGATCGACGAGATCGAGAAGCCGTCGAGGTTGACGCCCACCGAGCTCGGATTGTAGAGCTCGATCCACGGACGACCCTCGCCTCCGCCGCCCGGTAACGGATAGCCGCGATTAACCTCGTTGACGTAGATTTCCGGCGGGTTGCCGCCGTCGACGAAGAACGTGAAACACCCGGATCCCCCACACGGGTCCGCCGGCGTCGCACCGCACACGTCCTCGAGGAGCACCGAGTAGGTGACTAGCCCCGCGGTGGCGGGAACGACCACCGCCTGCGCGAACCACGCCGCGACGTAACCTTGCGGCGCCTGGACATCGAGATTTGATGTCGTCGCGCTCAGACGGCCGTCGCCGACCGCGATGCCCGTGGAGAGCTCGAATCGCGCAAGCGCGAGGGAAGCCGAGACCTGAAGGCGGGGACCACCGAACCGCAAAACCATCTCGCGGTCGAGGAAGACGACGGCGGAAAGCTTCATGGTGCCGACCTCGTCGAGAGCGTCGCAGAGATTGGGCCGGGTCTCCGCGGTGTCGGTCGTTCGGTGGCTGGCGCCGACAAGAACCGGAGGAAGTAAGTTCGGAGCGCCGGGCGTGGGACTGACCTGAACAGCGACGTCGCTGCCTGCACAGTCGACACCGTAGCAGAACTGCCGGTCCGGGAACAGCGGCGGACACGCGCTCGGATTCTCGGGATGGACGACATCGTCTCGATCCCACGAGATCCCGTCCACCACACAGTTGCCGAGCCGGTCCGGCCCGACGAGGTAAAGCGCGCCGACGTCCGGCGCCAGTGGAAAGCCGGCGATCGACGCCACCGCGAAGGGCCGCGGCAGCGGCGAAGCCGGCAAGGTGCCGGCAACGAGCACGAGGTACCCGCCACGCACGAGCACGGTATTGTCGGGAATAAGATATTGACGAGGGTGCCGTATCGGCGCGTCGCGACTCGACGTCGTCGTCAGAAAATACTCGCCGAGATCGACACTGTGGACGCTCGAGTCAGCCGGCAGGTACAGCTCGATGTAGTCCGGCTTGCTCGAGCCGTCGAATCCCGGCAGCGCGTAGCGCAAGGCCGGCGGCCGGTCGTCGTTGTGCGGGAAGATCTCGCTGAGAACTACCGAGTCGACCTGCGGCGGCGTTCCCGAATAGTACGAGAACGACAGCGTCGAGTCCTCGAAACCGAGAGGACTGAGCTCGTCACTGACCGCGACGTCGCCCCCGAAATCGCCCTGGTCGGCGAGAAACTCGTCGCGAACCGTCAGGCGACGGATCTGGACGAGGCCCTCGGTCTGCGGGGGGATGGTCGCCTCCAGACGCAGCAGCGTCGTACCGAGCCGGGCCTCCGCCTGTCGGTTCTCGTCCGGGACGGCGACGACTCCGGCACCGAGGCTCAGCACAAAACGCTCGCCGAGAGAGTCCTCGAGCTCGAGCTCGACGCCGAGGCTTGGCTCCTCACCGGCCTCCAGGCGGCGCACCGTCTCGTTGTTCACCGTGGCGAAGGCGGTCACCACGACGCCCTCACCGGCGCGCGGGCAGCGACGCACCTCGCCCGCGGCAGCGTTCGCGGCGCGGACCGACAGCTCACTGAAGAGCTCGACGCTCTGGCCACAGTCGAGACGGTTCGCGCCCGTCTCGCTGCCGGGACAGCGAGCCGGCGAGGGACACAACGAGATGCACCATTCGCCGTCGACGTCCGGCAACAGGCACTGCACAGGAGTCGGATCGCCCGCACGCAGCAGCGCCATGTTGCGTATCACCGAAAGACCACGGATCGGGAAGTTCGGATCGTCGGGAGGAGCGGGAGGGGCCGCCGCGAAGAACCGACGGAAGTCGAGCACCGCCTCGTCGATGATGACCTGTGTATCACTGCCCGCCGACGCCGGCGCCGTCAGCGAGAAGAGGTCCGGCTCTCGAGCTCGACGGGGGTCGAGAGCGAACTTCGCGGAGAAATACCGGCAGCTCATGTCGAGAATCGGCGCACCGAGCTCGTCGCGGCCGATCACCCGCCGGAAGACCTTGCGCTCGACGAGCAGATCACCCCCGTCGGTGTCCGCGAGGACCACGAGGCGCTCTCCCGGCCCGATCGACGTGTAGTCAGGATCGAAGCCGGTGTCGCGACCGAAGAGCCACGCCTTCGGATTGTCGCGAGAGGCGTTGCGACCGACGAGCCCGAAGTCACGGATATCGATCTCGTCTTCGCCGAAGTTGTGGATCTCGACCCAGTCCGGTGTCTGCACACCGCGGTTTTCCCGGCAGTTCTCGCAGACGAACTCCTCGGTCGGGTTAACGGGCTGGTACTCGCTGATGACGACGTCGAAGCAGCCGCTGCCAAAGACGTGACAGGCACAGAAGTCGAGGCAGCCGCTCGAGTCCTCGATCTCCAGCCAGAGCAACGCCGTCGGAAGCCCCTCGTCCGACTGCCCGAGCTCCTCGCCCCGCGGCAGCAGGCCCCGGTACGTCCGCACCTTGAACGTGGCATCGCCGAAGCTGCCATCCGTCGTCTCGCTCGGACAGGTCGGATCCGCCGGAGCCCCGGGAAGGCCCGCATCGTTGAAGGCCGTCGGGCAGACCTGCGGGTCACCGACCTGCTCGACGTCGAGATCCCACACCGCGTCACCGGCCTCGGCGAAGAGCTGGAGACAGCGCTCGGGGGCCTGATCTTCAAGCTGACACTCCGGCCGCTCCAGAAGGCTCAGTCGCACGTCGAGCGGCTCGTCACCCAGGCGGTCGTCGGTCAAGACGCGAAAGCTGATCACGGCCTGCTCATCCGGCGGCACGCACAGCTCGATTCGCGGCCGCCCACTGACGACGAACCGCGGCGCGATCGACGCGAGCAGGGAATTCGCGATGCCAGGGGTCGGCGCGAAAAACCGCCGGCTCTCGGAGCCGCCGTCGGGAAAGCGTCCGAAGCTCTGGTTTTCCGGGAGCTCGACCCAGCCGATACGATCGATCTGTCGACGACCCGCGAACAGATAGAGCGTGTCCCCGTCGGGGTCGAGGCCAAAATCGGCATGTCGGTCCGTGAGCACGACCTCCGGCAAGCCCCGCGCCTCCCGGTCCACACGAATCCGCTCGAGCTCATCGTCACCGACGAGGTAGATCACGAGAAAGCCGCCCGCCGGCACCTCCAGGTGTGGCGGAAAGCGATACCGTCCGGGCCGACCGGGATCATCGGTGAGCGAGTAGCCCTCGAGCCGCACCCCCACCTCCGTCGGGTTGAAGATCTCGATCCAGTCGAGCGCCAGCCCGTTCGGCTCGTCGTCGTCGGCGCACGCCAGGCTGTTGTCCGCCATCAACTCGTTGATGCGCAGCAGGACGACGTGCGACGACGTCGTCGTGCGATCGCAGGCGGCGAGCAGCAGCAACGCGCCCAGCAGAAAGCAGAAACCTGTCCGCATGGAGAGTTCTCGTCGTTGGCGGGATCCGGTCCCCCGCGATGTTAGCACGCGGTCGGAAAGGCCGAAACTTGTTAGGACCCTTTTCGGGCTCCCGAGCGCCGTAAGGGCGCATCTCCGGGAGTCAGAGCTTGCCGCGCCGGTGGGTCAGCTCCCCCGCGAGCCATGTGGCCTTGACGCGCATGCGCGAATCCAGAACGACGATGTCCGCTCGCTTGCCCACGGCGATGCTGCCACGTGTGCGATCGACGCCGATGACCCGAGCTGGATTCCGGGACGCGAACAGGACCGCATCCTCGAGACTCGCACCGGCATCCTTCACCTCGACACGGATGGCGCGATCGAGTGTCAGCGCGCTTCCGGCAAGACGACCGTCCGGTTGCGTGATGCGTCCCCGGTCGAGGATCACCTCGCCGCCGGCAAACCGGTAGCGGCCGTCCCGCAGCCCACACGGCAGGACCGAGTCGCTGACGAGCACGATCTTCTCGCGCGGCTTCATCGAGTTGACGAGCCGCAGAACCGGCGGATCGATGTGGTGCCCGTCGGCGATGACCTCGACCACCACGTCCGGGTGCTCGAGCAACGCCGTGACCGCCCCGGGCCCGCGGTGGTGAACGCCGTTCATCGCGTTGAAGAGATGGGTCGCGTAGCGAACTCCCTTCGCCAGAGCGGTCCTGGTCTGCTCGTAGCTCGCATCGGAGTGCCCGAAGGCAGGAACGACACCACGGTCTCCGAAGAAGCGAAGCAGCCCGGAAGCGCGCTTCAGCTCCGGCGCGATGGTCACGGTCTTCGCCATCCCCTGACAGGCGTCGAGCAGCTTTGCTGCATCGCGAGTCGATGGTTCGCGGAAATTCCGCGACGGCAACGCCCCCGGCTTGCGCGGACTGACGAAAGGCCCCTCGAGATGGATCCCGACAGCGACCCCCCGACCGTGGCCATCGAGAATCGCCTTCGAGATCCGGCGCAACACGACGAGTGACTTCTTCCAGCTCGACGGGTAGACGCTGACGAGCAGCGACGTGACCCCGTGCGCGAGGTAGTGCGCCATCGAGCTCTCCAGTTCCTGCGGTGAAGCCTCGACGAAGTCCACCCCTGCGGCCCCGTGCGTGTGCAGATCCACAAGGCCCGGAACCAGCGTACGGCCCACGAGATCGACACGACGAACACCGTTCCCCCTCGCCATGCGCCGTGCCGCCGGCCCCACGGCCCCCACGCGAGATCCTCGAACAAACACGGCCGCCCGCCCGAAGCAGCGCCCGGCGGACACAACATCAGCGCCCTCGAGAAGCCAGGCGCCGGGACGAGAGGACGAACGAGAAGCCATGATGGCACGAAGCGTACCACGAACGACGTCAGTCGGTCACCCGCGGGCCGGAAAACCCGCCGACGGTCACGGTCGATTCCTGCTCCCGCGCGGAATCCCCCTTTCCTTCCCTGCGGCTCTTCCGTACCATCCGGCTCCACCCTCTCAGCGCTGGTCCCATGCAAGGCCCGACACACCGCATCATCGAGCGAGGCCGCGAGTTCCTGCGTCAGGAAGGCGAGGCGATCCTCCACAAGGCCCGGACGCTGGACGCTCCGTTCGATCGTCTGGTGGCGCGACTGCTGGCGCTCCCCGGGCGCGTGGCGGTGACAGGTGTCGGCAAGTCCGGAGTGATCGGCGAGAAGATCTCGGCAACGCTGTCCTCAACCGGCACGCCTTCGTTCTTCCTGCGCCCCGTGGAGGCGCTCCACGGGGATCTCGGGATGCTGCAGCCCGACGATATTCTCGTGGCGCTCTCGAACAGCGGAGAAACTTCGGAACTGCTCGCCGTCTGCCGCGCCGCGGCGGAACTCGGCCTCGAGATCATCGCCTTCACCGGCGTGGAAGCTTCGACGCTCGGACAGCTGGCCACGATGACCATCGACACCGGAGTCGACGAGGAGGCTTGCCCCCTCGGACTCGCGCCGACGACGTCGACCACCGTGACGCTGGCGATCGGAGACGCGCTGGCCCTCGTCCTCCTGGAAGAGCGTGGTTTCACCTCGGAGCACTACGCACGCTTCCACCCGGGCGGCAACCTCGGGGAACGGCTGCGCTACCGCGTGCAAGATGTCATGCGCCAGGGTGAGGATCTGCCGATCGTCGGAGTCGACGCGTCGCTCGCCGACGCCATCGACGAGATGACCGCGCGCGACAATCTGGGACTGACACTCGTCGTCGAGGCGAACGAGCGACTGGTCGGAATCGTCACGGACGGCGATCTTCGCCGCATCCTGCGCGGAAACTCCCCCGGAAACCACGAGGTGCTGGACTCGCGGGTCCGTGAGGTGATGACGACCGGGCCGCTGACGATCGCCCCCTCCGCGTCGGCGAAAGACGCCCTCCAGCTGATGGAAGTGCGTGGTATCACCTCACTTGCAGTCATCAGTGAGTCCGGCGCCGCGATCGGCGTCGTGCACCTTCACGACATCCTCGGGCGCGGGCAGATTGTCCTTTGATCTCTCCAAACACGGCCACTATAATCCGTCGCTCCCCGCCCGAGCCCGGGGAAGCATGAATCCGAGAGACCCTCAGCGATGAAAGTCAACGTCCGAAAGACCAGCCGCAAGCGCCAACGGCGCGGATTCCGCTATCGGATGAAGACCCGTCACGGGCGCAAGATGATCAACAAGCGCCGCCGCATGGGCCGTGCCCTCCCAGGGTACAAGAAGCACTGACAGCCCGCTAGAGCGGCGGTCACGGGGCTCGATCCCGGGCCCGCTCGATCCCGGGCCCGCTCGATCCCGGGCCCGCTCGATCCCGGACCCGCTCGATCCCGGACCCGGTGTCGCAATCCCCCTCTTCATCGCAGCCGAGGCAGGTCCTCAGCACAGCGCTGGCAGCATGTCGAAGGACCGGTCCGGCCGCGAAAGTGAGCCAGCTCGTCCGAGGTCAAGACGCCAGAACCCGGGCGATGCGGTCGGTTGTCGAGTTCAGGGAGCGAGAAGACCCGGCGAATCGATGGATTCCGCGCCTCCTTGATTCTCTTGAAGACGCTGCCCGACCGACGGCGGAAGCTCTCACCGATTCCCTCCGCACACGAAAGCGGGGACCGGCTCTCGATTCGGTCCCCGCTCTCTGTTCTGGCTGGCGTCCGCCGGACTCCGTACCGCGACCCTGTCGAAGACCGGATCACATGGCCATCTGCCACTGGTCGTTACGAACGTTCTCCGCGATTCGCAGCGCACCCTTGGCGACGAGGAGCTTGTATTCGGCCGGCTGGATCGCGCGAGCGCAGTCGTAGCCTTCCTCGTGCAGAACGGCCTGGATCCGATCAGAGATGCCGGGGATCTGCGAGCCTCCCCCGGTAACGATGATGTTCTTCATCACAGGGACAACCGAGTCGCTGTCACAGCGCTTCAGCAGATGCTGGATGCCGCGGACGATCTCGGGAACGAGCGACTCGCAAGCACTTCCGATGATGTCCTTGAGATCGATCGTCTGAGGACGCCCTTCGACATAGACCTTGACGTCCGCGTCGCGCTCGTGGCCGGTAACAAAGGAGTGCTTCTCCTTGATGCTCGTGACCGTGACGGACGTCAGGTTGAGATCCGGGAAGCGATTTGCGATGCCGGCAGCGATCGAATCGTCGACGGAGTTGCCGGCCCGGGGAATGCTGACCTGGTCGGCGGCGGTCGGGAAGTAGCCCCGCACGAGGCAGAGATCGCTGGTGCCGGCGCCGATGTCGATGATCAGCGAGTGCTTGGTCGGGTCGCCGTGACTGCCCGCGTCCCGGAAGCCGTCATCCTCACGCAGCCCCATGGCAGCGAGGAAAGGCTCGGGGACGATCAGAAGACGGTCGAGGAACCCGCGCAACGCATTGCGGATTTCCGCCTGGCGCTCGAGAGACGCGTTCGCCGGCGCGCCGACGACACCCCAGATCTGAGTCTCGTGCGCACTGTCATCGACGATGCTGCGAAGGTACTGGGTGAACTCCCTGGCGACGTCCGAATCCTCGATGAAGCCGTCCTTCATCGGCCACTTGAGGTCGAGGTGAAGGCGATACTCGATCGCCTCCTCCCCGAAGAGCGGGCCTCCGTCGCTCGGAAGAATGCCGGGAATGATGCCGGCTTTCGGGTAGCCGACCACGGTCGTGATGAGGCCTGGATTCACGTCGAAGCGCTCGCCGTTCTCGGCTCCCTCGACGACCGTGGTGTTCGTGCCGAGATCCACACCGACCCGCAAGACCCGGGTCGCGCCCACATCCACATCGACGGTGGTTGTCCCGGGGGAGGCGCTGGTGGTTTTCCTGCTCATGAGTTTAATCCTCTTCCTTCTTGGATTCCGCGAACTCGGTGAAGCCGGAAGCGAAGCCCAGGTTGTCACATGGACTCCGCCGGCTGCTCGGCGTCGTCGCCCTGGTTGATTGGTTGGGCTGCGAATCGACATGATCGGCACGACTACCGTCTCCGCCGGGGCCG
>CAYMLL010000112.1:21215-21490 GCA_964390645.1 uncultured Planctomycetia bacterium | reverse complement strand
ACAGCAGGACGTCGCAGTGGCGGACGACATGGAGATTGAACCTCGAAGTCGACCTCGCCCACTCGTCGAGCACGGGACGACGTGCGGTCGACCCGGCTGCGACCCACGTCACGGCGACGGGGAACCCCTCGATTTCGCCCGGCGTCCGGCCAGGCGGGCTCACGACCCGAGCGTCGGGTAGCCGAGCACCGCCCGGACAGGAGAAAGCGGGGGCGAGAGTGCCGGTGGCTCCCGGTGCTCTCGCCCCCGCGTCGAGATTTAGAGATTATTGGGGG
>CAYMLL010000112.1:0-21205 GCA_964390645.1 uncultured Planctomycetia bacterium | reverse complement strand
TGCCGCCCGCAAAGTCGAGGGCGCCGTCCACTTCGCCGCCGAGCCCGAAGAAGCGCCGGTCAGCGGCAGGTGTTGGCGGAGGTCTCGCACCCCAGGTCGCCGCCGGTGTCCGGGCCGCAGTCTTCCGCCGTGTAGGCCGTCGCGGACGGTGACGGCGACTGCGGTGGATTTCCACCGGTGAACAGCCAGCTGAAGATGATGACCGAGTCGCTGATCACCAGCTGGCCGTTGTCGTCGGTGTCCGCGGCGTCCTGACAGGTCGGAGGCGGTCCGCCGGTGAACAGGTAGTTGAGGATCACGACGCCATCCGTCAGGTCGATGATGCCGCTGGAGTTCACGTCGCCGCGAACGAAGCTGCCGGAAGGAGGCGGCGGACACGCATCCCGTTCGTCAGCGCAGTCCGAGTCGTCGCAGTCCACGTCGCCGTCACCGTCGTCGTCCCTGCCGTTGGTGCAGTTCTCACGAGCGGGTACGCCGTCGGAAGGCAGGACGCAGAGCGCCTTGATCGATGCGTTCTCGGGCGGGTTGCCGCCGCCGAGGTCCTGGAGCAGCACCTTGATCGACCCGTCTATCACCTCGACTCCCTCGAAGTGCAATGACACGCCGATGTAGTACGCCGACGGCCCCGCCGGGACGCCGGCCAGGCAGGCAGCGAGCGTGTTCTTCGAGAACTGATCCTGGACGAGCTCGTCGTTGATCAGTACGTCGAAGACGCGGCAGGTCGACGAGGCGATCGCGGCGTCCAGCTCGGGCGCCTCGCCGTCCTCGCCGACGGATTCGCACGCGTCGGCTCCGGGCTCGTTGCTCAGGCAGCCGTCGCTGCAGCAGTGCTCCATGAAGAAGAGGGTGACGTCGTACGTCTGCGCGCTGTCGAGCCCCGTGAAGGTGTACTCGATCGGACCATCGTTCCAGCGCTCGTTCCGGAACAGCGCCGTGTCGATGTTGTTGTCGACCGAGTACTCGTCGAAGCTCAGGTCCGCCTCCTGGGCGCCGGTCCCGGCGTTCTGGGCGTTCTGGCTGGTGAGGAAGGGGCTCGGGTTGGCCAGCGTGTCCTCCAGCCAGATCCGCCCGTCAGCGTCGGTGAACTCCGTATCACCGCAGTTGATGTAGATCTCGTCGCCGACGAGGACGCCGCAGCAAGACGCGGAGAACGCCCCTTCGGGGCGCACGCAGATCGAGATGACCGAGCCATCGCCGAACATGTCCTCGGTGACGGTGAACTCCTCGTCGCCGCCGTCGACCTCGGCGACCTCGACGCCGTCGACCTCGATCGAGATCGGGCGATCCGGATCGTTGTTCTCGGGATTGAACCACGAGACCTCGATGTCGTCACCGCTTCGGACACAGATGAGCTCGCCGACTGGATCCTGAGGGGCTCCGGTGCAGGGGAAGTCCTCCTCGTCGCCCGGGCGCGACTTGCCGTGGAAGATGATGTCATCACTGATGGGTGCGGCGCCGATCGCGTCGGCCTCGAGTATGCCGCCGCCCGTGTCGACGACCGGCAGGCCGGTCTCCGCGTCGGTGAGCCCGAAGAAGGCTCCCCAGCCACCGCCCTGCTCCCAGACGCCGATCTTGATCACGTGCTTGCCCGGGGCAAGGATGAGGGGGAAACGGTCCTGACAGGCTCCGCGGCCTCGACAGGCCGGGTTGTTGTGGATGATCTGGTCGTCGATCCAGGCCTGGCCATCGTCGTCGCTGCCGAAGCAGACGTCGAGCAGGATCGCGTCGTCGGTGGTGTTCTCGATCCAGGTCGCCAGGTAGAGCACGTGCTCGTCGAGGTTGCCGACATGCTGGTCGAAGTCGAGGTCGGCATTGTCGAGCGAGGAGTCCCGGAACGGGGCCCAGATCGGGTTCCCGTCCTCGTCGGCCGGTGCGTCGGGATGTATCCCGAGCGTCGACGCGGTGTCCGGATCGGGCAGGAAGGGATCGCCGGGCTGGTAGCCATCGACGGGGTCGCCGCTGGCCGGGAACTGGCAAGACATGTGTTCCTCGGGGCCGATGGCGTTGGCGAGGAGGGCGTCGACGTTGCCATCGCAGGCGACGGGAGTCGAGAAGGGCCCGAGAGCGAGCCAGGAGCCGCCGATGATGTAGCCGGCGGCGTCCGTCTTGAACGGGCTGCACTGCGCGGGAATGCCGCTACAGTTGACGACCGAGACGGTGAAGGCCTGGTCGTCGGGCAGGTCGGTGGCAGGGATGGTCGCCGAGGTCTCGTCGGCGGCAACCTCCATGACCTCCGAGCCGTTGACGAGGATGCTCGTCAGGGAGCCGTCCGTTTCGGCCGCGTTTTCCCAGTTGAGCTCGACCGCGAAGCTGTTGCCGCCGAGACCAAACGGGACGAGCGCGCAGGTCAGGTCACGGACCGGATCGAGCCCGCATTCGGGGCATGACGGAACCTCGTATTCGGCCGGCATGGTTCCGCCGAGCCAGGTCAGCAGGCCGTCCTCCGGGAGGAACGGCGCGTTGGTGAAGCCGTCGAGCAGAGCGAGGTTGCAGTTCCAGCCTCCGCCACGGTCCCACGTCGCCACCTTGATCGAATGGATGCCGGGTGTCAGGGTGAATGAGACCTGGTCCTGGCAGCCGCCGCTGCCGCGGCAGACGGGGATGTTGTGAGCGAGGACGTCGTCGACCCAGATCTGGCCGTTGTCGTCGCTGCCGAAGCAGATAACGACTTCGAGGTCGTCTCCGGAGACGTTCTCGACGTAGGTCGCGACCCAGGCCATGCAGTCGTCGCAGGGACCCAGTGCCAGGTCCAGGTCGATGAAGCCGTCCTCGTTGCCGTCGCTGACCGAACGCCAGATGGGCCCACCGTCCGGTCCCGCCGGTCCGATGTAGCTGTTGGTCGCGGCCTCGTCGGGGTCGTACTCGATCTCGTCGCCCAGAGACGGACCCATGCAGCGGATGTCCTCGGGCGCGATGTGGTTGAAGAGCATCTGTTCGGGCCCGCCGCCGCAGCCGATCGAGTGCGTGAACGGCCCCAGACCGGCCCAGAACGCCTCCTTGATCTGCCCCGTTGCGGAGTTGATCGGATCGAGACAGATATCGGCTCGGCTGGGACCCGTTGTCGTGGCGCCCGCCGCGGTGCCGTCGAAGCGCACGATACCCTTGTCGATCTCGACGCTGTAGCCGACGCCGTCGGCGAGCTGCTGACGCGTAACGTCCCAGGTGATTCGCGTGCCGACCGCGGGGAGTTCGCCGCCGTCGATGTCGCCGAGGACCCTGAGGCCTGGCACGGCCTGCCCGGTGAAGGACTCTTCGATCCGCAGGCCAGCCCGGTGGCCGCCGCCGCCCTCGAAGATCTTCATCATCACCAGGTGCACTCCCCCCTCGAGAAAGATGGGATCGCCCGCCGGGGTCGTGGTCACGATGTCCTGGCAGTCGCCGCCCCAGCCGCGAGCGACGTTGTTAATGTGCACCTCTTCGAGGTCGATCAAGATCTGTACCGAGTCGTCGCTGCCGACGCAGAGATCGACGTCGAAGTCATCCTCGACCTCGATGTAGGCCCACATGTAGGCCATGACGTTGTTCGTGTCGCCGTTGATGACGTTGAAGTCGAGGATGCCGTTGGGCCCGGTCTCCACGACCTGGACCATGAGCTCACCGTCGAAGGCGTTGGGGTTGAACCCGTTGCCCGCCATGACTCCGGCCAGCGGTACGATCACGTCGCCGTCAACGGGCTCGTAGTCGAGCTCGTTGATCTCGTCGCCGTCGTCGAGGTAGTCCTGGCGCATGGCGTCCTCGCCCGGTGCGGCGGCGCCGGGGTTGAGGATGTTCGTCGCGACGAACCACGTCTTGATGAACCCGTTGTCGGTCAACCCGCTCCCGGCGATGTCCGACTTGACCCCGCCGTTGGCCGGCGTGATGTTCTCATCGAGGGCGCCGAAGATGTTCTCGATGACTTCGACTTGCTGGTCCCCCGGCTGTCCGCCGAGAGGCTTCGAGATCGAGACTTCCAGCGGGTTCTCCGCCAGGAGCGCGTCGTCGCAGGCGACTTCACCGAGTTCCCGGACAGGGTCTTGCGCTTCGAGACGGACGGACGCGGCGCCGACGAGCGTCGCGACGATCGCGGCGAAGGCCGCGAGAGAACTGAAATGCGTCGATCGCATGAGTACCCTCCTGTTCATGACGGGGACGCGAACGGATTTTTCGGATTTCGGAAAGTCGGACCGATTGCGGGACCCGTTCGCGACGACGCCTTCTCGGTCGTCGGCGTCGATCGTGGAACCCTACCCGGCGCCTGTTCCAGCGCGCGGTCTCGGTCGGATGAGAACAGGTAGAGACACAGCAGCCGTCTGCGCCGTTCGACCGACGGCGCTGCGGTTTTACCCTTTCTGACGAGCTCTCGTCTCCACTCCAGAACCTCCCTGAATCCTACTCGGTGGATCCGGGGCCTGTAAAGAGCCAAACGGGAACCCCGGGAGAGTCCACGTCTCTCGCGGGACCGCGGGAGACGACCTGTGCTCGCAGCCCGGATGAGACCAGGCCGCGCCACCGACCGGAGGGGTCGGGAGCGCGGCCTCGTTGCTCACCGTGGGTGTCTTCCGGTCGCTCCGGAGCCTTCTGTGCGTCGTCGTCCGTGGGGGGTTCTCAGAGAGCCGCCGCGGCGCGCCGACGAAGCACGAACAGACCGGCGACCAGCAGCAGACCGATCCCCAGGATCAGACCCGTCGGCGTCGACGCAGGGACCTGTGCCTGGCCGAACAGCTCGCTGGCGCAGGCGACACCGTACATGTTGCGTCCTCCGGTGTTGTCCTGCTGCAGGAGGACGGTCTCGCCCGCGTCGACCGCGAGCTGGTAGACGGAGGATGTCTGGTTGATGATCCCGTCGCCGCTCTCGTCGACGCCGATATCGAAGCCCGTGTCCGTGAAGCCCATGGTCACGACCCAGTCCATCACGCCGCCGCCCGGAGCCGCCGGGGTGAGGTTGTCGCCATCGGGGATGCGGTTGTCGAGGAAGATCAGGATCACGCCGTCGGTGTCGAGCGTGACGGCGAGCGAGTAGTCGGCCTGGGTCTTGTCACTGTTCGACACGATGACGTACGGCAGGCCGATGAGGGCCTTGGGGATGTCGTTGTACTCGTGCTCGCGGTCGCAGAACGCCAGCACATCCTCGTCGAGGCCGTCCGGGGAGACTGCGGGCGCGCACCGGGTCGAGGTTCCGCCACGCTCGACTGACGAGAAGTCCGCCCATACCGGGTTCGCCGTCAGGAAAACAAGAGCACAGAGTACGCTGAGATGAAGCGGAGTACGCATCACCGACCCTCCTGTTGATAAGAACGCGACCAGACCCTTGAAGCTGCCGGGAACGCCTTCCCGCCCTGTCCATTCCGTCCAACCGAGAAGGCGCAAGCTCCCGACCCGAACAACGCCTCACGATAGGGTCAGTTTCGTCCCCCTGTCAAGCCCTGTCATGGCATTTCTGGGCCCAGTCTTCAGCGGCAATGAGGATAGTAGTGGCAGCCACTCACGAGCCCCTGGTCGCACTCCGGAAAGGGGTACTGGAGCGTCGGGGAGAGCCCGAGGAAGAGGAAGTTGATGATCTCGACCGCGTCGCTGACATCGACCTCGCCGTCGGCGTTGCTGTCGGCGGCATCGGCGCAGGGCAGGATCTCGTCCGGGTCGCCGCCGAGGAAGAGGGCCTCGAGGACGACGATCGTATCGCTGAGATCGACCTGCTGGTCGACGTTGGCATCGCCGCGCAGGTACGGCAGCCCTCCCTCGACGCTGAACTCCGACCAGAGAAACCCGGAGGTCGTGTGCGCATCGACGAGCAGGTCCGCGCGTACGAACCCGACGCCGGCGTCGAGGATCTCGATGTCCCTGAGGACATACGGGCCGTCGCGCTCGGAGCCGAAGATCTCGTAGCCGTCAAAGTCGATGCGGAAGTCCGCGGGACGTGCGCTCTCGAGCGAGAAGATCGTGCCGGACTGCGCCACCGGGTTGTCGTCCTGGTCCGTCAGCGAGCCGAGCACGACGAGGCTCCCACCGCGCGTCGACTCGACGCTGCCGGCGATCCACAGGCTCTCCTTCAGGCCCTCTTCGCCGGCTCCACCGCCGTCACCGTCACCGTCCGGCAGATCGTTCGCGCCGGAGTCGAAGTCCGGACGCAGAGACGCGAGATCCGAGCGCACGAGCAGCTGCAGCGTCGCCGCACGCTCGAAGGTGGGGTCTACCCCGTCGTTCGTCTGCACCTCGACGACGTGGTAGCCGGGCTGTGTCGTCTCCGGGAGCACCGCACTGTAGATGCCGTCGCCCGCCACGTCGTCGCCGGCCTGGCCGTCGTCCGCGAGCGCGAGAAGCTCGAGGCCGCCGTCCGGTCGGATGAGACGCGCGGTCGTCTCGAGGACGAGCTCCGGTGGGACGAGCTGCGCGTTGAGGAGCTCTGTCGTCAGCAGTGGCGTCGATCCGAGCTCGACATCCGAGTCGTCGAGCTCGCCGTGGAGCTTGACCGGGCTGTCGAGGTGGAATTCGAGCACGTACCGGATCAACGGGTTCTCGGTGTCGCTGGAGATCGCGACCTCGTAGGAGCCGACCTGGCCAGCGAGGAACTTGTAGGTTTGCACGAGGTTGCCCTCGCCGTCGTTGTAGCTGACGTAGACCGCGTTGTGGTTGCCCGCGTTGGCGCTGTCGACGAAGGTGCCGTCCGGGGTGACGACGGTGAAGTCGAGCGAGCCTTCATCCTCGGCGTTGAGGATGATGATGATCGAGCCCGAGGTGTCGGACGAGAAGAAGTAGCTGCCCTCGTCACCGGGGCCGATGTCGCCGTGCGTCACCTTGCCGAGGGACAGGGGCTCGGTCGGCAGATCGCCGGCGCCGCCGCCTTCACCTTCGTCGCCGCCCAACCCGGCACCGCGCTGTTGTGGCGCCGGAGCTCGACCGGCCTCGCCGGCGAGTGCCACCGGTATGCCGAGGCCGATGCCATCGAGGAGCAGGTCGAGTGACGCGGGACCCCGGCCGAGCGCCGCGTGATCCTCGTCGATCTCGTGCAGGCGTGTGCTCGCGAAGTTCCCGACGGCGATGTCCTCGGCGAGGGCGCTTTCGACGCAGACGCGTCCGTCGTGGAGGTCGCAGCCGAGCACGCCGTCGAGCTCCGACCGGCCGCCGACACCGGCGATGAGGTGGACCACGGTTCCGCAGGCCCGGGAGACGCGGTCGTTGAAGAGCCCGAGGAACTGGATCGTTTGCTCGTCGGCAGCCCTGTAGCGGAGGTCCGTTAGCGCGTCGTGTCCCCCGGGGCCGGGACGCGCTCCGGCATCCGAGCGCAGCTCGACGAGCGCGCGCGGGGTGCCGAGGTTCGGCGTACCGATCAGGACCAGACGTCGCACGTCGCAAGTCTCCGAGGTGTGCACGTGCAGACGGGCTGCCAGCCCGGAGAAGCCGAACGCGGCCATGTCGAACTGAGCGGGGACGCTGCCGAATTGCCGTGCCATCACGTCGCGGGCGTTCTGCAGATCGCGTCGAATGCGGATCGCTCCGCTGGCGACGCCGCCGGTCGTCGCCGACACGAAGAGGAGCGAGCCATCGGTGTCGACCAAGCGGTTCCGGAGCCCCCTCCAGCGGTCGACGCCGCTGCGGTCGGGGTTCACCGCGATGATCGGCAGCGCCACGCGGAGCTCGGGATCGCCCCGAGCATCGACCGTCACCTCCGACAGGGAGGCGAAGAGCTCGCCGGGGGTGTAGTCCTCGAGGGCAGGCCGCCCTGTGTCGTCCTTGAAGATCGGCAGCACGTCAACCTCGCGGAGCTCGTCGCGCGAGTCGACGAAGGCGGCGCGGAACTCGAGGTCGTAGGCGTCGTTCTCGAGGTCGACGGCGACGGAGAAGCGGCCGGATTGCGTGACGCTGGCGACGCCGACGAGCTCGCCGCCGCGTTGTCGAGAGTACACGAAGACGTCGCCGCGGCGCACCGGCGTCGAGATCCTGTCGTCGAAGACGACGTGACCCGAGATGCGCGTCGTCGGGTCGGGCTGGACGTCGATTGCGCAGGTCGACACGGGACCCGGGTGGGTGCGTCCGACTAGCCCCCGGATGCCGTAGTTGAGCCGGCCGGCGCGAGGAACGTCAGGGTCGACGAAGCTGCCGCCAGCATCCGTTGCGGAGACTCGCGCGATGAGCACCGAGTTGCGCAGAATCTCGAACGTGTCGTACTCGCGCGGTGATGTCCACGACAGCTCGACGTGCGACCGATCGTTCGGGTCGATGCGGCAGACGAAGTCGGTCACGCGCTCGAGCGCGAGTCGGGGCACAGCGATGCGGCAGCCGGCGCAGCCGTGATCGGAGTCGTCGCGGCTGCAGACCTCGATCAGGTAGGGCTCCGCGGCGTCGTTCTGGTCGGGAAGAGTCAGCAGCACGCTCGACACGGCGGGCGGGACGCTCTCGAAGCCCTCGACGACCTCGCCATCGACCTTGATCGTCAGGAACTGCGAGTCGCGCGAGGTCCAGCCGACGCGAATCTGACGGGTTCCGGGCACGCGCTCGCACTGGACCGACTCGACTCCCAGTGGCCGGACCTGCAAGGTGCACGGGCCGGAGCGAAGACTCGAGTCGTCGTTTGCCTGGATCGCGTAGCGGTGCTCGCCTTCGCCGGGCTGCGGATCGATGTAGACGAGGAGATCGCCGGGGACGCTGTCGATGACGCGCAGCTCGCCGTTTCCGTCCGAGCGCAGGATCTGGAGACTGTCGGCGCGACTCGTCAACGTCCACGAGAGTCGTACACGGCCGCGTGACAGCGGCCGGCAGCCGAGGTTGCGGGGTCCCGACTCGGAGGCGGCGGCCGAGTAGATCTCGTAGACCGCGCCGCCGGGCGGTACGTTGTCGTCGCGGTTCGGACGGAAGCCGGGTGCGCCGAGGATGATCTCCCCGCTCCCGTCGCCGTCACGGTCCTCGATGCCGGCGACGACGCGCCCGAGCTGCGGTCGCCCGGCGCCACGATGGGTGAAGAACTTGCCGCTGCCCGGGCTCAGCTCGTCGAGCAGGATTTCGTCCTCGAGCGCCTCGCCGCCGTGGACGAGGTAGGCCCGCCCGCGGCCTTCGTCGAGCGCCGGCGCTCCGACGAGCATCTCCGCGACGCCGTCGCCGGTGCGGTCCGGCACGAAGCCGACCGCCGCGCCGGCCTCGCTGCCGCGACGACCCCAGAGGGTGAAGTCGGCGTTCGCCAGACCGAGGCTGCGGGAGTCCCGTAGATTGGCGCGGCCGGCGACGATGGCCACGAGACCGACGCCGGTGATGTTGTCGCGCGCGGCATCGACGACGCCGAGCGCGAGGTCGTCGACGCCGTCACCGGTGACGTCGCGTCCGCCGGTCAGCACGCCGCCGAGGCGGGCGTCTGCCTGACGCGTCTCGATGCGCAGAACGTTTGCCGGCGAGAACTCGCCGAGGTCCGGAGCGCCGTTGTCGAGGTGGGCGCCGCCGAAGATGACGAAGACCGCGCCACCGGGGTTGGCGTCACGGCCGTGAAGCGGCGCACCGATGGCGAAGTCGTCGACACCATCGCTGTCGAGGTCACCCACACCGGCGATCGCGTGGCCGAAGCCCGATAGCGGAAGAGCGCCGTCGATGACAACGCCGAGCGGAGCCGTGAGATCGTCGATCGGGAAGATCGGCACCCGGTTGTTGGCCAGCAGGTGCATCCGGGCGTCGCCGAAGATCACCACGACACGACCGCGTGGTCGAGGGCCGTCCGGGCCGGGGACGATGGCGTCGGGAATGCCGAGAGCGAAGTCGTCGATTCCGTCGGCGTTGACGTCACCGATCCCGGCGCCCGAGAGTCCGAGAAGAGCCTGCTGGGCAGGCGCCACAAGGAGCAGCCCCACGCGCCGCAGGTCGCTGAGGTCGACGTCTCCCGGCGTGCGCTGGCTGCCGAAGAGCAGGTAGACGCCGCCGCGCTCCAGGCTCGGGTGTAGACGCGACGGCATGCCGATCAGGAAGTCGTCGAAGCCGTCGTCGTTGACGTCACCGGCGCCGCTGACGAAGGCACCGAAGCGATCCGGGCCGTCGAGACCGCTTCGCAGACGTGTCCCCTGACCCGGGCCGAGGTCTCCCAGGGACTGGGTCGAGGAGCGCGCGGAGTGGCCTCCGAAGAGGACCCAGACCCGTCCAGGGAATTCAGTTCCGGCACCGTCCGCGGCGATCAGGAGGTCCGCGAAGCGGTCACGGTTGAGAAAGCCGGCCCTCGCGACGACGTGACCGAGGCCGGACGCGGGCAGGTCGTTCCCGGTTCGTGGCAGGTCGTAGCGCACGCCGGGGTGGTCGAGAGCGTCGACCTCGATCGTGTCGCCCGCCAGAACGTCTCCCCGCGGGCCCGCGCCTTCCTCGTCCTGAGCGTTCACCCGGCACGGCGACAGCGCCAGCATCAGCGCGACCGTCAACCCCACGGCCGCAAGGAGTCGTCGGTTCGGCGCCGTCGAGCGGGAGGATCGCCCCCCTCTACGAAGGTGCTGCACGAGGCGTTCTCGCGGTCCGGCCGTGCTGGGTTTGGCGGCGTGCGACATCGATCTCTCGGGAGCTTTCCAGACCCGGATCCGAGCGGGATGGTCGTCTCGGGCGCGTTCCGGATCCCACGGAGGGAGGTGCGGGGGCGCCCTGCGCCGCGGCCCGGACTCGACCGCGGGGCTCGAGGCGGGTGGCGGGGAGGAGGCGTCCGCGCATCCGATTCTCCAGGTGGATGCACAACCGGTGCCATCAAGAACCGGCGCCAACCGCAAACGCGGCTCTCACCGCGTGGTGAGAGCTCCGCGGAGCGCCGCGGTCAGGACGTCGCCGGCCCGCTGCTCCGCCAGGTCGGGAGCGGCCCGTTCAGGCGCCGGGGCCGTGCGGAAGGAGCGGCCCGGATCCCGGAGGGGTGCGTTCGAGGGGCGCCGCGCGGCGCCGCCCCCCCGTCCCCCGTAGCCGGCCAAACCCCCCCGCGGCCGCGGCGTGATGACCACCGGTATAGGGGGATGGGGGGGCGGGGGGCGGGGGGGGGGGGGCCCCGCGGGGCGGGGTGCGCGGGAGCGCGCCCCTCGCGGAGGCGGCTTCATGACCTCGTGATTCGGGGAATCACCCGGCTCTGGGGCCTCGGGTGAAGCTCGGCCAGAAGCTCGTGACAGGTGCGAAAGGCCCGGTGAACGTCGGGCCTGTGTCCGTACCGTAACAACCAGTCATGGCACAATGGGCCTTCCGACACCCGTCTCGAGACTTCGTTCCGAGCCCGTCCTCACGCTGCCGGCCGGCCGCCCTCGCGGCGTCCCCGGTCCGGGAATCCAGGCTTCAGCAGGGATACCACACACATCTCGTGCCATCGTTCCCGGGGAGGACGCGGTGACGGCCCGGGGCCCGGGCGGCGGCCTCATCGACAAGAACCTTGTCGATGTTTGCCTGCCGTCGGGTGACAGAGATCTTGATGATGACAGTGTTGTTGTCAGGGCGTCGGCCGGCGTCCGTTGACCCATCGGTGGCGACGGCGTCGACGTCAGTGCCCGGCTGCGGGTTTTCAACACGGGGTCGAGCTGGTATACCTCGTCGGTCTCATGGCAGCGCAACATCAGAGCGGCCTGCGCCGCTTCCTGTTCGAGAACTCCGTCTTCCTGATCGCGGGCGCCGTGATCGCGCTTCTGTGGGCGAA
Organism: uncultured Planctomycetia bacterium; assembly: GCA_964390645.1. Classification (GTDB taxonomy): domain Bacteria; phylum Planctomycetota; class UBA8108; order UBA8108; family UBA8108; genus CAYMLL01. Next base: position 9,609 of record CAYMLL010000112.1, on the reverse strand, counting down.
CATCCCGGTCCCGGGCGCCTACGCGAGCTATCTCGAGTTCCTCGACACTCGTCTCTTCCCCGGCGGCGAGGCACACCACGGCGCGCACGACTCCGGCGGCGGCCACCGTCTGTTTCCCGTCCGTCTGCACCACTCGTTCACGCTCAAGGTGATCATCGACGACGTCCTCATGGCCTTCTTCTTCGCCATCGCCGGCAAGGAGGTCTGGGAGGCGCTGTTACCCGGCGGTCCCCTTTCGAACCCGCGCAAGGCGGCCATGCCGCTCCTCGCGCCGCACGGCGGCAAGGTCGGCCCGGCGAGTCTCTATCTTCTCGGCTGCGGGATCACCGCCGAGATGGACCATCTCGGTCGCGGCTGGGCGGTGCCGATGGCGACGGACATCGCGTTCAGCTACCTGGTGGCGAGGTTCATCTTCGGGCCGGGGCACGTGGCGATACCCTTCCTGCTGCTGCTGGCGATCGCCGATGATGCCGGCGGATTGATCGTGCTCGCGACCGCCTATCCGCAGCATACGATTCACGCGGAGTGGCTCGCTCTGACGCTCGTCGCGGTGCTCGGCGGCTTCGCTCTGCGTCGGTTGCGGCTGCAGAGCTTCTGGTGGTATCTCGCGATTCCCGGCACGCTGAGCTGGTTCTCGTTCTACCAGGTGGGCATCCACCCGGCGCTCGGTCTGCTGCCGATCATCCCGACGTTGCCGCACGCTCACACCGACCTCGGGCTCTTCGCCCGCAACGAGCTCGAGCGCGAGGACACGCTCAACGAGTTCGAGCACTGGTTCAAGAACCCGGTGGAGATCATCCTCGGCCTCTTCGGCCTGGTGAACGCGGGAGTTCTCTTCTCATCGATGGGGACGGGTACGTGGCTCGTCGTCATCTCGCTCCTGATCGGCAAGCCGCTCGGCATCTCGTTCTTCGGCTGGCTCGGGGAGAGGCTCTTCGGGCTACAGCTGCCGCAGGGGATGAATCACCGTCACCTGCTCGTCGTCGGTCTGGTCGCCGGCATCGGCTTCACGGTGGCGCTTTTCGTCGCCGGCGTGGCGTTCAAGCAAGGGCACCCGGCCCAGGATGCGGTGAAGATGGGCGCGCTGTTGAGCTTCGCGGCGGTGCCGCTCTCGATCCTCGGGGCACGTCTGCTCGGTGTGCGAGCCCAGGGAGCGCCCGACGATCCGGCGGACGAGTCGTCGCAAGACGGGCCGCAGAACCCCTCCTGACTCCCGAGAGGGCATTCTGTCGGAGCCCGGGAGATGTGGGTCAGCAGACGCAGCTCAGGAGACGCAGACCCGGGGCTCGCCGAGCACGTTCATGCGTGGCTCGACACCGAGCCCGGGCGCCGTCGATGCGGCCATGCGGCCATCGCGACGCACGGGTGCGCCTTCCGCGGTGCTCACGGTGACGTAGCTGTTGAAGTCCGTGGACGTGAAGAGCAGCTCGGTCGGCGTGCTGTGGGCGAGGTGGGCGATCGCGGCGGTGGTGATGTCGCTGCCCCAGCTGTCCTCGATCGTCATGGCGATTCCGAGAGAGACGCAGAGGTCCCGCGCCTGGCGGGCGTGGGTCAGGCCGCCGAACTTGCTGATCTTGATGTTGACGACGTCCATCGCGCCGTCGGCGTGGCCGCGCAGGAGCTGCGGCACGCCGTCGATCGACTCGTCGAGGACGAAGGGGTGGTCGGTGCGTCGGCGGACTGTCAGGCACTCCTCGTAGCCGAGGCAGGGCTGTTCGATGTAGACGTCGACGTCGCGCACGCCACGAACGACGCGCCCCGCCTCGTGGGGGAGCCAGCCGGTGTTGGCGTCGGCGACGAGCAGGTCCCCGCGCTCGAGCTCCCGCGCCACCGCGTGAATTCGCTCGATGTCGCTCTCGGGATCGGCGCCCACCTTGAGCTGGAACCTGCGATAGCCTTCGGCCCGGTAGCCGGAGACCCTGGCCGCCATCGCCTCGGGCGCCTCCTGCGAGATCGCGCGATAGAGGATGAAGTCGTCGCTGTGGCGCCCGCCGAGGAGCGTGCACACCGACTGACCGCTGACCTGGCCGAGGATGTCCCAGCAGGCGATGTCGATCGCCGACTTGACGTACGGGTGTCCCTTGAGCGCCGCATCCATGCGCCGGTTCAGCGTCAGAAGCTGAGTCGGGTCGGCACCGAGGAGGTGCGGACCGAGCTCGCCGATTCCGGTGCGCACTCCGGCCGCGTACGCCGGCAGGTAGGAGGGACCGAGAGGACAGACCTCGCCGTGTCCAACGACGCCGGCGTCGGTCTCGACGCGCACGATCGTGCTGTCGAACACGTCGACGCTCTTGCCGCCGGACCACTTGTAGCTGCCTTCGTGGAGCGGAAGCTCGACCCGGTACGCGCTGATCTGGCGGATCTTCATCGGGGCCCTGTGAGGTCTTGGAGACGGGTCGGCCCGGATGCGGGTCGGCCCGGATTGGTTCTGTGACCGTGGAGCAATTCGCCATACGATACAGCATCCGAGGGCGCCGTCCATGCGCTTCCGGACGGCTCCTCGAGTCCCCGCTGACCCGGCCTGGCGAGGTTCCACCACCCATGCGTCATCGCGCCAGAGCGCTCTCGCGGCGTTCTCTCGTCCTCGCTCTTCTCGTCGTCATGCCTCTGCTGCCCCTGCCGTCAGCACGGTGCGCGGCCGCGGATGCGGCGACCGACAGGGCCATCGACAGGGGGGTGAAGTACCTTCTCGGTCAGGTTCAGGCCAATCCCTTCGGCCCGCACACCTTCGGCTCGATGGCGCTCGAGACGTACGCGCTCGTCGTTGCCGGGGTGCCGCTGGAGCACCCGCTGATGCGCACGAACTTCACGAAGCTCAACAAGGGCCTCAGGAAGTCGCGCAACACCTACACTCTCTCATGCTACATCTTCGCGCTCGATGCGGCGATCGCGCAGGCGGAGACCGACTACCTGCTGTCCAACCCCGGGCGTGCGGGTGACGTTCTCAAGGGCAAGAAGACGCTCGGCAAGCGCTTCCTGCCCTACCTTCACAGCGCGACGGCGGCGCTGGTGGAGATGCAGAACGCTCGCGGCGCGTGGCGCTACGGACCCGGTCCCGACTTCGACAACTCCTGCAGCCAGTTCGCGGTCCTGGCGATCGGCATCGGCGCGCGGCGTGGTGCCCGCGTGCCACGATCGGTCTGGGAGGGCATCCAGCGCCACTTCCTCAAGGAGCAGGAGACGAACGGCGCCACCCTGTCCGATCGCTTGACTCTCGATCCCGAGGAGGAGCGAGGGCGGCGAGATCGCGTCGAGCTGGTGCGAGCGGGCAGAGCCGGCCCGAAGCGTGGCGCCGCGGCCCGCTCCGGCGGCCGTGGCAAGACGGTTGTCAGGCCGCGTACGATCGTCCCGAAGGACGATCCCGTGATCGGCACCGAGGACATCACGGTTCGTCAACGCGGCTGGAACTACCAGAGCGGTGGGGCGTCGTGGAACATGACGTGCGCCGGACTCTCGTCGCTCCTCATCGTCCGGGAGAACCTCAAGCGGGGAGCCGGAGACGGGGAATGGAAGGCCCTTATCGCGGGTATTCGCGACGGATTCGGCTGGATCATGGGCAACTGGAGCCTGACCGAGACCTACTACGGACTCTACAGCCTCGAGAAGTGTGCGGATATCGGTGGCGTCAAGAAGTTCGGTCCCCACGACTGGTACGACGAGGCGAAGCGTCATCTCGTCGCCGAGCAGCAGGCCGATGGGTCGTGGAAGGGGACGGGCAAGCACGGCGAGGTGGATCGCGTCGCCACCGCCTTCGCGCTCCTCATTCTGCGTCGGGCGACGAGGCTGCTGACGCGGGACGCTGGCGGCGGCATCGTCGTCACCGGCCGCGCTGCCACGCCGAAGACCGCCGAGGATCGCGAGTGGGTGTACCTGCCGTCGATCGATACCAGCCTCCACTATCCGACGATCCTCGACGTTCTTCGCAAGCGGCCTTCCGTGAAGCTGGCGAAGTTTCTCCGGGACATCGTCGAGGCCTATCCCGAGCAGTATCGCGGCGAGCTGGTTCCGCAGCTTTCGCGCGCGCTCGAGTCTGCGGCGACGAGCCGGCTCGAGAAGGTCTTTCGTGAGCACCTCGCGCTGGTGACGGGCGTCGAGTCGGGGGATCCGGGCCTCTTCGAGACGTGGCACGAGCGCTGGCAGAAGGTGGTCGCGGCCGGCACGAAGCGCGACAGGAAGATGTCGGGGGAGCTCCTCGACTGGTACCAGGACGACCTGGGCAGCGTGCCGCTGAAGCGGACGACCGCATGGGCGTTGACGCGAATCGGCGTCAAGAAGGCCTTGCCCCACTTCTTTCGCGACCTCGATCACGACTCCGCCGAGGTCCGCCTCCTCGCCTACGAGTCGTTCAAGACGTACTTCAGCGAGACGGTCCCGCCCTTCGACCCCGGGGCGAGGGGACGGCAGAGGGAGGAGCAGATCCAGGCCATCAAGGACTGGTTCAGCGCCTGGCAGAAGAAGCGCCGCGGGAGCTGATGAGCCGGTCAACCCGTCGACACCATCGGTGTCGCCACAAGTCGAAGAAAGCAGAGCCACCCGCATGCGATCCGCTCGAACCGTCGCCGTCCTGCTCGTCACGCTGTGCGGCCTCGTATCCTGCACACACGGGCCGACACGCATGGATGTCTACATCGGCACCTACACCGGAGGCCGCACCGGCAGCGAGGGGATCTACCTCCTCGACCTCGACATGGCGACCGGAGAGGTCAAGAGTCGCGGTCTGGCCGCGAGGGCCAGGAACCCGTCCTTCCTGGCGATCCACCCGGATCGCGGCCACCTCTTCTCGGTCGGCGAGTTCGGTGACTTCAAGGGCCAGAAGGCCGGGTCGGTCTCGGCCTTCCGGATCGACGCGTCGACGGGCGAGCTGACCCTCATCAACGAGACGTCGTCCGGCGGTGGTGCGCCGTGCCACCTCGTCGTCGACGCCGGCGGCCGCACCGTGCTGGCGGCGAACTACAACGGTGGCAGCGTCTGTGCCATCAGGATCGAGGACGACCGGTCGCTCGGCGAGACGACGGCCTTCGTGCAGCACCAGGGCTCGAGCGTCGACAAGCGACGCCAGGGGGCCCCGCACGCGCACTCGATCAACGTCGATCCGACCAACCGCTACGCCATGGCGGCGGATCTCGGTCTCGACAGGGTGCTCGTCTATCGCTTCGACGACACCCGAGGAACGCTCGAGGCGAACGACCCGTCGGGAGTATCGGTGGCACCCGGCGGCGGACCGCGCCACTTCGCGTTCCACCCGTCGTGGCCTTTCGCGTATGTCAACAACGAGATGGCGTCGACCGTCACCGCGTTCGCGTACGACGCACGGAAGGGTGTGCTCGTGGAAATCGAGACCCTGTCGACGCTGCCGGAGGGCTTCCAGGGCGGCAACTCGACCGCCGAGCTCCGGGTGCATCCCTCGGGGCGCTTTCTCTACGTGTCGAATCGCGGGCACGACAGCGTCGCCGTGTTCCGGATCGACCGGCAGACCGGGCGGCTGACCCACGTCGAGAACGAGAAGACCGGTGGCAGGACGCCGCGCAACTTCGGCATCGACCCCACCGGCACGTACCTGCTTGCCGCGAACCAGTCGACCGGCGTCGTCGTCGTCTTTCGGGTCGATCCGCGCAGCGGGGCGCTCGAGCCGACGGGTCACTCGGTCGAGGTGCCGACGCCGGTCTGCGTCCGATTCGTCGCCCGCTAGCCGGGTCCGTCGGAGCTCCGGACGCTGCGAGCTCGGAGCCTCCTCGTCGTGCCGTGGAGGGTGCGTGCTGTCGAGACGGGGCACCACCGTGGTCCGCGGAGCCGACACCGTCCTGAGCGAGCACGGAACCCGCGAAGAGAGCCTGGAGAAACCGGGAGCCCAGTCATGACCGAGACCTCGATCGCCGCATCCACGTCGCCGCCGGGGTTGTTCGAGCAGCTGAGCCGATGGCTCGGGTGGGTGAAGATCAGCGCGTACAGCGTTGTCGGTCTCCTGGTGCTCATTCTCGTCGTCGAGGCGGTGAGGCTCCACGGCGCGGCTCACGACGTGCACCCGCTGCTCGGCGTGCTGGCGATCCTTCTCATCCTCGGCGCGGCGATCCTGATCGTCGTTCCGGCCTGTCGGTACCTCAGGGTGCCGAAGGTGGTCCAGCCGCCGGAGGTCCCTTGCGCGGCCGATCTGCGCCGGCGCCATCTGGTCGCGGAGGCACGCTACCTCGAGCGCTATCTCGACGCCTGCTCGAGGAACGCGGAGCTCGCGGGCAAGCGGGACGCCATCGACGCGGCGCGTGCGTCACTCGTGGGGCTCTCGAGGAAGATCCGCGCGGCGAGCGAGGACCAGGTCGGGGAGCTCGGGGCCGAGCTGAGCGCGTGGGCTGATGGCGAGATGGCCGCGATCCTCCAGGAGGTCGACGCGAAGGCGGAGAAGCTGATCTACCACGAGGCCCTGAACGTCGGGCTGGGTACGGCGGTGTCGCCGAACGGGACTCTCGACGCCTTCGTCATGCTGTGGCGGTCGGTCGGCCTCGCGAGTCGCCTCGCCACGCTCTACTACGGTCGACCCGGCCTGCTCGGTACGATCGCCGTCTGTCGCGATGTCTCGCTGGCGACGGTCGCGGCCGCGTATCTTCACAACGTCAGCGAGTCGCTCGGCGGGGTCGTCACCAGGTCACTCGGCGGTGCGGGAAGTGTCGTCGCCGGTCCCGCGGTGGAGGGCATCACGAACGCGCTGGTCCTCATCCGCATCGGCTATCTGACGAAGGAGCGCTGCCGCAGCTTCCGGCGCTGGGACGTCGAGGCGCGCAGCTCGGCGATCGGGCGTGCGGTCTCGGCGACCCAGAGGGTCGCGGTCGGTCTCACGGGGGAGATCCTGCGCAAGGTCGGCACCGGGCTCGGCGCCATCGCGGGCGTCGCGATGTCGGGCGTCTCGAACGTCGCGGGAGCGACGGTGGAGGGCGTCGCCGAGTCGGCGAGGAGCTTCGCGAAGGGAGTCAAGGAACGGCTCGGCGGTCTCTTTCGCGACGACGCGGACGAGCCCGCGAAGGATGGAGAGGAGGCTTCGGGGTGAGGAATCTCCTGGCGTACGCGACCGGGCTCTGGCTGGTCTCTTCCGGCCTGCTCTTCGCGGGCGATCGAGACGGGATCACGCACGGTCCCTTCATCGGACACACGACGCCGACGAGCGCGTCGGTGTGGGCGCGCTGCGCGAGTGCCGGCGAGCATGTTCTCGTGGCGTTCGACCCGGATGCGGGGAGCGTTCATCGAGCGATGGCCGTCGCAGATCCCGAGAGCGACCTCTGTGTCGTCTTCCGCCTGGAGTCGCTGGCCGTGGGGAGGCGGTACTCGTACCGCATCGAGCTGCCGACGGGCGGAACGTTCACGGGCGATGATCTCCGCTTCTCGACCTTCAAGGCCGTCGACCAGCCGTCGGTCGTGCGCCTCGTCTTCGGATCCTGCGCGCGCACCGACGAGCCGACTGCCGCGACCTGGGCGCGCATCCGGGAGCGCTCGCCGGATGCGGTGGTGCTCCTCGGGGACACGCCCTACATCGACTCGACGAAGGTCGACGTGCTGCGCGCGAAGCATCGCGAGTTCGCGGCCTTCGAGCCGATGGCCGCGGTGTTGCGCTCGACGGCCTACTACAGCGTCTGGGACGATCACGACTTCGGCAAGAACGACGTCGATGGCAAGCTCCCCGGCAAGGAGAGCTCGCGGAGGGTCTTTCGCGAGTATCGAGCGAACGCGAGCTGCGGCGACGGCGAGACCGGCGTCTACTCGAAGCTCCGCATCGGCGCTGTCGAGGTCTTTCTGATCGACACGCGCTACTTCGCGGCGACGGAGCCTTCGCCGGTGGACCCTTCGATGCCGACGCTCCTCGGGAAGACGCAGTGGGAGTGGCTACTGCGAGAGCTGCGCGTGTCGACCGCGAGCTTCAAGGTCCTCGCCAGCGGCATGATCTGGAACGCTTCGACGCGTCCCAACAAGGTGGATCAGTGGGAGACCTACGCCCACGAGCGCGATGCGCTCTTTCGTTACATCGGCGCGCACGGCATCACCGGCGTCGTGCTGATGGGCGGCGACGTCCACCGCAGTCGGGCCCTGGCGCATCCTGTCGAGGAGCTTGCCGGGCACCGTCTTCTCGAGCTCATCACATCGCCCATGCACGGCAGCGTCATCGTCCCGGCGAACGCGCCACATCCGGCGCTTCTTCACGACGCCGGGGTGCCGAGCTCCTTCCTCGAGGTCGAGGTCGACTCGACTCGCTCGCCGGCGCGGCTGGTCGGGCGAGCGCTCGACGCGACGGGCCGTGAGCTCTTCGCGGTCTGTGTCGAGGAGAGCGGTGTGGTCAAGAGCCTGCGACCTCGTGCCGACCTGCCGCCTCTGCTCGAGTTCGCGAACGGTCGCCGGGTCGAGTCCCCCGAGGACTGGGACGAGCGGCGTGTGGAGATCCGCGAGCTGCTCGAGACGTACTTCGTCGGCACCTGGCCGCGAGAGAAGCCGGCACTCTCGTCCTGGAGGGTGCTCGGCGAGAAACGTGCGGAGGACGGGTCGATCCGCCGTCGGGTGGAGCTGACCTTCGATACGCCGAAGCGGTGCTCCTTCGAGGTGACGGTACTGGTGCCGTCGGGGGATGGTCCTTTTCCCATCCTGCTGACACAGCCACGCTACTACCAGATCCCGTGGGCGGAGATGGCGCTGTCGCGAGGCTACATCGTCTGCCTCTACCCCGGGGTCGACAGTCACCATCGTGAGAAGGACTTTCCGGGCTACGACAGCGTCTGGAGCACGTTTCGCGCCGAGTATCCGACCGCGACCTGGTCGGAGATCTCGACGAAGGCGTGGCTTGCGGGTCGTGCTCTGGACTATCTGCTCGCTGACGGTGGAGGTTACGCGGTCGCGCCCGGGCAGGTCGGCATCATCGGCTTCTCGCGCTACGGCAAGCAGTCGATGATCGCGGCCGCCTTCGACGAGCGCATCACCTCGGTCGTCGCGCGCAGCCCCGGGTCGCCCGGATCGACGCCGTACCGTTTCACGTCCCGCAACACCTGCGCCGAGGCGCCGGCAGACTTTCCGTCCGAGTGGTTTGTTCCGAGCCTGCGGAGTTTCACCGGACGTGAGCACGAGCTGCCGATCGACAGCCACGGCTGGCTAGGGCTCATCGCTCCGCGCCGCTGTCTGATCCACACCGCACACAACGACGGGTCCGAGCCGACCTTCGCGGTGGAGCAGGCCTACCTCGAGGGGCGCAGCGTCTACCGTCGGCTCGGCAAGCCGGAGAATCTCCGGGTGCTGTGGCGCGTCGGTCAGCACGGACCGATCACGCAGAGGCAGCGTACGGAGAACCTCGACTGGCTCGACCTCTCCTTCGGCCGTGGCGACGCCCGTCAGGACGCGTTTCCGGAGGAGCTTCTCCATGCGTTCGATCTCGAGACGTGGAAGAAGACCGTGCCGCCGTCGGATCTCGTGAGCCCCTTCGAGGGCACCGCGAAGGACGACGACGCGCGTCGTGCGCGCATCCGGTGGACGCTGGGCGAGTCGGGTGACGCCGCCGCGCCCCCCCCGCGGGTGTTTCGGACCCCGGAGGGGGGGGGGCTGATGGGCCCCCGGCCTGGCCCATGTCAGGTATAAGTTGATGTGTGT